>CAJJWN010000016.1 GCA_905196835.1 uncultured Prevotella sp. | reverse complement strand
GCTCCAAGGACGGAGGAAGGCGGTGGCGGAGTTGCACTTCTAACTTGACGGTGGGCTTGAATCTGTAAGTATGGAATCTAAAAAGAAATATGGATATTCTGAAGGTGAAGTAAATAAAATGCTTATTAGAAATAAAGATTGCGATAAAACAGATAAAATTCAAAAAAGGAAAGTCGCATATTTTGGTAAAATCGATATTAAACCTTCAGAAGAAGAAATTGACTGTGAAGTTATATTGGATAAAAAGAAGATTTATCTTGCTTTGAATCTTTTTGATGGTGTACCAGAATATGATTGGCTGAATGAATATGAGGATTATGCAAGCAATTTGCTACAATATAAGAAAGCTATTGATGATTATATTGTAAGAGATTATGATTCAAATGGAAAAGCGAAAGAATATATTGATTTCCATGTTGAAGAACTGGATAAATCGAGCATAAACAAAATATTGAAAAAAACGGAATCTGATACTACAATAGAAAAAAGGCTACTATCAGTTTTGAAATTGGAAAGAGTAGGATTCTATCCCGGAGATGATGATTATGCTGTATGGGATTATACCATAGGAAAAAATGTAACAGATCGGTTAATAGTTGTTGTTACAGATAATAATGGAAATATAAAAGAAATAACAACAGAAAGCTAAGTTTATTAATAATAATGTTACTAACAAGGTCGAGATAACAGCTAAATGCTGTTCCTCACCAAACCATTAGCATCAACTTAACTAAAAATAATAAGATATGAAAGCGACTGAAATAATTTTTAATGAAAATCTTGAAATGTATGTGTCATTAAAAGATTTGAGTGATGAGGTTTGTATCACATTATCAGATGGTTTGTTTGCATCCGAAGAAGAACTGACAGATGAATATAAAGAAAAGATTGCCACATTTGTCAATAACCTATCAGAATGGTATAGTCTGGCTTGTAATTCGATTATGGCATGGGCTAAAGATACCTATAAAATTGAAGCATGTATGCAGGATATTGAATTGACACATATTTTCGTCTTGTTTGAACAGAATGCTGAGGAATTGTTTGGACTGGAATTTAGAGTTGAATTTGATATTGAGCATGGTTGTGGCATTAAGATAAGGATTAATGATGGCAAATATGATATTGTTGAAGTTGGAACGGGAGATGTCGCTTTCTGCTGATAGTAAAATATGATGCTAACAACGCAGGATAGCGGACAAGCCGCTCCCTGCTGAACCATTAACAATAATAAATTCAGCAATTATGAATACGGAAGAACTTTATATTTGGCGATATGGGATAGATAAACTGCCTAAAGGATTATTGGAGTATGGCAAATCTGATGTTTGTGATATCTACGATGAAAGTAAAAGGCAGAAGTTTCAGAATCTCGGGCAATGGATGTGGCAAAATAATGACGGATGGCGCGAGAATTTACCTCCCATCTTATACCTTGTATGCAACAAGAAACCAGGAATCCTGAAATTTGATTTTCTTGATAAAAGCAGTATAGAACTCAAAATCGTGTCGGAAGAGTTTTTGTCTTTACTTCAAGAAAATGGGTTCGTTGATAAATATGATATTGCAACCGTCAAGGTCGTAAACAAGAAAAACGAAACTCTAACGGATAAAAAATACTACGCTTTACGTATAAATCATTTTGATAATGATTCTTTTCTTTTCGGGAAAGGCATAACATATCAAAGTGACCTACAGAAAGAACGAGGTACTTGTTTTACAGTATATCCTAATATGAAACTGAAAGACAATTCTATCAAACAGAATTTCTTTGTTTTGAATAGTATAGAATATGGAGATGGTATAATATTCCGAGAGAGAGTTTTGGATAAGGTATTAAATCTGTATAAACCTGAAATTTACAAATTATCAGACTACTCAAAAATATGGAGAGATAAAGGCTTTTATCCATATGGGAATGAGTTTATGATTGTGAAATAAAATCGTTAACAAGGTCGAGCTAACAGCTAAACGCTGTCCCTCACCAAACCATTAAATAGCGTACATATATGAATAATACAACAAAAGTAAGAATTGTATATAAAAATAAATTCATTGGAAACAAAGGGAGATAACCCCAGAACGGGTGTTTTCCACCAAACCATTAATCAGTAAAATGAATATGAAGTATTTGAAGAAACTTAGTATATATTTTGTTATCATTCTTGCCATCGTTTTGGTATGTGGCTTCACGGTACTTGTAATTAAGGAAGTAGATAAGGGCACATTTTATGACTTAGCCACCTCGGAGGCATTGGCCTTTTGTTTGCAATTGGGGATGGCAGCATTTACTGCCCTCATTCCATACAGTTTGAGCATCGCAACTTTCTTGAGTTTTTGGGCAATGAACGATGAAAAATGGACAGGCTTTCTCCGAAATTGGGTAATCGGTCTGGTTCTTGTTTTGCCTCTATCGGCGATGACCTATTACTATGACTGGTTTATACGTCCCCAAACAATGGCTGCATCTGTTGATAAAATAATAGAAATAAAACAGACTTATCCCCAATCGTTGGCAGACAAGTTCAGCATCGACCCGGAAGAAATATTGCACAATATACCTATGGTAATGCCCAAAACGAAACTTATAGCCCAAACAGATTCTCTTGAAACATCTTTTTTAGCTGATATTGACACGTGCGGACTACTGCTTTCAATGCTACCGGACACTTTGGCATCGAAAGCCTATGACAGCTATCAGTTGGAAACAATGGGCGTTGCCTATCAATATGCCGCTCATCCCGCTGCCAGCGAAGACAGTCTGATGTTCATAGCTCATACGGAATTGTACCGACACGCCATCACCGCATGGGAAACCTCCACCGAACTGCAACGCCATCAAAAAGAATATTTCGGCAGAACTCTCAACACTATATGTATATACGTCGCGTATATCCTGTTCGCTTTCTTGGGGTATCTGCTGCGCTACAAACCGATAAAGAATATATTGATGGTATTCGCGGTACTGATTGCCGCCGCTTGGATTTGTCATGAAATAGGTTCTATTGTTCAGGAACATGCGAAGAAACTGAACGGGGTGTCCCGTCAAGTCGTGGACGATACTTATAAGGAGATAGAAGGAATAAGAGAAAAGGAAAGAAATGCTGATAACGATTCGCTGAATTGTTTTCATGACAATTAGGTATATAGAGATAATGGCGAATGCCCTACTCGGGAAAACTGTCATCAATGACACTTTTTTCGAGTAGGATTTATCGTGTTTCTCATTCTGTACTTGCTGGCGTGTTACTGGATATTTGGCTGGGAATCGTAAAACACGGTGGAAAAAGGATGCATCATTATTTATTAAGCATGATGAAATTATTGGAGAAATATTACAATATCAATTATTACTGCACTTATAAGCTGCTGTTCTTCCTTTGTTGGAGGCTGCTAAACCCTTTGTATTGGCTAAGCCTCTTGAAATGGGACAACCGCTATATAAACCGATGCATTTCAATTGATAAGCGACAAGAAGCAGCCGGAATGGATAAAGGTATCAATGGCACCATCTGCATTTGGGCGACCCACACCCCATGCATCATCAGCTTTTGGATGCTCTGCCTTGTCTGCCTTGCCTGCATCAAGATTTTCAAGGTAAGATTATTGAGCATCTTGGATATGGTTTTTGGAAACATCTTCCTCTGTGTCTTGCTTTTCGCAGTCATCGTGCTGTCCTTGTATTATGCCAATCATATATTCCTGTTCAAGCACGACAAGTACAGGAAGTATTTCGCCGAGTTCGATAAAAAGAAAAGGTATCTGCTCTACTACGGCATCTATGTCGTTTCCCTTGTTGTCCAGTTGGCGACTTTCTATCTGTTGCTTAGTGGGGTGTGAAGGGAGAGTCGGAAACAAATGATGGCGACTCCATTCCATGCGGCATTTCCGGCGGAAATCGGAACAACCGGCACGTGCAGCTGGTTATCTTTGTGGATTCATCAAACAATAAAAACAGATTTCTTATGCAAACAAATTTCATCGAACTGTTGTCCGCCACCGCCCCGGCAGGCTTGGAACAGGCCACCGCCGCCCTGTGCGGAGAAGTGAGAGGGCTGCTGAAAGCCCGTACCCCTAAGCGTTACCTTGCATTGGAACCCTATGCGCGGGACACAAACCTATGCCACCACATCCTCGACCTGCTGACAGGAAAGCCCGCGCTGCCGGATGTGTCGGCTCCCGGATGCCGCCCGCTGCTGATGCTGCTCGCCCTGTCGGAAGACACGGAAGTTCAGAACCGGCTGCTGCACGGACTGGTGGAGCCTTGGCGGAAAGCCTGCCGCACGCCGGAGATGCTCTACCTGTGCGACGTGCTGTACCAGACCCGCATCCCCCGTCCCCTGTATAATATGTGCAATGAGGTGTGCGACTACTTTTTCGTGGAGCGGCGCAAGCAGGTGAGCCACCAGCCCACACCGCTCACCGAAGCGGAGCTGCAATATGCCGAGAAACGGCTGAAGCCACTGTATGCCGCCGTGTTCCGGCTGAAGGTGAACCGCTACAGCTACCGCACGAACAGCGTGGAGGAACTGGCGGGGATGCTCTGCATGAGCGCATCGACCTTCCGCGAGAAATTCAGCAAGATATACCGCCAGTCCGCCAACAAATGGTTGCGGGAGCAACGCATCGGACAGATACGGCGGGACTTGAAATACCACTACGACCGCCCGCTCAGGGAGATAGCCGAGAAGAACGGTTTCGAGTCCGCCAACCGTTTCTGGGAATTCTGCACGGGACAGATGAAGCAAAGCCCCAGCGAGCTGCACAAGGAGCTGTACGACGAGCTGTGCGAGGAACGGCGGAAGTTCTATTTGGGGGAATGACGGCATTTCCGGCGAAAAACGGAACTGCCACATCCATGTACACCGCTATTTTTGCCGTTCATAACCGATAAAATAGTTTCAAATGGATGTATTTTACCTGTGCCCCTACCTGCTTTTACTGGAACAGGGGGATTGCGATACCGAAAGGCTGAACGAGGCAAGTGACGATTTCATACGCCACCTCAGCCATCTGCATGAGGAACACGGCAACCACACCTGCGTGTTCCTCCATCTCCAATACACGAAGTTCCGGCTGACCGTCCTGCGGGAACGTTACCACAACAACGGGCAGAACCACCTGCCCTGCTATTGCCACGTAGTGGGAGCTATCATGTATGTGGAAAACACGATGGAACGGATGGAAAAAAGACGGACGGGTTCCGGAAACGGAGAAGCCCGTCCGCCCGGCGACGGGCCTCCCGTGCTGTGGACTGACGATGCCATCCATCTTATTGAACTGCTTTATGCCTGCCATGAACTGAAGCTGTTCAATGACGGTGAAATCACGCTCAAGCAAGTGGTGGAATATGTGTGCAGCGCACTGGGTGTGGATGTGAAGAACGCATCGAGCTACTATGCCCGGATGCGGCGGAGGAAAGGCGACGACCGCACCTATTTCATCGACCGGCTGCGCGAAGCCCTGCTGCGGAAAATGGATACGGACGACGAGAAGCAATACCGGCGAAACAAATAAGCCTATGCCTGTTTGTTCAACTCCAGCAGATGCTTCAGGTTCGGGTCGTTAGCAATACGCTCCAGTTCGTCGGCGACAATCTGCCGGGCTTCCTCCTTGATGCGGTTGTAGTTTTCCTGTACCATTTCCTTCATGCGGTCGATGCCGTCGGCATCCCTGAAGTCGGTGATGACCGGTATCTTCCGGTAGGTCTTTTCCTCTTCGGCGATTTTCCTGGCATCGACCACAATCTCGCAATGGAAAATCTTCTGCTCGATTTTCTCTCCGAAGTTGTCCGCCACCGAACCGACGAACATGCCCTGCGTCAGCGAGGAAATCTTGCTCGGCGGGATAAGGCTGTCCATCTGGGTGGAGATGGAGGTGGACACGTCGTTACGGTTGATGGAGATGGACTGCCGTTTCTGGAGAATCTTGCCGAAGCGTTCGGAGAGCGTCTTGGCGGTCTCGCCCACCACCTGCCCGGAGAAGATGTTGCCGACGGTGTTGATGATGACCTTCGCCTCCTTGTCGGTATAGTCGCGGATGAGCTGCGAGAAGTCCTGAAAGCCCAGCAGCACGGCCACCTTGTTGCTGCGCGCGGTGGCGATAAGGTTGTCCAGCCCCTTGATGAACACGGTGGGCAGCTCGTCGATGATGATGGAGCTTTTCAGCCTGCCCTTCTTGTTCACCAGCTTGACGATGCGCGAGTTGTACAGTCCGAGTGCAGCCCCATAGATGGCCTGCCGGTCGGGGTTGTTGCCGATGCAGAGCACCTTCGGCTCATCGGGGTTGTTGATGTCGAGGGAGAACTCGTCGGCGGACATCACCCAATAGAGTGCCGGGGAAATCATGCGCGAGAGCGGTATCTTGGCCGAAGCAATCTGCCCCATGAGCTGGTCGGCAGCCCCGGCGAGCCATGCGTCGAGGAAAGGGCTGAGGTAGTTCTCCAGTTCGGGATAGGAGGACATGATGGGGAAAATCTGCTCGTAGGGCTTGTTCAGGAACTCGACCGCATGGGGGAAGGTGCAATACTTTCCGTTTTTGTAAATGCGTAAAAACCAAATAATTGCAGCAAATAAGATGGTGGGCGACTCGACGAAGAAGTCGCCCTGCTTGGCCGCCCAAGTACGGTTGAGGTTGAGCATGATGTTGTAGGAACTCTCGTAGGCATCGGAGATGTCGGTCATGAACTTCGGGTTGAGCGGGTTGCAGCGGTGGCTGCGCGAGGGGTCGTCGAAGTTGATGACATAGAACTTCGGCCTGACCTTGTAGCCGTCCAGATGGCGGAGCAGGTGGTTGTAGGCGATGGTGCTCAAGTCCGGAAACTTGAAGTCGTAAATATAGGTGGCATAGCCCTTCTCAATCTGCTGTTTGATATAGGAATTGACCACGGCAAAGGATTTGCCGCTGCCCGGCGTGCCCAAGACAATGGAAGCACGGAAAGGGTTCACCACGTTTATCCAGCCGTGCCACATCTTTTTCTTGTACCAGAAACGGGTGGGCAGATTGACGGAATACTCGTTCTCGATGAGCCGGGTTTCCTGCATAAACGATTCGTTCTCGTTGTTGAACACATCCTCCATCAAGTTCTGCCGGAGCAGGCGGGACATCCATACCCCGGCGGCCAAGAGGCAGCCGTAGCCTGCGGACAAGGTGAGCAGATAGAAGCCGGTACGCGCTGAAAGAGGCAGCGGCAGGGCAAGCAGCCACCCGTTGAAGAAAAACAGCACGATGCCGGCGGCAAGCGCCGCCCAGATATGCGGCCACTTGATTTTTTCCTCCTTCACGCCTTTCGTCCCCAAGCAGGAGAGCGCGAGGAACACAAGGGCGAACAGCTTTGTCCAAAGAATGGACGAGAACAGCCCGGTCGTCCGCTGGAAATTGAGCAGTATCCTGTCCACCACCCCGATGTCGATGTTCCATTCCTTCATCGAGGGGTAGCAGAACCAATATACATTGACTATGACGAACAATACGCTGAGGGCACGCATGAAGTCCATGACCTTGGCCAGCCCTCTCAAATCATCTTCCTGTGACATAAGTTATCTTGTTTTAACGGTGATTGAAATTCGGTTGAATGTTATCCGGACTGCATTCAGTCCTGCCGCCCGTACCTGCGGCGGCGTTTCTTCTTGTCAGGCTTGTGCAGGCGCGGATAGCGCGGCACGGCACCGGTTTCCGGCTCAATGACGGACAACAGCCCTCCCAGCACCTTACCGTCCGTACCGGTTTCCGGCTCAGGCGTTGCCACGTGGGGCTGTACTTTGCAGACCGGTTCGGATTGCGCGTTGAAACGCGCTTCCAAAGCATTGGCGGAGAAGTCCTTGCCCAGCCGTGAGCCGTTGAGCACGGTGCGGCTCGTGTGGTCGATGAAGGTTACCCCGTAAATCCTTCCAGATTCATTGCGGCGTAGCACCAAGTCCACGTTCATGGCTGCCAGACGGCGGCGGAAATCCGCCTCGTCCCTTGCCGCCTGCAATGCCCCGGCCAACAGAGGGCGCAACCGCTCGCGGCAACCGTCCGTCCTGATGCGCGAGGCTGACCACTCCATGCGCCGCTGCAAGCCCTCCGCACCGGTTATCCTGCCCAGCCTTGCCGACTTGATGGGGGTCGCCACCTTGTTCCCGTCCGCATCCAATGCCGCATAGACAATGCCGTGATAGGCGCGTCCGCCCGCCTCACCCCTGACTTCCTCCATGCCTATGTTATATAAGGAGAGCAACGCCCGGAACTCGCCCATCGACTGGAAACGGTAGAGCTTGAGCAACGGCTTGACGGTATCGGCTATCTGCCGTCGTATGTCGCCCCTCGCCGCATCCACCGGGCGGAGCTTCCACTCCTCCGCCTTCTTCTGCCCCTCTGCCGGATGCAGCCCGTACTTCTGTTCCAACTGCCCGGTTATTTCTTTGCTCCGGCGGTGCTCGAAGCGGTCGGAAATCTTCCTGCCCCCGCTGTCCACGCGCAGGGACACGATGTGGATGTGGTGGCGGTCGATGTCCTCGTGCTTAAAAATTAAAAATGGCTGGTTGCCATAGCCTAACTTCTCCATATACTCCCTGCCAATGGCGGCAAGCTGCCCGTCGGTCAATACATCATCGGGATGCGGGTTGAGCGAGATGTGGATGACCGGCTTCTCGGTGCGGAAGTGCGAGGGAAGCCATGCCGTGAAAGCCTTCATCGTTTCGCCCATGCGGAAACGCCCGTCCTCCGGGTACGGGAGCAGGTTGGCATCCAATATCTTCGCGTGCCCGTTCTCCACCTTCGTCTGGTTGTAGGCCAACGCGCCGTACAAGTCCTTACCCGTGCTGATTTTCGCCACCATGCCGCCTGAGTTCTTCGGAAAGTCCGACAATGCGGCGGCTGAGCGCCACCAGTTCGAGGGTCAGCTTCTCCAACCTGTAGAGCAATGCCAACGCCTTTTTCTCGGTAAAATGCACGCGCAGTTCCTTGACCGCCTGGTTGTAGTTCACCCCGACGGCGCGGTACTGCTGGTACAGGGCGGTGAGCTTTGCCACATATTCCATCGTGCCCCGGTCGGTGCGTATGACCCGGAAGCCGTCGCCGAAGATACGCGCGGCGATGAACTTCGACTTGGACGAAAGGCCGGACTGCTCGTAAAGGGTGAGGAACCGGGCGTGCTGCGCGGCGTCGAGATTGACGGTCTCGCGGTGGAAGGCGGGCGCGGACTTGGGTGTCCGTCCGCCTTTCCTTCTTTTCGGGTGTTGCTGTTGTTCATTCATGCTTGCTGTCATTAAAAGGTGAAACCTGCCCGTCCGTGGCCGTGCCGCCGTTATGCCCCATCCCTACAATTTGCGACTTCGGAGCCAAATTGCGCCCCCTGCAAGGGCAAGCGTTTTTTGCGGCAGAAGCGGATGCGTGCTGCAAAAAACACAGCTTGCTATATTCTGGCGAACATACGTTTTCCCCACCGGTGGGGAAAAGCGCTTTCGGGGAAAGCGGACGATAACCTGACGGAAAGCCTCCGGCCACGCCGACGGATTCATGCCGCAAAGGTAGGAAGCGGAGCCGGTTGCCGCACAACACCCCGACTGGCCATATTATGCCATAGGGGAGCCACTTTGCCCGTAGGATAATTCCGACGGTAGCCAGCACCTCCGTTGCAACGTTGGGACAGCCGACTGACCAGCCAGCCCGACATCCAACCGTACCGACAACCGGGCGGTTGCAGAACCGGACAACCCGTCAAGCGGCTAATGACACAAACAGCCATCCAGCCATACAAGCCACCGGTGCATCAGCCATTCCACCCGGCAATCATACGGATGTCCAACGGACTATCCGGACAATCAGATGTATGACCAACCAGCCAGCCACTCCACGCCAAAGCCGAGCCACTCGCGCCCCGAAGCGTGAAATCCTTTTCCACCGTTCCCGTTTCTCTTTTCCTTTGCCGCATCATTTGAAACGGAACGGTTATGCCAACAGAAAAAGAAACACTTTACATCGCCTTCTCCACCCAGAAGGGAGGGGCGGGCAAGACGACCCTGACGGTGCTGGCGGCCAGCTACCTGCACTACGTGAAAGGGCTGAACGTGGCGGTGGTGGACTGCGACTATCCGCAGCACAGCATCGCCGAAATGCGCAAGCGCGACTTGAAAACCGTCATGGAGGACGAACACTACAAGGCGATGGCCTACCGCCAACTGCAACGTATCGGCAAGAAGGCCTACCCGGTCGTCGAGGGCACGGCGGAGGATGCCGTGGAAAAGGCGGAAGGACTATTGGAGAAGCTGCCCGGCACGGACATCGTGTTCTTCGACCTGCCCGGCACGGTAAACAGCGGCGGCGTGCTGCGGACGCTGGCGAACATGGACTACATTTTCTCGCCCATCGCGGCAGACCGGGTGGTGATGGAAAGCACACTGCGCTTTGCGGCCAAGCTGAAGGACACGCTAATGGACACGGGCAAGACGAACATCAAGGGGCTGTACCTGCTGTGGAACATGGTGGACGGGCGCGAGAAGTCGGAACTCTACAGGGTATATGAGGAAATCATCCGGGAGCTGGGGCTACAGGTGCTACAGACCTTCCTGCCCGACAGCAAGCGGTTCCGGCGCGAACTGACGGGGGAACACAAGGCGGTGTTCCGCTCGACGCTGTTCCCGGTGGACGGTACGCTCGCCAAGGGAAGCCATATCCGGGAGATAACAGAAGAGATACTCACCATTATCGGGAGGTAGCTATGGGGGAACGGAAGAAAATCAGTCTGACGGAACTGGACGAAAGCTCCATCGTGGCCTCGTTCAAGGAAGAACAGCCTGCTCAGGCCGTCCCTCCTACGGTGGAGCCGGAAACGCCCGCACCCCGCCAGACGGAACAGCCGGACTCCAAGCCAGCCCATGAGAGCGAGTACCTCCGCCTGTTCATCCACGAGTCTCCCGTATGCGCCCGGTTAGGCAAGACCATCTATCTGCGCAAGGAGTTCCATGAGCGGATACAGCGCATCGTGCAGACCATCGGCGGCAACCGGGTATCGCTGTTCAGCTACGTGGACAATGTGCTGGAGAAGCATTTCGCCGACTGGCAGGGGGACATCGAGCGCGAATACAAGCAACGGGATACCGGAATTTTCTAAAATAACAGACAGCCTATGACAACAATCCTTATCATATTCCTTGCAGGTTATCTGCTTTGGGTGGCCGCCTATCTCCTGTATGAGCGGCATGAACGCCGGAAAAGGCAGCGCGAAAGGGAGGAAACACTCCCCCGGAAGATAGCCGACGCGGGAGAGATTTTAGGCAAAAGCACATTTTCCCTGTGCCACTCCACGCCACAAGTACCTGAAAAAACGGAAACCGTGAAACCGGAAGATGAAGCGGATACTTTTGCAGCGGAATCGGAACGATACCCCAAGGTGGTGTCCGCCGACGAGCTGGACGCGCTCTTTGCCGAAGGCGGGCTGGAACCCGTGGAGGGGCAGGACGAACCGATGGAGTACCGGGACACGGATGCCGGCGAGCCTCCGATAGACGAGGACGAGATGCTGGAAGGCCATGCGCCGAAAGCGGCGGGTCTCCGTTTCGAGGACATGGGGCTGGCGGTGCGCGTGGCGATGAATGACCGCACCGCCACCGACGAGGAACGCCTCCGGGCAGGACAGGCCCTTGCCGGGCTACAAGGAACCCCGATGTTCGACCAGCTCACCGCCGGGGACGCGGAACGGGAACGGCGCATCGCCTCGCTCATCGAGCTGCACTTGGCGGACTACCGCAGGCAGCGGCAACCGGAGCCTCCCGCCGAGCGTATCGTACCCGGTGATTTTTCCATTGACGACATTGTTTAACAGCGGTCTATCCGCATAAAACCAACTTTTTATGAACACAACAAAGAGAATCTTTTTCATGGCGGCCTGCCTGATGGCTGCCGGTGCGCTCTACGCGCAAGGTAACGGACAAGCGGGCATCACGGAAGCCACGCAGATGGTCACCTCGTACTTCGACCCGGGAACCAAACTCATCTACGCCATCGGCGCGGTGGTCGGACTGGTGGGCGGCGTGAAGGTCTATAACAAGTTCAGTTCGGGCGACCCGGACACCTCGAAGACTGCCGCCTCATGGTTCGGGGCGTGCATCTTCCTGATAGTCGCCGCCACCATCCTGCGCTCGTTCTTCCTTTAATCCCTATACATATATATAATATAGGATAGGATTATGGAATATGAACTGAACAAGGGCATCGGGCAGAGCGCGGAGTTCAAGGGGCTGAAGGCGCAATACCTGTTCATCTTCGCCGGAGGGCTGCTCGCGCTGTTCGTGGTGTTCGTCGTCATGTATATGGCGGGCGTAGACCAATGGGTGTGTATCGCCTTTGGTGCGGTATCCGCATCGGCCTTGGTGTGGCTCACCTTCCGCCTGAACGCGAAGTACGGCGAACACGGGCTGATGAAACGGCTCGCCAAACGGCAGCACCCGCGCTACCTGATAAACCGGACCAGCGTCCGGAAGTTATTCACCCCAAAGAGAAGCCTATGAGAAATACATTGAAAGCCGCCACGTTGGAAAGCAAGTTCCCGCTGCTGGCCGTCGAGTCGGACTGCATCGTCTCGAAAGACGCGGACATCACCGTGGCCTTCGAGGTGGAGCTTCCCGAACTGTTCACGGTAACCTCCGCCGAATACACCGCCATCCATGCGGCATGGTGCAAGGCCATCAAGGTGCTGCCCGACTACACGGTGGTGCACAAGCAGGACTGGTTCGTGAAGGAACGCTACCACAGCCGGACGGAGGGCGGGAAGCTCGGCTTCCTCTCGCGGAGCTATGAACTGCACTTCAACGAGCGGCCTTTCCTGAACCACCGCTGCTACCTGTACCTGACCAAGACGACCAAGGAGCGGATGCGGATGCAGAGCAGCTTCTCGTCGCTGTGCCGGGGCTTCATCATCCCCAAGGAGGTGAACCGCGACACGGCGGCACGCTTTCTGGATGCCGCCGGGCAGTTCGCCCGCATCGTGAACGACACGGGGCTGGTCAGGCTGCGCCGTCTGTCGGGCGACGAGGTAACCGGCACGGAGGAACAGTCCGGCCTGCTGGAGAAATACCTCTGCCTGTCGCTGGAGGACACCGGCACGCTGGAGGACATCGAACTGGGCGACGAGGGGGTGCGCATCGGCGACAAACGGCTGTCGGTCTATACGCTCTCGGAACTGGACGCGCTGCCGGGCCGGGTCGGTACGGACAGCCGCTATGAACGGCTCTCCACAGACCGGTCGGACTGCCGCCTCTCCTTCGCCAGCCCGGTGGGGCTGCTGCTCCCATGCAACCACATCTACAACCAGTACCTTTTCATCGACGACAGCGCGGAGAACCTGCAACGCTTCGAGAAGACGGCACGCAACATGCAGTCGCTCTCCCGTTACTCGCGGAGCAACCAAATCAACAAGGAATGGATAGACCTGTACCTGAACGACGCGCATTCCTATGGGCTGACCTCGGTGCGCTGCCATTGCAATGTCATCGCATGGACGGACAACCCGGACGAAGTGAAGGTCATCCGCAACGACACGGGCAGCCAGATTGCCGCAATGGAGTGCAAACCGCGCCACGACACAGTGGATGCCGCCACGCTCTATTGGGCGGGGATGCCGGGCAACGCCGCAGACTTCCCGGCGGAGGAATCATTCTATACCTTCATCGAGCAGGCCGTCTGCTTCTGGACGGAGGAAACGAACTACCGCAGCTCGCTTTCCCCTTTCGGGCTGAAGATGTCAGACCGCATCAGCGGGAAACCGCTGCACGTGGACATCTCCGACCTGCCGATGAAACGGGGCATCACCACCAACCGCAACAAGTTCGTGCTGGGCGGTTCGGGTAGTGGCAAGTCGTTCTTCATGAACCACCTTGTCCGCCAATATTACGAACAGGGCACGCACATCGTGCTGGTGGATACGGGAAACTCGTATGAGGGGCTTTGCTCGCTGATACACCAGAAGACCGGCGGGGAGGACGGCATCTACTTCACCTACACCGACGAGCACCCGATAGCCTTCAACCCGTTCTACACCGACGACCGGGTGTTCGACATCGAGAAGCGGGAGAGCATCAAGACGCTGCTGCTCACCCTGTGGAAGAAGGACAACGAACCGGCCACGCGCTCAGAGGAGGTGGCGCTGTCCAACGCCGTGTCGCTCTACATCGAGCGCATCAAGGCGGGGGAAGTGGAAGAACCCTCGTTCAACACCTTCTACGAGTTTGTGAAGTCGGAGTACCGACGGATACTGGAGGAAAAGCAGGTACGGGAGAAGGATTTCGACCTGGCGGGCTTCCTAAACGTGCTGGAACCCTATTATCGGGGCGGCGAGTATGACTTCCTGCTCAACTCGGACAAGCAGCTTGACCTGCTGACGAAACGCTTCATCGTCTTCGAAATCGACCAGATAAAGGACCATCCCATCCTGTTCCCCGTCACGACCATCATCATCATGGAACTGTTCATCAACAAGATGCGCCGTCTGAAAGGCATCCGTAAGATGGTGGTCATCGAGGAAGCGTGGAAGGCCATCGCCTCGGCGAACATGGCGGACTACATCCGCTACCTCTACAAGACCGTCCGCAAGTTCTACGGGGAGGCGGTGGTGGTCACGCAGGAAGTGGAGGACATCATCTCCTCGCCGATTGTGAAGGAGAGCATCATCAACAACTCGGACTGCAAGATTCTCCTTGACCAGCGGAAATACCTGAACAAGTTCGACCAGATACAGACGCTGCTCGGGCTGACGGACAAGGAGAAGGGGCAGATTCTTTCGGTGAACATGTCCAACGACCCGACGCGAAAGTATAAGGAGGTGTGGTTCGGGCTGGGCGGCGTGCAGTCGGCGGTGTATGCGACGGAAACCTCATTGGAGGAATACCTCTGTTACACCACCGAAGAGAGCGAGAAAGTGGAGGTGCAGCGCATGGCGGAGAAGCTCGGCGGCAACATCGAGCTGGCCATCAAGCGGCTGGCGGAGGAGAAACGGAACGCAAGGGAGGGATGAGCCTATGGAATATGCCACGTTGTTCCCGCTCGACCGCATCTGCGGACGGTGGAAAAGCCGGGGCAAGTCGCCCCCGATCAGGGTGTACCGCGAAGGGCGCACGTACCGCATCGCCCTCGCCTACCGCTGGGGAGCCGTGCTGACCGCCACGCTCTACCGGAACGGACAGGGAACGTGGGCGGAACTGCCCGAAAGGGTGCAGGTCGCCTATGACGAAGATAACGAGCGGCTCGTGCTCGCCTCGGAAGGGGTGTATGTACGGGACTGCAAGGAATACGAATATTGACAAGGACATTTTAATCATCAACGGACATGAAAAGAATACCAATAGCAATTTGCCTTACGGCCTTGCTCTGCACCGCCACGACGGTCCGGGCGCAATGGGTGACCTTTGACCCGTCGAACCTCGCGCAGAGCATCGTGAACACCACGCGGAACGTGATACAGACCACCACGACCGCCGAGAACATGGTGAAGAACTTTCAGGAAACGGTCAAGATTTACGAGCAGGGAAAGAAGTACTACGACGCGCTCAAGTCGGTGCATAACTTGGTGAAGGACGCCCGCAAGGTGCAACAGACCGTGCTGCTCGTGGGGGAAATATCGGACATCTACGTGAACTCGTTCCAGAAGATGCTTGCCGACGAGAACTACACGACGGACGAACTGGCCGCCATCGCCTCGGGCTACACGAAGATGCTGGAGGAAAGCAGCGGGATGCTCGACGAGCTGAAGACGGTCGTCACGCAGACCGGCCTTTCAATGACGGACAAGGAGCGCATGGACCTGATAGACCGCATCTACCGCGATGTGAAGAACCACCGCAATCTGGTGCGCTACTACACGAACCGCAACATCGGCGTGTCGTACCTCCGGGCAAAGGAGAAGAACGACACGCGGCGCGTGCTCGACCTGTACGGAACCGATAACCAAAGATACTGGTAGCCATGACGGGAGAAAGTACATTCGGCAACCTGCATGAAGTGCTGCGCAGCCTTTATGACGAGATGATGCCGCTCTGCTCGGACATCACGGGCGTGGCTACCGGGGTGGCGGCATTGGGCGCATTGTTCTACGTGGCCTCGCGGGTGTGGCAGGCGCTCTCACGCGCCGAGCCGATAGACGTGTATCCGCTGTTCCGCCCGTTCTGCATCGGGGCGTGCATCATGTTCTTCCCCACCTTCGTGTTGGGAACCATCAACGGCATCATGAGTCCCATCGTCACCGGCTGCCACGGCATCCTGCAAGGGCAGACGCTTGACATGGAGGAGTACGCCGAGAAACGGGAGAAACTGGAATACGAGGCATTGGTGCGGAACCCGGAAACGGCCTATCTGGTCAGCGACGAGGAATACGAGCGGCAGATTGAGGACTTGGGCTGGACGCCGTCGGAACTGAAGACGATGGCGGGGATGGCCATCGAGCGCGGCAAGTATGAAATCAAGCAGACCATCAGCAACGCCTTCCGCAGTTTTCTGGAGCTGCTCTTTCAGGCGGTGGGGCTGATACTGGACACGCTGAGGACGTTCTTCCTTATCGTGCTTTCCATCCTGGGGCCGCTGGCATTCGCCATCTCGGTGTATGACGGCTTCCACAGCACGATGGTGCATTGGATATGCCAGTATATCAGCATCTACCTGTGGCTGCCCATCTCCGATTTGTTCAGTTCGGTGCTGGCACGCATCCAGACGCTGATGATCGAGAAGGACATCGCGGCATTGACCGACCCGAACTTCGTGCCGGACACGAACAACTCGGCCTACATCATCTTCATGCTCATCGCCATCGTGGGGTATTTCACCATCCCGACGGTATCGACATGGGTGATTCAGGCGGCCGGAGCGGGCAACTACGGCAAGCAGGTGAACAACTCCGCCGTCAAGACCGGCAAGGTGGCGGCAGCGGCTACCGGTGCCGGAGCAGGGCACATTGCGGGCAAGCTGCGGGGCAAGTAAGCTCAAACGGCGTATGAGATACCCTCAGACGGCGTGTGAGCCTGCCTCATACGCCGTCTGAACAGAAAGCATCAATAACAAGAATAAAAGAAAATGGAATTCAAATCATTAAAGAACATCGAAACGAGCTTCCGGCAGATACGCACGATGGCGATAGCCTTCGTCGTGCTGTGCGCGTTGGTCACGGGCTACGCGCTATGGAATTCGTACAGCTTCGCCGAGAAGCAGCGGGAGAAAATCTACGTGCTGGACAACGGCAAGTCGCTCATCCTCGCGCTCTCGCAAGACCTCTCCCAGAACCGTCCGGTCGAGGCGCGGGAACATGTCAGGCGGTTCCACGAACTGTTCTTCACACTCTCGCCCGACAAGGCGGCCATCGAGGGGAACATCCGCCGGGCGTTGTACCTGTGCGACGAGAGCGCCTTCCGCTACTACAAGGATTGGGAGGAGAAGGGATATTACAACCGCATCATCTCGGCGAACATCAACCAGACCGTGCGGGTGGACAGCGTGGCGTGCGACTTCGAGCGTTACCCCTACATCGTGACGACCTATGCCCGCCAGTCGCTCGTCAGGAGCAGCAACATCACCGAGCGCAGTCTTGTAACCCGCTGCCGCCTGCTGAACTCGGTGCGGTCGGACAACAATCCTCACGGTTTCACGATGGAGCAGTTCACCATTCTGGAGAACCGCGATTTACGGACCATAGAAAGGTAAAGGCGTATGGGAAAGACAAGAAAGTGGCTCCATTACATCCCTGACCGGATAAGCGACGGGATGCGCTGCGTGTGCGGACGGTTGTCGCCCGATGTGCGGCTCATCGTGGTGGTGGCGATGCTCGTGGGATTCAGCGCCCTCTCCATCTACATCACCGTGTCGTCGATATACAACATCGGCAAACGCCGGGGAGAGCAGATGAGAATAGAACGGATGCGGCAGTTGGAACTGCATCCGGGCATAAGTAAAGACAGTATCCATTTTAATCATGACAGGAAACATGAAAGAGAACAAAACGGAAAAACAGCCGGAAACGGCAAAGAAGAATGAACGCGGGCGGAAGGAGTCCCAACCGCTGACTCCCGAAGAAATCCGGAAACGGAGGAAGATGCTGGTCTATCCGCTGTTGTTCCTTGTCTTCGGCGTGGCGATGTGGCTGATATTCGCACCGTCGGACGAAGGGGAGAGCCTGCCCGACGGCTTCAACGTGGAAGTGCCCATGCCGGAGGAGAAGAACCTGCCTTCGGACAAGCGTGCCGCCTACGAGCAGCAGGACTTCGAGCGCAAGCAGCGGGAGAAGATGAGCACCCTGCAGGACTTGGCGGTGGCGGAGGATGATACGGACAGGGAGGCCGTGGAAGATGTGTTCCAGACCGAAGAAACTGCATCATCGGGCGGGTCGTCCATCCGCACCTCGGCGGATGCCTACCGGGACATCAACCGGCAGATTGGCAGCTTCTACGAGCAGCCGGAGCCGGAGGACGACCAGAAAACGCTGGAACTGGAATGGCGCATACAAGAGCTGGAACGCCGGGCGGAAGAGGAACGCAAGGCAAAGGAAACCGCCGACGAGCAGCTCCGCCTGATAGAGAAATCCTACGAGATGGCCTCGCGCTACCTGCCACAAGAGGGTGGCGGAGCGAAGTCCGTACCCGTAACGGAAACGGAGGGAAGGACGGTCAGCCCGGTCACGCAGGTGGCGGAGCAGGTCGTGTCGATGCTGGCACAACCGATGTCCGATGCCGAGTTCATGGAACGGTACAGCCGTCCCCACAACATGGGGTTCCACACGGTAACAGACCAAGCGCACACGGCAGGCAGGAACAGCATCCGTGCCTGCATCCGGCGCACGGTTACAGTAAGCGACGGCAAGGAGGCGGAAATCCGCCTGCTGGAACCGGTCGATGTCGGGGGCATGTATATACCGGCCAACACCGTGCTGACCGCTACGGCACGCATCAACGGGGAGCGCATGGAACTGACCGTCAGCTCCATTGCCTATAAAGGGAGGGTCGTGCCGGTGGAACTGGAGGTATATGACATGGGCGGCATGAAAGGCATCTCCGTGCCGGGGTCGCAGGAACTGACCGCACTCAAGGAGATGGCGGCCAACATGGGTTCCACGATGGGCAGCAGCATCAACATCTCCACCGATGCCGGGGCGCAACTGGCCTCGGACTTGGGACGCGGTGCGATACAGGGGCTGTCGCAATACCTCGCCACGAAGTTCCGCACCGTCAAGGTAACGCTCAAAGCGAACCACGCGGTGCTGCTTGTGCCCAAGAAATAATCTTATGTATCACTATTATTCACAAGGAAAAATGAAGAAAATTATGCTTATGGCGGCTCTCATGACCGCAATGACCCATGCCCAAGCGCAGAGGGTCGTGGAAGAAACCGACTTGAAAGAAACGGAAGAAACAGTAGAGCAAACTGAAACGGACGATGATGGGGTAAAACAAAGCCCGTCCACCGGCGACCTGTTCGACGGGCTGACACGCCCGATAACCTTCGACCGGATGATACCACCGTATGCGCTGGAGGTTACGTTTTACAAGACCGTGCATATCATCTTTCCCTCCGCCATCAAGTATGTGGACTTGGGTTCCGCCGACATCATTGCGGGCAAGGCGGACGGCTCGGAAAACGTGCTCCGGGTGAAGGCCGCCCTGCGCGACTTCTCCCGAGAGACCAATCTGGCGGTGATAACCGAGGATGGGAGCTACTATACTTATAACGTGAAATATGCCGACGAGCCGGTCAAGCTGAACATCGAGATGAAGGACTTCCTGCACGACGGGGAGGCGGTGAACCGCCCGAACAATTCGCAGGAGATTTATCTGAAGGAGTTGGGCAGCGAATCACCGCTGTTGGTGCGGCTCATCATGAAGTCCATCCACAAGGATGACAAACGGCTGGTGAAGCATATCGGCTGCAAACGCTTCGGCATCCAGTACATCCTGAAGGGCATCTACACGCACAACGGGCTGCTTTATTTCCATACGGAACTGAAGAACTCCTCCAACGTGCCGTTCACGGTGGACTTCGTGTCGTTCAAGGTGGTGGACCGGAAAGTGGCGAAACGCACCGCCATCCAAGAGCAGGTGATTGTACCGCTGCGTGCCTATAACTACGTGACGGAGATTGGCGGCAAGAGCCGGGAGCGCACGGTGTTCACTCTGCCCAAATTCACCCTGCCGGACGACAAGCAACTGGTGGTGGAGATAAACGAGCAGAACGGCGGGCGGCATCAGCAGTTCACGGTCACCAATGCCGAACTGGTGCGTGCCAAGGTCATCAACGAACTGAAAGTGAAGTAGGATGAAACGGACGGTGTTTATTCTAATCGGCATGGCGCTGTGCCTTGTCCTTGCAGACAAGGTGCAGGCGCAACGCTGTCTGCCGGGTATGAAAGGGCTGCGCCTGACGGCGGGCATGGCGGACGGCTTCCATTCGGCAAGCCGGCGCAATGAGCTGGGCTACCACTTCGGGCTGTCGATGGACTCGTACACGAAAGGGTGCAGCAAGTGGGTGTTCGGCGCGGAGTACCTGCAAAAGTACCACCCGTACAAGGACACGCGCCTGCCGCTGTCGCAGTTCACGGCGGAAGGGGGATACTACTACAACTTCCTCTCGGACGCGAACAAGGTGTTCCTCTGCTACGTGGGCGGCTCGGCGATGGCGGGTTATGAAACGGTGAATTGGGGCGAGAGCCTGCTTTATGACGGGGCACGCATCACGGACGGCGACGCTTTCGTCTATGGCGGCGCGGTATCGCTGGAGATAGAAACCTACCTCACCAACCGGACAGTACTGCTCCTCCATGCGCGTGAACGCTGCCTGTGGGGTGGCGGTACGGGAAATTTCCACTTCCAGTTCGGGGTGGGGCTGAAATTCATATTGGACTAATAAATCATCAAGACAATGAAAAGAATGACTGAACTGATTTTTACCGCCGGTTTCGCATTGGTAGCCGCCGTGCTACTTTGCGCCTGTTCCGACAAGCTGGACATCCAGCAGGTGTATGAGTTCGATTTGGCAACCCTGCCGGTACAGAGTACCATCGTGGAAGGCGGGGAAGCCGAAATACGCTGCCAGTTGGTACGCAGCGGGCGGTACGAGGAAACGGAGTATTTCATCCGCTATTTCCAGCCTACGGGCAAGGGGGAGCTTCGTCTGGAGGACGGCACGGTATTGCTGCCCAATGACCTTTATTCGTTGCCGGGCGAGACCTTCCGGCTCTATTACAGGTCGCTCTGCACCGACCAGCAGACGATTGACATCTACATTGTGGATTCGTTTAACCAGACGGTAACCAAGAGCTTTTCGTTCAACAACGAGACGGAAGAAGGAGTAGAGAACCCGGAACAGCCTGCTCCATAATACTGACGGCTATGCTTTGTTTTGCCATTGCTTACTTGACGCTTCTTGCCGTAACCGGCTGTTGCATCTGGCGTGCCATACGCCATGCCCCGACTGATACGGAGCTTTGGGGCGAGGAAACGGACTGACATGCCTGTGGTGTGAAACGGTTGCAGCCCGTCGGATTGGTTCCGGCGGGCTGCTTCTGCAAGCGCATCATCCCTCTACAATTCCTTCATTTCCGCTATGGGCATGTAATGTTCCAACCATTCCCTTACGGGCTTCATGTTGTATTCGGATGTGATGACTGCCGTATAGCCATTTATCGGGGTGAAGCGTGTGGTCTCGTAATCGTCCACCCACTTCTTCAGGCTGTCCACGCCCCATGTGTCGATGTCCTCAAACCTACCGTCCAAAACCTCGATGGGTTCGCTAAATGTGATTATCAGCGTTTCGTAACCGTCATTCATTGCCGGCCTCCTTTCTTTCCTTTTCCGATAACCATGCATCGCGCCTGCGGCGGCATTCCTCCAAAGTCGGAGCCACGCAGGAGAACAATTCCCCATCGGATGCCCTGTAATCGTACTGCACAAGCGTGCGTTTTCTTCTCCCAAAACCAGTCTGGAATTTCTCGAATTGTTCCGTTCCTGCTGCCCGGCAGGTCGAAACGCCGTTTTCTGTCATTCTTGTAACCATCATACAATTCCTTAAAATTCGACAATCAATAAGCGGTTCTCCATGCACTTGTCCGGGTCAGATGCCATCCTTTGTTTGAGCCAAAAGTGGCTGCTCCCGTATCCGAAAGCGAAGAAGCGGTTGAACTCCTTGCTTTGTGCAAATACTTTCACCAGTTCGCGAAGCTCCTGTTCGTCCTTTGTCAGCGTCACGGAATTGATGAACTTTACCAACACTTCGGGTATCCGCTCGTCCCACCCGAAAATCATGCTTTCAATCTTTACGTCCATACATTATATATTTATAGGTGAATAATCAAAAAAGGCTCAACTGCTGCGGGGCGGTATAGCGTAACTTCAGTTCCCGCAATCCGGCTTTCAACTTGCGGATATACTTCGGGTTGTAATTTCCCTTGTCTGTCAGGGAGTGGCGTTCCGCATAAGTGTAATGCCCTTCCAGCCGATGTATTCCCGTGCGTACCGCTTCCTTGTAGTCGGAAATGGGTTCATCCCATACCGATGGGTGGCTACCGCCTCCTGCCGTGCCGGTACACCAGCTCACCGTAACGGCATACGTGCCATTCACGGACTGGCCGATGTGTATCACGTTGGATGTGTCCAACCGTATTTCCTCCACGATGGGCAACATGACATTTATCCATCCATATTCGTTGAACTGCTTGTCCACATAGCCGAAAACAAGCCTGCGCTCGTAGGTATTCACGTTCAGCACAATTTGATGCACGCTTTCGCCGAAGCTCTCGAAATAGGCGGTCTGTTCCGCATCTTCCCGGCGGAGTGCCTGGATATAGCGGAGAATGATGTGCCGCTCACGCTTGCAGGCATGGTAGTCCGCCAAAGCCTGCAATTTTCCTTCTTTCGTCATTTGGGATATTATCTTGTCCATACCGTAATTCTTTAGATGGTTGCTTTCAGTATTTCCACGTGGTATTGGGGATTGACTTCCCACAACAGGTATTCGATGAACAACCTGCGTGCGTCCTTCTCCAGTTCCTTGAACAGCCGGGTAAAGGTGCTGTGGTTGCCGTTGATGTAGGTTTCCACCATGTACTCGAAAATGTCCTCCACTTCATAATACTTGCACTGCTGTGCGATAGTCTTGCTGTACCGTTTCATAAGCGTTCTTATTTATAAAGGTTTATAATTATTCTGTTCAGCATCTGCGCCTTTCCTATGGTATAGTATGTGCCGCCATAGGGCAGTCCGTCCCAATAAGCGAGCATGATTGCCGCATGTTCCACCAGAAAGTCGTTGCGCCGGTGGAAACAGCCCTTGTGATAGCTTTCTGAAAGGACAACCGTCTTGTCCGCTTCTTCCAACAGGCTGATGTAAAGCCTCTTGTTCATGTCGGAATAGCGTGCGGACTGCTCCCGGAACGGGATGGCAGCTACCAGCCGAATGTCGGTCAATTCGTTTCTTGCCGCCAAGACCGCCTTGGCGAAAACCAAATCGCCGCCTTCCGCCATGCCGGAGAAGAAATTACGGCATCCCGAAGCATACAGGCTTTTGATTTCCGTTACCATGCCTGCAAAAAGGGTGAGCATGGGTTGGCTTATCCTGCCGGAGCGGTGTCCGGTAAACGACACGTTTTTTGAGATGTCTGTTGTTTCCATGATGATGTGAGTTTAGAGTGTTAATACCCAGACCATGAAAGCGACAAGCGAAACAAATGCCAACAGGAACACAAGGCAGCCCCACAGGAAACGTACTACACCCGCAAGGAAGTTCCACACCAGCCACGACCCGACGAACCACACCAGCAGGGAGCCACCGTACAGGGATGTGCAGAATGCCGCAAGGAAGAACCTCACCGCCACGCCCAAGAATTTATGCAGAGGCAGATTGGGAAGCGACTTATTTCCATTTGTTTCTCTTGTTGCTTTCATAATCACGACATTTTTTTTATGCATTGACGAGTTGGGTGAGCTGACTTATTTCGTAAGCGGGGCAAAGGACAGGGTTTTGCAGAATCAAATTTTTTCGGCAGAATACTACCTGAGCCTGCGAAGCGTGGAGATTGTGCCTAAAAAATTTGATTAGTCCGTCAAAACCCGAAATTACCTTTGCGCACGTAATAAGTCAGCTCATCCAACCTTTCAATAGCACATTGTGGAGTGATGGGGAATGAAAGCGGCAAGGGAAACATACCGTAGGGACATTGATTTCTTTCCGCAATGGATTTTCCGAAGGAGGTTTTTAAGGATGGCAATGGATTATTGGCGTTATTTTCTTACCTTTGTGCCAGCAGTGCAAATAGCATCGTGGTAATGTTGTTCATTTACTGACGTTCGGAAATCGCCAATTTCAAAAACACAAAGGTAAATGAACCGGGTAGGTTATACCTTGACGTAACCTGCCGGTTCACTTTGTGTTGGGTTATTTGGCGATACCTCGAACGTGGTGGCCGGCAGCGTTACGTCATTTGTTAATACCCGAAAGATATGGAATTACAAGCTACCGCCCTGAAGGGCATCGTCCGTTCTTCCGATGAAGGACTTTTCTACCTGTTTCCCATTCAAGATGTGTCCACCTTGCAGCAGACAAAGGCGCATCTGACCTGCGCCATTGATGTATTGAGCCATCCGGAGGAATGCTCGCCAGAACAACGGCTGGATGCCGTGCGCACGTTGAACAGCCTCGTGGCGGCATTGAGCGTGCATGACGATGACCATTATAGTGCTTTCGACTCCGCCCTCGAAGGCGGCAACGTGCAATAACGGGCGGGTCGGGCAAGCGTAAAAGCCTACCTTGCGGCAAAACCGGGCAAGGAAAAGTGGCGTATGGGATATGGTGTGATGATTTGGTTCATCACGCTTGACCATGCGGCATGTTTCTACGGTTTTGCGTAGGCGGCAAGGGTATTTCCATTCCCAACGGGAACGGGGATATGCTTGCCGACGGAAATGACGGGCTTTTACATTCCGCAGCATGGGTCGGGGATTGGAATATTGTATTCTTTGCATTTATCCCAAGCCTGCAAGTCGCCCAACCCGTTTCCGTGAGTTGCCCAACTCGTTTTGCTGAGTTGCCCGACTCACCGAGCTGAGTTGCCCAACTCAGCACTTTGGGTTGCCCGACTTGCGGAAATGTCGAAACCAAGGGTGTGTCTTTTTATTCTTTCCCCATTTTCACCGTCCGTCCCAAGAATAATCCGGTAACGGAGTTGGCTCCAAGCTGCATCAGCCTGCGCTTCATCTGCGTGAAGTTCTCGCCGGTGGACACGATGTCGTCCACAAGAAAGACATCGCGTCCTTGAAAATAGACGGGGTGGAAAATGAGGTTGGAGAGCTTATCAAGACCATGAGTGCCTTTCATCTGCTCACGGTCTTCCCTTATCCATGTGGCACGGAAACCATCAACGATTTTCAGACGCCGCGAAAGGAGGCTGCAAAACCGGGCGAAACGGGCGGCGTTGCGCTCACGGGTAGCCGCCGGAATGGGGATAAGCACGGCATTGGCCGCCTTTTCCTTGTAGAAAGGCATACGGGCGATGCAGAGGGAGAAGATTTTGGCGACGAGAGCCGCCTGCTGCCCTTCCTTGATTAATAAACAAGTATATCTTTGAACATATTAGAAGATGATATAATTTTATTTATAATCTTATTTTGCTCTATTTTCAGCCTTGATGTATTTATTTCATATAAGTCTAAAACTGTATAAATCCCTTCAAACAAAAACTCTAATGCGCATTTATTAGGGTTAGATTGCTCCATTATAAATTTATAAGGTAAAAATATGGTGTATTCAATGTCTTTCTCCTTTTTGAAAATAGTTGGTCCACATATTTCATTTGTTAATAATTCTTTTTTTGCAGATATACGGAACATTAATTCATATTCTGTTCCATAAGATTGTTCAAATTTAGGATTCATTTCTACTAATTTAGACACTTCTTCTGATAAAAAGCGTTGAAATGATGAACTAAAGGGGAATGAAATCCCAGCTTGTATATAAAGTTGCCCAAAATATATTTTCATACTAATGATTTCCATTTTTATGTTTGAAACTTTTTTGATTACCTTTTGGCATCTCTCCTGTTCTATCGTAATACGATTGTAATCGTGCTATTTCTGCACTTTTTGCTTCTAAAGTTGTTGTATACTTAAATCTTCCACAATAAGCCCTTCTACATTGCCCATAGATTCCAAAATAGCGCGCAACTCATTTCCGTGAGTTGCCCGACTCATGGAACGAGTCAGGCAACTTGCTCTTAAAAACAGGCACCATGGGGAAGAATTGGTGTACAAAATCGCTGTTGACGGACAGCCGGTGCTTCTTCTGCGCCGTTATCCACTTTTCTATCTGTGATTTGTTTGTTGCCATGTTTCTTATTTTTTAGTTGTATGAAATGAATGTCTGGTTGTCCGAAGCGTTGAACACGACAAGGACTTCGGGTTGCTTCTCCTTCAGCCGCTTGTACTCGCACAGGGAATTCAGCACCCATTCGCGGAACAGCTTCGTGCAATAAGTGTTGATGCGGAAGCTGAGAAAAATGACGGCCTCCAGATTATAGTAGGTAACGTATCGCTTATCCTGCTTCTCCGTGATGGTTGCCTCGCTCTCGTTCAGGATGCGCGACTTGAAGATGGAGCGCATATTGGCGTCTATCGTCTGGATGAACACTCCGAACAGGCGGGCAAGCTCGTGCTTAGTAAGCCATACGTTGCCGTTCTCCAACTTGACGCTGACTGTGGGGTGACGGTTGATGTCCTCCAGCCCGGTGATGGTGATATTTCCTCTGTGTAGCATAGGGGTATCGTTTTTATTTGGTGGGACAATATACGGATTTATTGGTTGTCATGATGTATTGCGCCGCAATTTTTTCAAACGGGGTGCAGTTACGCGCCACTCTGTCCATTTCGCGCTTGATGATGCGGTCGGTAACATAAGCATGGCGGCCGCGCAGGTCGAACCGCCCTAACATGCGGCATACCGTACCGGTGGATATGCCGTTTTTTGTCGTTATCGTATCCTTGAACGTATGGTAAGCCAGATACATGGTCATGTTCTTTTCGATGCCGCAGAGTTCCGCAATCTCTTTCAGATAGACATTCAGCCGTTGGTTGCTGGGGACGGGCAACAGTTCATCCGTTCCGGCAAACCGGACTTTGTACTTCTCCAATATCATTTGTGGGACAGGCAGCAGGGGAATGTGGATGAAAGCGTCGGTCTGCTCCCTTACCATGAAAATCCACTTCTGCCCGTACTTGTTGTGGAAATTCTCTTTACGGAGGGATTTCAGGTTCTGGTAATGCAGGCCTGTAAAGCTCGAAAAGATGAAAAGGTCACGCACCTGTTCCAAACGCGGTGTGTCAAACGTGGCTTTCATCAGTCTGCTCAATTCCTTTTCGTTCAGACTCACCGCCGTTTGTCTGGCTCTAAGCTGTCTTTCTATCGTTCTCATATTTGTCCTCCTTTCTATAATGCGTTCATGGATACATGCAGCCTGTCGGAAAGGGCTTCCATCTCACTGCCGCTTTTCTGGTTGATTACCTTCGCGTAGATTTGCGTAGTGCGAATATTAGTATGTCCCAACATTTTTGATACGGATTCTATTGATACTCCGTTAGTTAGCGTAACGGTTGTGGCGAACGTGTGTCTTGCGAGGTGATAGGTCAGGTTCTTCCTAATTCCGCAAATATCAGCGAGTTCCTTCAGATATGCGTTCATCTTCTGATTGCTCGGCATGGGCAGGGCGCGGTGGTCGGGCTGTTTACCCTTGTACTTTTGCAGGATGCGCAGGGGAATGTCCAACAGGCGCACGTTGATGGGCACACCGGTCTTATGGCGCTTGGAGATAATCCAATAGTTGCCGTCCAGATACTTCTGGATATGTTCGTCTTTGAGCAGATATACGTCTATGTACGCCAACCCCGTCCAACAGGAAAATACAAAGACGTCGCGCACCCGTTGCAGGCGTTCCACTTCAATCTCCTTGTCCATAATGCTCTGGAGTTCGTCCATTGTCAGAAAGCCTTTGTCCACCTGAACGAAGGTGATGGGCTGCGTGAATGGGTTGAACTGGATAAGACCGGCGTTCCTTGCGCGGGTAACGGCTTTCTTGAACAGTTGCATCATCTTCGAGGTGGCGTTGTGGCCGACCTTCTTGTCCACACGCAGGAAGTTGCGGAAGCCGTTGATAAATTCCTCGTTGATTTCCGTCAATGGAATGTCTTTATACTTTTCTTTCCTGAACCTGAACTGAATGTATTCTTCCATACGGCGGTATGTCAGGTCGTATTTCTTGTAGGTGTTCTGTGAGAGCGACGTGCCCACTTCCTTCCGCTTTTCCTCGTTCATCTTCTTGAACACGGTCAGCAACGTGTTGGCTTTCGTTTCAATGCCCAGATAGATGTTCTTCAGCTTCAGCGGTGAAGGGTAGCGGTTGTTTTCGATTTCCTTTTCGTAGATGCGGGTAATGTCGGTCTTGATTTTCTCTATCTGCGTGCGCAAATACACCGCCGTCGCACTACGACCGACTACGCCACCGTCCTTCCACATCTTCTTATCCACCATTAACTGTGAGTTGAACTGTACCTGTTCGCTGTCAATGGTGATGCGAACCATGATAGGATATTGCTTGTCCTTTCCTTGTTCCCTTTTCCTTGCGTAACAAAGTACGCTGAATGTGTTCCGTTTCATGCGCTTTTAAGTTTTTTGTTGCAAAAATACTGTTTGACAATCACTTGACGCAATCCACAGGCGGACACTTGGCGGCTATGAAACAGACATTTGAGGGTCATTGTCGTGTATCCTCATGAAATGAATCGTAAACGTGCCGGTTGTTTCCTTTTTCTGCTCAGGATTTTAGGTTACGGCGTGTCGATAAAATTGAACGTAAACAACGACAAATCAACGACATATCTACGAAGTCGTAACCAAAATTCCCGTTTTTTTTCTTGGTTACGATTTGGTTACTCGATTTGTCCAATTTTCGACTTCCAACGGGGTATTCATCTGTCGTGGTATAACAAAAAAATATCCCCAAAGTTACTGACTTTGAGGATATTGTCTTCGACTTTCTTATTTCAGTCTTTTTTCGTAAGCGGTGCGGACGGGACTTTAACTTACACAATCGGGAAATCTCATAAAAACACAATATATTGGTAATAACCAACTTATTATAGATTGACTATATTACTAAATATCATTAAATGTCTTTTGTCATTTCAATTATTGGGTGTATATTTGGGTGTTGATTTTAATACACCCAGCTATGAATATCAAGAGAAACATCATCTTTTCATTGGAAAGCCGCAAGAAGAACGGAGTACCAATCGTGGAGAATGTCCCTATCCGTATGCGTGTGGTTTTTGCCAGCCATCGCATCGAGTTCACAACGGGCTACCGCATAGATGTCGCCAAATGGGATGCCGACAAGCAGCGTGTAAAGAACGGATGCACCAATAAACTGAAGCAAAGCGCATCGGAAATCAATGCGGACTTGTTGAAATACTACACCGAAATACAGAACATATTTAAGGAGTTCGAGGTGCAGGGATTCATGCCCACCACCGAGCAGGTAAAGGATGCGTTCAACAGGTTGCATGATGGGAAAAAGGGAGAGGAGGAACAGGCTCCGGTGGTATTTCTGCCTTTGGAGGTATTTGACGAATTCATCAAGGAGTGCGGCACGCAAAACGGCTGGTCTGATGCCACCTATGAGAAATTTGCCGCAGTCAGGAAACATCTTGAGAAGTTTGACAAGGGGCTGACCTTTGAATCGTTGGACGAACCCAAGCTAACAAAGTATGTGAATTTCCTGAAAGACACCGAAGATATGCGGAACACGTCCATCATGAAACAGGTCGCTTATCTGAAATGGTTCCTGCGCTGGTGCACCAAGAAAGGGTATTGCATGAACAATGCCTACGAAGATTTCAACCCCAAATTGCGAAGCACACCGAAAAAGGTGATCTTCCTCACTTGGGAGGAACTGAACCAACTCAAAAACTATCAGATACCTGAAACCAAGCAATATCTTGAACGGGTGAGGGATGTCTTTCTGTTCTGTTGCTTTACCGGACTCCGGTATTCGGATGTACATAATCTGAAGAAAAGCGACATCAGGGACGGATATATAGAAATAACTACCGTAAAGACCGCAGAAAGGCTAATCATCGAGCTTAACAACCACAGCAAGGCAATACTCGACAAATACAAGGGTGTGGAATTTGAGGGGCACAAGGCTCTCCCGGTCATAAGCAACCAAAAGATGAATGACTATTTGAAGGAACTGGGCGAACTTGCCGAAATCAACGAGCCTGTAAGTGAAACCTACTACAAAGGAAGCAGCCGTATAGACACCATTACACCCAAATACGCATTGCTGGGCACCCATGCGGGGAGAAGGACTTTCATCTGTAACGCTCTGGCTCTCGGTATTCCGGCACAGGTAGTGATGAAATGGACGGGACATAGCGACTACAAGGCTATGAAACCCTACATCGACATTGCCGATGATGTAAAAGCCAGTGCGATGAATAAATTCAACCAACTATAAAAACAATCAGCAAGTTCCACGGGATGCCTGTTATTGGGCTTATCTTTGTAACTTTCAATACATACAACAATGAGCAACAACGATAACAATATAGAGAAAAGAAGTTTCGAGGCTTTTGTCAATGCCATCGGGTCAGAAATAGAGCAGGCGCAAGTCCGGCTCATCAGTGCAGCCAATGCGCAGATGCTGTTCCACTATTGGAAGATGGGCAATTACATATTGTACCACCAGAACCGACAAGGCTGGGGCGGTAAGGTCATCAAGAAACTGGCGCATGCGATACGGTTCAACTATCCCGAAAAGAAAGGATATTCGGTCAGGAACTTGGCTTATATGTGCCAGTTCGCACGCTCCTATCCATTGGGCGCATTACGGAGTTTTATAGAAACCGATACGAAATTACTTGCTCCAAGTGTGCAGAAAATCACGGATGAACTTCAAAGCCTGAACAATATGACATTTACGCAAGAGCCTCTTGCGCAAATTCAATCTTCAGACAACAAGGAAGTTGCAATTGTGCAAGAACCTCTTGCACAAATTCAGGATGTAGCCCAAACAGTCGCTGCCGCTTACCAAATAGCGATTGAGGACATAGAAAAACTGTTCCTGGCATCACCTGTTGCAAGAATCAATTGGGCAAGCCATGTGATTCTGCTGAACAGTTCCCTTCCGTTGGGTGTCGATTACTGGTATATGAAGCAATCCGTGGAAATGGGCTGGAGCAGCAATACTCTTAAAATGCAGATTGAAAGCAAATTGTACGAAAGGCAAATCAACAGCCACAAGGTCAATAATTTTACCGCCACGCTTCCTGCACCTCAAAGTGACCTTGCCAACTACCTGTTGAAAGACCCGTATATCTTTGACTTGGCAGGAGCCAAAGAACGTGCGGACGAAAGAGACATAGAGGAACAACTGGTGAAGCACGTCACCCGTTACTTGTTAGAGATGGGCAGCGGATTCGCCTTTGTCGCAAGGCAGAAGCATTTCCAGATTGGCGACAGCGATTTCTATGCTGACCTGATTCTGTACAACATAAAACTACATGCATACGTAGTTGTGGAACTGAAAGCCACCCCGTTCAAACCGGAATACGCCGGACAGTTGAACTTCTACATCAATGTGGTGGACGACAAACTTAGGGGAGAGAATGACAACAAGACCATCGGGCTGCTGTTGTGCAAAGGCAAGGATGAGATTGTCGCACAATATGCGCTGACCGGCTATGACCAGCCTATCGGCATCAGCGATTATCAGCTCAGCAAGGCTGTGCCGGAAAACCTGAAATCGGCACTGCCGAGCATAGAACAGGTGGAAGAAGAACTGACGATGCTTCTTGACAATGAAAAGAACAGACAAAAGTAGGACACCTATGGCAGACAATATACAGACGATGATTCCCCGATACGGGGAACTCAACAGAATATACAGGGACTATATAGACAACAGCACTTTTTCTTTTGACAGGCAGAAATTTATTTCCGATTTCTGTCAGCAGTACAATGACATGAAATCTTTTGAAGCCGCCATCCTTGAACTGGTGCTTGACAGGCAAAAAGAACAATACACCCTGATACTCAACAGCCTGAAAACCGAAATAGAAAAGAGCATACAGGCTTATGAAACACGCCCCATAAGTAACAGTGCCATAGAGCGTGTCTGCCATCAGCACATGGAAAGGTATTCCCTTGAAATTGAAGCCCAGCTGGATGTCACAAGAAGTCTGAACAAGCCGCTGAATGAAGCCAACAACAGGTATGATTCCATTGGCTACCGGGAACATACTGCCGAAGAGGAAAAACAGGCAGAAAAAGAATATGAACGCTGCAAGGCTGAATATGACAGGGAAAAAGCCAGACTGAACGAACTCTATGACCTGCAAAAGGCTGCAAGAAATGAGGCATTCCAATATATGAAGAACCGTTGTGCGGACATATACCGCCAAAGCTGTCTTTTTCTGGATATATTGAAGAAATACATTCCTGACGGGAAACGACAGGACGAGCCGGGCAAACCGGTCAGCCAGCAGGAAACAACAACGGAACGACACGAATACTTCAGCATGAAATTACTTTCGCTCATTCATGAGGTATGTGTGGGAGAACAGTTCGAAGAAATTTCCGCACCGGATTTCTATGCCAACATGAACCTGCACCCCTGCAACTGCAAGCTGAAAACCAAACCGAGAGAGAAGATACGTGTATGTTATCTGATATTCCTCATGAGCGAAAAGCTCCCCAAACAGGACAGGGACAAATGGAAAGCCGGAATACTGAAACTGCTGGATATTGATGACAGCTACTACAAGTCAAAGTACAAGGAGCCAGTTTCTGATTTCCCCAGTGACAGCAACCAGAATTTCGCCAAGGAAATGGAACATATATTCAGATAATCCGTGATATATCCTGATTCTTTACGAAAGTTCCACTTTTACCACTCAAATTAATTTTTGAGTGGTATTTTTATTTTCTGATATTCAATAAGATACAACGAAATTCGGATTATGTCATCCCCATCCTTACCACCCGTATCCATATCTAATTTTGCATCGTTCGAGAACAGAAATAACAGCCAGTGCGCAGGGCTGATTGTTTAACGACTAATTAGATTGGACTATGACAAATATCCAAGAATTATTATCCAAACCCGTCTGGCAGATGACAGGCGAAGAGTTCATCATGTTAAGCAGGCACGCATCCGGTCAGCCGGAAGCGCAGCCGCAGCCCGTAACGGACACAGGCAGGAAGTATGTGTACGGAATACTCGGCATAGCCAAGCTGTTCGGGTGCAGCCTGCCTACCGCCAACCGCATAAAGAAAAGCGGAAAGATAGACAAGGCCATCACCCAGATAGGGCGCAAGATTATCGTGGACGCGGAACTTGCCCTTGAACTGGCAGGGAAGAAAACAGGCGGACGCAAGTAACGGGAGGAATCACTATGGACTATATGAAAGACATCCGGGAAATATCGGACGAACAGGCGGTAATCCTCTGGCAAGCCTCACGGCTGAGCCTGTCGGGAAAATACGAGAAAGCCCCTGAAATCCTCAGTGTGAAAGGTTCCGTTATCGGCACGTTGGGAAATTTCAGCGCATCCATCGGCAAAGCCAAAAGCAAGAAGACATTCAATGTGTCGGCTATCGTGGCGGCGGCATTGAAAAACGGTACGGTGCTCAGGTATGCGGCTGAACTTCCCGAAGCCAAACGGAAAGTGCTTTATGTGGATACGGAGCAAAGCCCCCACCACTGTCTGAATGTGATGGAGCGCATCATGCGTATGGCAGGGCTGCCCGATGACAGGGACAACGAAAACCTTGAATTCCTTGCCCTGCGGAAGTACACGCCGGAGCAGCGCATAAGGATTGTCGAACAGGCAATCTACCATACGCCAAACCTTGGTCTGGTGATAATAGACGGCATCCGTGACATGGTATATGACATCAACAGCCCCAGTGAATCGACACGCATCATATCAAAGCTGATGCAGTGGACGGACGACAAGCAGATACATATCCACACGATACTCCACCAGAACAAGGGGGATGAGAACGCAAGGGGACATATCGGCACGGAACTGAACAACAAGGCTGAAACCGTACTGCTCGTTGAAAAGGACAAAAGTAACGGGGACATCAGCAAGGTTTCCGCCATGCACATCCGTGCGATGGACTTCGAGCCGTTTGCCTTCCGCATCAATGACAGGGCACTGCCCGAACTGATAGAGGATTATCAGACAGAAGAAGCCAAAGCACCCGGCAGACCCCAGGGCGAAAGGTTCGACGCCTGCAAGGACATTTCCGAGCAACAGCACCGGATAGCACTGGAAGCAGCATTTTCGTTGCAGGACGAATACGGATATAAGGAACTGAGCAAAGCATTGAAAGAATCGTATGCCTTGGTGGGTGTTCCGTTAAGCGACAACAAGCTGGTTAAACTCATCACAGTGTTGAAGAACAAGCGGATGATAGTGCAGGAAAATGGCAGGAAGTACAGATACGAACCGGATTTCCACTATTGACACGCTTCCTGCAATCACTTCACTTTATTCTCCGGGTCTATATATTAGGATAAAGCGAAGTGGTTGCAGGAGCGCATCAAACCGCTTCACTTTAAGCCGTATCCTATATATACGACAATAAAGTGAAGTGGTTATACAGCCAGTAACCTATAAACAGATACTGGCGAAAAGAAAAACAAACAATAACCGATAAAGACAATCATTTATGGACATACAGACAGCAAAACAAATCAGGTTGGAAGAATACCTTCACAGCTTGGGATATAGCCCGGTGAAGCGGCAGGGCATCAATCTATGGTACAAATCACCGTTCAGGGAAGAAACCGAAGCCTCGTTCAAGGTGAACACCGAGCGGAACCAATGGTATGATTTTGCGCTCGGCAAGGGCGGCAACATCATTGCGCTGGCTTCGCACCTCTATGCAACGGACAGCGTGCCGTACCTTTTGAAACGCATAGAGGAACAGGCACCGCACGTGCACCCCGTTTCTTTCTCTTTTCGCAAGCAGTCATTTACAGAGCCGAGTTTCCAACAGTTGGAAATCGTGCCGCTTTCTTCCCCTGCCTTGCTCGCTTACTTGCAGGAAAGGGGGATAAATCCGGCACTGGCGAAAAAAGAATGTAAGGAAGCGCGGTTTACGCACAACGGCAAACGGTACTTCGCCATTGCGTTTCCCAACATGTCGGGCGGCTATGAAATCCGCAACCGATATTTCAAGGGCTGTATCGCACCGAAGGAAATATCCCACATCAGACAGTCGGGAGAGCCAAAGGGCACGTGTTTCGTTTTCGAGGGATTTATGGACTACCTCTCATTTCTGACCCTACGGCTCGAAAGCTGTCCGCAATACCCTGAATTCGACAGGCAGGATTACATGGTTCTGAACTCTGTTGCCAATGTTTCCAAAGCACTTTATCCATTGGGAAGCTATGAGCGAATCCACTGTTTTTTTGACAATGACCGTGCAGGAATGGAAGCCCTTCAGCAAATCCGCAAGGAATACGACAGCACCCAGCATATACGGGACGCTTCACAAATCTACAGAGGATGCAAAGACCTGAACGAGTATTTGCAGAAACGCATGGCGGATGGAAAAGAACAAATGCAATCCGTCAGAAAGAGGAATGATGCGTTACCCAAGAAACCGAAAGGCTTCCGGTTATAGCCCACTATAACTACACGCTTCGCTTTCGTAGTTGTGGGCTCTCCCGAGGGGCTTAGGACGCTGCCCTAAGAATCCGGCAAGAGCTTTCAGCCCTATGCAACCCGACCAAAGAGTGACCCTCTCTTTGGAAACTCCGCTTATGGGTTACACCCCTAAGAACCCCTTTGCGGTTATGAGCGGAAAGCAGCAAACCAAATTAGTTATAACCGAATAAAAGATTGAAAAGATGGCAACAAAATCAAGCATACATATCAAGCCTTGCAACGTGGCATCAAGCGAGGCTCATAACCGGAGGACTGCCGAGTATATGCGCAACATCGGAAAATCCAAGGTATATGTGGTATCCGAACTCTCTGCGAATAACGAGCAATGGATAAATCCGGATTTCGGCAATCCCGAATTGCAGGCGCACTATGAGGACATCAAGCGCATGGTCAAGGAAAAGACAGGACGTGCCATGCAGGAAAAGGAACGTGAACGCAAAGGAAAGAACGGCAAGATTATCAAAGTGGCGGGATGTTCACCCATCCGTGAGGGAGTATTGCTTATCAGACCGGACACAACACTGGAGGATGTGCGTAAATTCGGTGAAGAATGCCAAAAACGCTGGGGCATCACACCACTTCAAATCTTCCTGCACAAGGACGAAGGGCATTGGCTGGGCGGACAACCTGACCCGGAGGACAGGGAGAGTTTTCAAGTAAGCGAAAGGTGGTTCAAGCCGAATTATCATGCGCACATCGTGTTCGACTGGATGAACCACGATACAGGCAAGAGCCGAAAGCTCAATGATGAGGATATGACCGAAATGCAGAGCCTGGCCTCCGACATTCTGCTAATGGAGCGTGGACAATCAAAGGCTGTTACGGGCAAGAAGCATTTAGAGAGGAACGATTTCATCATTGAGAAGCAGAAAGCCGAACTGCAACGCATAGAAGCCGTAAAGCGGCATAAGGAACAGCAGGTAAACCTTGCCGAGCGGGAACTCCGTCAGGTGAAATCGGAGATACGCACGGACAAGCTCAAAGGCGCAGCCACCGATGCCGCTACGGTCATAGCAAGCGGAGTGGGTTCTCTCTTCGGCAGCGGGAAAATGAAGAAACTGGAGCAGTCCAATGAAGTATTGCGTCAGGAAATTGCCAAACGGGACAAGGGAATTGATGACTTGAAAGCCCAAATGCAGCGTATGCAGGAACAGCACGGCAAGCAGATACGCAACCTACAAGGAATACACAATCAGGAACTTGAAGCCAAAGACAAGGAAATATCACGGTTGAATACCTTGCTTGAAAAGGCATTCAAATGGTTTCCTATGCTCAAGGAGATGTTGAGAATGGAAAAGTTGTGCGCTACCATCGGCTTTACCAAAGAAATGATAGAGAACCTTTTGACAAAGAAAGAAGCTATCAGGTGCAATGGCAGGATTTATTCCGAAGAACACAGGCGGAAGTTTGACATCAAGAATGATATTTTCAAGGTGGAAAGGAATCCGAGCGATAACAATAAACTGGTTCTGACCATAAACAGGCAACCGATTGGTGAATGGTTCAAAGAACAGTTTGGCAAGTTAGGGCATGGTTTTCGGAAAGCACCTAATGAACCGAGAAAAGGAGGTGGATTTAGATTATAAACATTAATTCACTCGTATCGAACAGAAGGAGTAATCAAAAAATGTTGGTTGCTCCTTTTTTATTCCTATATTTGTGCCGCCTAAGTAAATAAAGAATCACAGACAGGCATTTCCCAAATGAATAAAATCTACGATTTGTATGTCAAAAGAAGAAAAACTGAATATTAAAGGACAAAATGACACAGCGATGGGCATTAAAAAAGTAAAAGTAAGAATCATGTGCAATGATTTCTTACGGACAATTATTAAGTATGAATATCGAGGCTTTGCAATTTTACTCTTATTACTATTTGTGAGTCTTAACGTTTCGGGGCAAGCTGTCTTGCTTGACAAAACGACCGGTCAACGTATATCATACGCACAGATTCTAAATAGCAAAGGGGCAGTCATAGGTACGACGGATATAGATGGTAAATTACCTCAAGACTTAAACGATGAAGTTGTTACTATTCAACATATTGCCTATAAGCCTAAAAGTGTTAAATCATCTCTATTTAAGGAGGATATCCCTATTTATCTAAACCCCATTGAGTATCAGTTGAACGCAGTAACAGTTACGGCGAAGAATAGAGAATATATTCATCTCAAGACTTACTTCAGAAGTTATCAATTGAATGATTCCTGTATGAAATATTTCAGGGATGGATATTTGGATTTCTTTATTGACACAAAACATAAAGATGCGGAAAGATTTGCAATCAAGATTCGTAACTTCCAAAACGATTCATTGATAGATATGGACAAGGAAAGAGCAAATACTCTTGTAGATAAATACATTTACACACCCAGTTTGGATGGTCTCACTCTAATGGAAAGGTTGAAAAAAGAAGGTTGGAAATTTACTACTGATAGCATAGATAGCCGACTTCGATTAAATGAAGTGGTTGGAGGCGTAATAAGGATAGATACAATACAAAGAGTTTTACGAGTGGAATACGATGTACTTGCAACTAAAAAAAAGACTCCCAAAACACTTTTCGGTTACACTACTCGTCTCGAAAACTATTACCAGACAGAGAATTATATCTATAACCCGGAATATCAGTCTTATATGGATTTGATAAACAGAAAGAACTATAGAAAGTTGTTCTTTAGTCACAAAAAAGACATTAAAGAACAGATGATTGAAATCATTGATGAACTGTATGTGTTGGAACATGAGTATATTACAAAAGACGAAATGAAACTGTACAAAAAAACTTTGAAGTCAAAATTAGCCTCCCAAGTTGAGTGGAATATAGATAGCACAATAGTAACCCCATTAGCACCACAATTAGAGCAAGTATTAATAAATGACTTGTCGCAAGTTGAATAAAGATAGGGTTAGACAAATCATCAATACCGAGCGGAACTGTTAATGCCAAAATCAAGATAAGGGGCAAACTCAAGTAAGTTAAGCCCCTTTCTTTTTGCTTCTTAATGAAAAACACCCGACTTTACATTATTGGGTGTAAAATCGGGTGTTTGTTCTGTAGAACATTGATTCTCAATGTTTATTGCGGTGCGTACGGGACTCGAACCCGTGACCTCCTGCGTGACAGGCAGGCATTCTAACCAGGCTGAACTAACGCACCTTGGATGTCTTTCAGTTTTGCGGTTGCAAAGGTATGAATATTTTTTCTAATGACCAAATAATGCTTTCACTTTTTATAAAAAAAGTTGCATGAGCAGCGCGTCGTGGTATTTTTTTCCATCAAACAGCCAGTCTTTCAGTTCTGTAGAGCGTGTAAATCCGCAACGCTCGAACAGATTTAGCGACTGCATGTTGTCTTTGTCTACGTATGCGTATATCTGGTGAAGGTGCAGTATGCCGAGGGCGTAGCCTTTTATCACGTTTATCGTTGCCTGCGCCAGCCCTTGTCTTCTGAAGCGTTTGGCTATGGCTATTCCTATTTCCGCCCTCAAATGCTTGGGGTCAAAGTTTATAAGGTCCACAATCCCTACTATTTCACGGTCGCCGTTCTCTATCATCATCCTGACCTGGCGGTCTGTGTAGATGTCGTTTTTTGAGTTGGCTATGTAGTCATAGAGCGTGTACCGTGAGTATGGCACGCTTGTAACTCCGACATTCCACAGGCTCGTGTCGTTTTCTATGGTGTAAAGCAGGTCGAGGTCTTCAGGCTCTATGGCTCTGAGGCGGACGGCGGGTAGGGCTGTGTTCATCAGTATATTATTTCTTTGTCGGTTATGACGATGTTGCGTTCGGGATTGTATGTGCCGATGAATACATGCCGGCAAGGACGGGTGGAGAAAATGTCAAGTATTTGTCCGTACCCGTATGCGCTCGTGTCATACACCGCATAGACGGGGCAGGCCTTGCTGCCGCGTGGTGAAACTTTGAGGTGTCCGTCCGGATTTGATTTTCCGTCGCATTCAAGATAGTCTGCAACAAAGCCGTTTTTTACGGCGATTTTCCGGCACGCGTCAAGCGATTTAGCAGAGCCTATGAACAGGTAGCGCGGCCGGGGCTTGCGCTTTGCGCCTCTGAAGCCGAGCATTTTGTTTATGTTAGTGTACGACATTTTCGCCAAGGCGAGGGTCGCTTTGACGTATATTGCGGCTTTTATCGGTATGGACAGCCAGAAACCGAGGTGGCCGTAATGCTTGCGGAAGAATATGAGCATGGCCTCGTAAAACACATGTACGTACCTGAACGACGACTTTTGGGTGCTTTCGCCCTTGTAGTGGAGTATTTTAGAGGGCAGGTACCAGTTCTCGAAGCCTTTGTCGAGCAGCCTGTATGACAGGTCGATGTCTTCTCCGTACATGAAGAAGTCCTCGTCGAGCAGGCCTGTCTGTGCCAGTGCGCTGCGCCTTGTCATGAAGAATGCGCCGCTTATGACGTCAATCCGTCCCGGCTCTTCCCATGACATGCCGCACATGTAGTACCTTCCGAAACGTTTGTTTGCGGGGTATTTTGCGCACAGGCCGCACATCTTGTATAATGAGGTCATAGGTGTTGGTAGTCCGCGCCGGCTTTCAAGTGCTTTTTCCCCGTCACTTTTCAGCATCTGTACGCCCACTCCGCCTGCTTCAGGATGCGTGTCCATGAAGCTGATGCAATCCTTTATCGTGTTTTCTCCGACAAGAGTGTCGGGGTTGAGCATCAGCACATATTCGCCCGTCGCGCTCCTTATCGCCATGTTGTTGGCCCTTGCAAAACCGTTGTTGTGGTTGCTTGCTATGAGCTTTATGCCATGTCCGTAAGCCGCGATGCAGGCCGGTGTGCCGTCCTTCGAGTGGTTGTCAACGACATAGACCTCGGCGTCCACGCCGTCGAGCGCCCTATACAGGCTGTCAAGGCACTGCACAAGGTAATGCCTGACGTTGTAACTTACTATGACTACCGACAGCTTCATTGCTCCATGCCGGTTTCCGCCAGGCACCGCGCCGTGCCGGGATATACGAACGTAAGGCATACCAGGCATATTATAGCCATGTAGCCGAAGGCAACGTTGAGGCCTGACAGGTAGTAAAGCAGGGTGTTGGCTATCATCGGAACGCAGAGCATTGCCATCCTTGCACTGCCCCATTTGGCGAGCGCGCGGCCTTGTGTGGAGGTCAGTTCGGCGTTTATCCGTTTCAGCTTGAACAGCCTTAACGCCAGCGGCACAAGGCAGATGGTAAGCAGCTCCATGACGGACGCTGTGATGAACTCCGTGTTCTTGTCGCCCGAGAGACTGCCGGGCAGCAGCGTCTCCGTCTCATACAGCACTACGGTTGCCAGCGTTACGAGTATGCTTGCGTACATCTCGGCGGCCAGCAGGCGCCTTGTCTTTTTTATTATATCGGGTGTTTGCATTGTCTTTATATATATAATAAGGTGTATGTCGGCTCTACATTCAGGCTTACTGCCTGCCGTCGAAGGGCACGCGGTTGACTATCGAGCGGCCGAGCGTCACTTCATCGGTGTATTCAAGTTCTTCTCCTACCGATACTCCGCGTGCTATCACACTAAGCCTTACATCGTATTTTGCCAGTTTGCGGTAGATGTAGAAGTTGGTGGTGTCGCCTTCCATGTCGGGGCTGAGGGCGAGTATTACCTCGTTAACGCCGCCTGCCGCAACGCGGTCTACGAGCGAGTCAATCTCTATGTCGCCGGGTCCGATGCCGTCCATCGGAGATATTACGCCGCCGAGCACGTGGTACAGGCCGTTGTACTGCTGCGTGTTCTCCACGGCCATCACGTCCTGCACGTTCTCCACCACGCATACCGTCGAGGCGTCGCGGTGCTTGTTCGAGCAGATGGGGCATACGTCCGTGTCGCTTATGTTATGGCAAACCCGGCAGTATCTTATTTCGTTGCGCATGTCGCCTATCGTCTTTACGAAGCGGCCCACCTTGTCCTTGTCCTGCCTTAGCAGGAAAAGGGCCAGCCTCAGGGCCGTTTTCTGTCCTACGCCGGGCAGGCCGGCCAGCTCGGAGACGGCTCTTGCGAACAGTTGCGACGGGTATTGTTGGAGCATGTCGTTTTAGATTTTCGGCGGCAAAGTTACTTTAATATGTTGTAATTACCAAGACAAAACATCTTTTTGTTTGCCGCATTTGCCTATAACCGCCGTTCCGTCTTGCGGCCGTGTGGCGGCAGGCAGGAAGCGCGCCTGCCTGCGTCTGCGTAACGTGTTGGCTTTCAGGTGTTTGTAAAAGGCCACCTTTCAGCCTGCGAAAGGTGGCCTTTGGGAACACGAAAGACGGCCTTTGGGAATGCAAAAGGCCGTCTTTCAGGTTCATCCGCAAATTAGGTGTATGGTTTGTAAAGCATATAAACTTGGAACTTCCTATCCTCAGCCAAGCAGTCGGTAATTGTCATTCCGCGCTCCGACGCGGAATCCAGTGTATGCAGCTTGCACCGTTTGTTGCCTTGGGTGTTTTCTGGATTCCGCGTCGGTGCGCGGAATGACGGTTACCGACTGCCTGGATTAAAGCAGGGTGTTTTCATTAATAGAGCTTTTACTTCATCCAACAGATTTGCGGATGACCCGTATTTCATGCGCCCGTCAGTCGGTGCGGGCGCGTTATGTTGCCGGATGTCAGGTTGCAGTCTGTTACTCGTGCGACTCCTGTATGTGGCGCGTCATGGTCTGGACGGTGGCGTCTTTTTTTGCAGAATGCTTTAACACGACGGCGTCGATGTAGAATATTATCTCCTCGGCAAGGTTGGTTATGTGGTCGCCGGTGCGTTCGAGACGCAGGAATATGCCCTTGAAGTCGAGGCAGAAGGCCGCCTTGTCGGGCTGCTGCGCTATGTATTCGGCCAGTGCCTGCGTTGCCGCGGCGTTGATTTCGTCTACGAGGTTGTCTTTCTCGAACAGGCTGTTAGCCATTGATATGTCCTCTTTTTCAAGTGCGATTTTGGCCGTAAGCAGCATGTCGAGCACGGCGTCGGCCATCTCCATGAGGCGCGTGCGCTCCATCAGGGCTGCGTCTATTGGCTGTCCGTCTTGCCTTATGATGAAGCGCGCTATGTTCTCGGCGAAGTCGCCGATGCGTTCCAGGTCGGTGTTTATCTTAAGCATGGCTACGATGAAGCGCATGTCTACGGCCACGGGGTTGTACAGCACGAGGAAGTCTTCAATGTCGCAGTCAAGCTTCAGTTCGCTTGCGTTGACCTTCTTCTCGCGTACCAGCACTTCCCAAGCCTTGTCCTTGTCAACGGTCTGTAATGCCTGGCATACGTTTTTCATCTGCTCGTACACGAGTGTCCACATGTCGAGCACTTCGGTGCGGATAGCCCGCAGCTCGTCGTCTACGAATTTTACCATAGTTGTAGGATATGTTTTTTTATTTGTTATATTAATAATGTAAGTACGGTAGGCCTACGGCGTATGCGCGCCGGTCGGCGTGCGGCCTGTCATCCGAAGCGGCCTGTGATGTAGTTCTGCGTCTCCTCCTTGGCCGGATGGGTGAAGATTTTGGTGGTCTTGTCGTATTCGATGAGGTTGCCGAGGTAGAAGAATGCCGTCTTGTCGCTTACGCGTGTGGCCTGTTGCATGTTGTGCGTCACGATGACGATGGTGTATTCGCTCTTCAACTCGTGTATAAGCTCTTCCACCTTGGCCGTAGATATAGGGTCGAGTGCCGAGGCCGGCTCGTCCATTAGCAGTATGCGCGGCGCCACGGCCATGGCTCTTGCTATGCAGAGGCGTTGCTGCTGGCCGCCCGACAGGGCGTAGGCCGACTTCTTGAGCTTGTCCTTCACCTCGTCCCACAGTGCCGCTCCTTTGAGCGATTTCTCCACACGCTCAGCAATAAAGGCCTCGTCTTTCACCCCGTTTACGCGCAGTCCGTAGGCCACGTTCTCGTAGATGCTCTTCGGAAACGGGTTGGGGCGTTGGAACACCATGCCCACGTTCTTGCGCAGTTCGTCCACGTTGACGCGGCGGTCGTATATGTCCTGTCCGTCGATTATTATCTGCCCTTCGAGGCGCGAGCCTGGTATTAGGTCGTTCATGCGGTTGAACAGGCGCAGGAAGGTTGACTTTCCGCAGCCCGACGGGCCGATGAACGCCACCACCTCGTTCTCTTTGATGTCCATGTCGATGCCTTTCAGCGCGTGGAACTGGCCGTAGTAGAAGTTTACGTCCTTGGCTTGTATTATGATGTTGTCCATATTTCTTTGGGTTAATGGTTACGTGTTAAGGGTTTTGAAATGATGTTTGCGGGTCAGTTTGTCTTCAACTTGTTCTGGAAATAGTTGCGCAGCGCGTTGGCGAGCAGGTTGACCAGCAGTATGATTATTATGAGCACGAGGGCCGTGCCGTAGGCTATCGGTATCTGCCGCTCCATGTCCGTGCCGCTGGTTGCCAGCACGTAGAGGTGGTAGGGCAGGGCCATGCACTGGTCGAAGACGCTCTCGGGCAGCTGCGGCAGGAAGTAGGCGGCGCACGTGAAGAGTATCGGGGCCGTCTCGCCCGACACTCGCCCGAGCGCAAGGATTAGTCCCGTGATGACGTTTGGCATGGCCATGGGCAGTATTACGCGGCGTATGGTCTGCAGCTTGGTGGCTCCCAGGGCGAGGCTTCCTTCGCGGAAGCTGTCGGGTATGGCCTTCAGAGCCTCTTCGGTGGTGCGGATGACGAGCGGCAGGGCGAGCAGTCCGAGCGTAAGCGAGCCTGCCAGTATGCTGTCGCCGAAGCCGAAGAAGTTGACGAACAGCGACATGCCGAACAGTCCGAACACGATTGACGGTATGCCGGCAAGGTTGTTTGTCATCATGCGTATGAACCTTACGAGCCTGCCGCTCTTGGCGTATTCGTGCATGTATATGCCGCTCATGATGCCCAGCGGGAATGCGAATATGGCGCTTCCGGCCATCAGGTAGGCCGTGCCGACTATCGCCGGCCATATGCCTCCGCCCTTCATGCCGTCTGAAGGCGGCGTAGTGATGAACGTCCAGTCGATTACGCCTGCTCCTTTTACGATGATGAAGCCGAGGATTACAAACAAAACGGTGACTATCATACCGCTAAGTATGCGGAAGGTGGCGAACGCCGTGCGCTCGGCTATTATCTTTCGGCGGTGGTTTGACTTAACCATGGTCTTTTCGTTATCCATTTTATGTTCTGTAAATAATGGTTGTTCATATGTCTTACTTCCTGTTCTTTGCTGATATGTACTCCACGCTCGAGTTGATGATGAGCGTTATGAAGAACAGCACTACGCCCAGCAGGAACAGCGACTGGTAGTGAGGTCCGCCTGCGGGAGCCTCGCCCAACTCGGCGGCGATTGTGGCGGGGATGGTGCGCAGAGGGTCGGTGATTGACAGGGGTATGACGGCTGCGTTGCCCGTAACCATCAGCACGGCCATCGTTTCGCCGAAGGCGCGCCCTATGCCGAGCACTACGGCCGACGTAATACCCGACACGGAGTAGGGCATCACTACCTTATATATAGTCTGCCACCTCGACGCTCCGAGCGCAAGACTGGCCTCGCGTTGCGAGCGGGGGCAGTTCATCATGGCGTCCTGGCTTACCGTAATGATTGTGGGCAGCGCCATGATAGCCAGCACAATGGCGCCGGCCAGTCCGCTTTCGCCCACCGGCAGGCCGAACACGTCCTGCAACAGGGGCACTATGACGATGAGGCCGAAGAAGCCGTAGACTACTGACGGTATGCCGTTAAGCAGCTCGATAACGGGCTTGAGCACCTTGCGCATCTTGTCCGATGCTACCTCAGACATGTATATTGACACCGCCAGGCCGAACGGAAGGGCGAAGAGTATTGCGAAGACCGTAACCCACACCGTGCCGAGAACCAGCGGCAGGAAACCGAACTGGGGTGCGGGCGTAGCCGTAGGAAACCACTCGTTGCCGAAAAACACTTCCGTTCCGGATATATGGTGGTCATCAAGGCGTTTGCCGGTGAAGCCGTCTCCTACAAAGTTTTCAGGCACAAAGGCTATTATGCCGCTGTTTTTGCCTACCAGAGAGTCGATGCACCGCCCGGCGTTCTCATAGTTCTTGCCAAGCTGCTCTTCGCTGAAGAACTTTTGCATGTCGTCAAAGCGGAACAGCATGACGGCCTCGTCGTGTCCGCCTACCTGCTTCCAGTTTGTCACGTCCTCGTCGAAAATTTCCTTTATCTGCTTCGCATCGAGTTCGTTTACGGGGTTGTCCTTGTTTACTACGAGGGCGTAACCGTCCTCGATGGTCTTCTGCGAGAACAGCCCGAAGCCCTCCGAGAACAGGAACAGCACTATCAGCAGTATTATGACGCTGGTAAGGAAGCCGCTGCATGTGATGACTCCGGTGACAATCTTTTCCAGAAACTTTTTCATAATGCCATGTTTCGTTGTTTTGTTATTTGTCCGCAAAAGTATGGCAAGCAGTTGACGAACGTGTGACACGCAAGTTACAATCGCGTTACAACATGCGCATGGCGAGTGCCGCAACCTTATTGTAACATGTGTGTAACCCGAATGAAAACGCAAACGTGTTACTTCGCACCGTGAAAAGAGCGGTGTGCGCCGAGCCACGGAGGCGCGCCGACAATTGGCAACATGTATTAATAATGTAACAAGATGGACTTGACAAGGATTATCACAACGGCAATGGCCGCCACGCTGACGGTATGCGCCGCCGCGCAGAAGATAAAGGGCAGCGACACGGTGCTGCCCGTGTCGCAAGAGGCGGCAGAGGTTTACATGACGCTTAATCCGCAGACGCGGGTCACCGTGACCGGCGGCGGCTCTGGCGTGGGCATCTCCGCGTTGATGGACGGCACTACCGACATAGCCATGGCGTCGCGTCCGGTGAAGTTCAACGAGCGCGTGAAGATAAGCAAGAGCGGCAAGCAGCTGCGCGAGGCGGTGGTGGCTTACGACGCGCTGGCCGTCATCGTGAACCCGCAGAACCCCATAACCCACCTTACGCGCGAGCAGCTGGAGGCCATATTCCGCGGCAAGGTGACAAACTGGAACCAGGTAACCGACCTGTACACGGGTCGGCGCGGACCTGACTTGAAGATAATAGTGTACTCGCGCGAGACGTCTTCGGGCACTTACGAGTTTTTTAAGACCAGCGTGTTGCACGAGAAGAACTACATGGCAGGCGTGCTCTCGATGCCAGCCACGGGCGCGGTAATACAATCGGTAAGCCAGACCAAGGGGGCGATAGGCTATGTCGGCATGGCTTACGTCAACCGTAACGTCAGGGCGGTAAAGGTTTCGTACGACGGCAAGCACTTCGTATATCCCAACATGGACATGGGGCGCCGCCACGTTTACCCGATAATCAGGGAGCTGTATTATTACTATACGGCAGACAAGGCCGGTGTGGTAGAGCCGTTTATACGCTTCCTGCTTTCGCCGAAAGGGCAGCAAATTGTGATGAAGAGCGGCTACGTACCGGTAGATTGACGCTTGCTCAACAGCTTAATAATACTTTTTCAGAATAACGCAAGCGGTGACTGGCATTGTAGTCAGAGTGTAAGGCGAAATGCCCGATGTGCTTTCTTTCTGATTTTTGTTGACGCTCTATAATGGCGTTGTTTTGCGCAGACGCTCATTCGGCCGCAAAAACGCCAATATAGAGCGTGCAAACGTAATGCGCTGAACGTCAGATTGTTATGCCGGGAACGGCGAATTTGTGCAATGAAAACAGCCTGTAAATGGCGCAAAAACCGCCCTTTCTGGTAGTGAGAGCCGTTGTTAAGGGTAGTGAGAGCCGTTCTTACGATGTGTGTGGACGGCTCTCACTATCAGTAAAGACGGCTTTTACTATGCTTAAAGGCCGTCTTTGGGCAGCAAAAAGGCCGTCCTTGACGTAGTAATATGCGGTTGATGGCGGTATGGAGGGCGGCTGCGGACGCATGGCCGTTCTATTTTCACTGGTTTTCCGTACAAACTCAAAGTGTCGTAATGTAGCGTTTTCGCTGTAAACGGTTGCATTATGTCAGGTGCGTATGTCCCGTTGCGGATGCTGTAAAAAGAAAAGGCGACCGCTCCTCACGGAGCAGCCGCCTCGAATCACTATGATGCTAAAAATGTATGCTTATGAGTGTTACGCCTCTATTGCGGCTACGCCGGGCAGCGTTTTGCCCTCGATGGCCTCGAGCAGTGCGCCACCGCCGGTAGAGATGTAAGACACCTTGTCGGCCATGCCGAACTTGTTGATGCAGGCAACAGAGTCGCCTCCGCCGATGAGCGAGAACGCTCCGTTGGCCGTAGCCTCTGCAATGGCGTCGGCTATTGCCTTCGAGCCGCCGATGAAGTTGTCAAACTCGAACACGCCTGCGGGGCCGTTCCAAAGTATTGTCTTAGCTCCCTTGATAGCCTCTGCGAATGCCTTGCGCGTTTCGGGACCTGCGTCAAGTCCTTCCCAGCCGTCGGGTATGTCGTTTGAAGGACAAACCTGGGTGTGCGCGTCGTTAGAGAAGTCGTCGGCTGCGATGCAGTCCGTGCCGAGCACCAAGTTCACACCGTTCTCCTTAGCCTTCTTGATAACGTCGAGAGCAACGTCGAGCTTGTCGTCCTCGCAGATTGACTTGCCAATCTTGCCGCCCTGCGCCTTGGCGAAGGTGTATGTCATTCCGCCGCAGAGTATGAGGTTGTCAACCTTGCCGAGCAGGTTCTCGATGATGCCGATTTTCGTTGAAACCTTGGAGCCGCCCATGATTGCGGTAAACGGACGCTTGATGTTGCTGAGCACGTTGTCAACGGCTGTTACCTCTTTCTCCATGAGGTAGCCAAGCATCTTGTGGTCCTTGTCAAAGTATTCGTCGATTACGGCGGTAGAAGCGTGCTTGCGGTGAGCCGTGCCGAAGGCGTCCATCACGTAGCAGTCGGCATAAGACGCGAGCTTCTTTGCGAATGCCTGCTGGCGTGTCTTCATCTCCTTCTTCGCCTCGTCATATGCGGGGTCTGTCTTGTCAATGCCTACGGGCTTGCCCTCCTCTTCGGGATAGAAGCGCAGGTTCTCGAGCAGCAGAGCCTCGCCCGGCTTCAATGCAGCGGCCTCTTTGTCGGCGTTGGCGCAGTCGGGAGCGAACTTCACGTCAACTCCAAGATGCTCTGACACGTTCTTTACAATCTGGCTCAAAGAGAGCTTGGGGTTCACCTTGCCTTTGGGTTTGCCCATGTGGCTCATCATGATGACGCTGCCACCGTCGGCAAGGATTTTCTTCAGTGTGGGAAGTGCGCCGCGGATGCGGGTGTCGTCAGTTACGTTTCCGTTCTCGTCCAATGGCACGTTGAAGTCAACGCGCACGATTGCCTTCTTGCCGGCAAAGTTAAATTGTTCGATTTTCATATTTACTTAGAATATTAAAGAAATGTACATTTATAATGAAGTCAATGTGTATTTGCTTCTTTTACATTGCAAAAATAACAATTAATGTTGACAAATGGCTGCAAGCCGGTGATTATTTGATGTTTTTTGACATGCTTATAATATTAATGTAATGTCCGCTTTGCAAATATTAAGTGAAATGATTACTTTTGCAGTCGGCCAAGTGGTGGCAGACTGGGTGCGGGCGGCAGGCGAGCCTGTGGTAAGGCTCCAAGCTTAAGCATCTCTGCTTTCTTTGGCTTTTCTAACTTCTACAAAGTATATGAAAGATTGCATTTTAATATTGAGCGGCGGAATGGACAGTACCACGTTGCTCTATGACATGAAGGACAGGATAGCTTTGGCCGTGTCGTTCGATTATGGAAGTAACCACAACGCACGCGAGATAGGCTATGCCAAGCTGCATTGCCGCAGGCTTGGCATAAGGCATTTCGTCATAAGGCTTGACTTCATGCACGACTATTTCAAGAGTTCTTTGTTGAGCGGAGCCGATGCTGTGCCCGAAGGAAACTATGCCGATGACAACATGAGGTCGACCGTAGTGCCGTTCCGTAACGGCATAATGTTGTCGATTGCCGCCGGAATAGCCGAGAGCGAGGGGCTGAAGTATGTGATGATGGCCAACCACGGAGGCGACCACGCCATATATCCTGACTGCCGTCCGGAGTTCGTGCGTGCCATGAGCGAGGCTACAAAGACAGGAACTTATCCCGGTATAGAGGTGCTTGCGCCGTACACTGACTTGACAAAGGGCGACATTGCGCGCCGCGGCAAGCTGCTCGGCATAGATTATTCGGAGACGTGGAGCTGCTACAAAGGTGGCGACAAGCATTGCGGCAAGTGCGGTACATGTGTTGAACGCAGGGAAGCTTTGCGCGATGCAGGCATTGACGACACCACGGAATATGAATAAGTAAAGTGGATAACAATAAAAGAGAAAAATCCAAATGCCGCATAATAGTAAGGCATTTGGATTTTTCTCTTTTATTGTTTTTAATGGTTTGTCGGTAGTTTAGAAGTTGTAGTAAACACCAAACATTATGTTGTTACCGTCAAGGTTGAGTCCCCATTCACTTACTTTGCCTCCGCCGTGGATGCCTTTTACCTGCTCCCAGCCAACGAAGCCTACGTGTGCGATGAGACTGAACTTGTTGATTTTTACTTCAACGCCAGGTTTCAAACCGATAGACCACTGGTCTGCCCAGCCGTTGTAATGCTTGTATCCGAAACCGCCGTCGCAGAACAGATTTATCACCTTGCTGTGGAAGAAAGTGTAGCGTGCATACGGGTTAATCTCGAATGTCTGTGTTGCAGCAGCATTTGTCAGGTTTGCTGCATCCTTTGACCAGCCGAACATAACGCCTGCAGCCCAGTCGTCATTGAAATGATAGCCAACCTCAGGCAGAAGCTTGTAATAAGTCTCGCTGTCGATACCGTCGCCGTCAACGCTTGAAATACCTACGTTGCCGCCTACATAAATCTGTGCGCTTGCGCATACCGCAATCATTACGGCAACCAATGTCATGTAAATCTTTTTCATAATCTTCTTTTTTAATTAGACAATCATTTGGCTCCGTGTGAGCCTAAAACGGCCGCAAAGGTATTAATTAAGCATAAAATGGCAAAATAAAAACGTGCTGATTTGATTTAATTCGGTAATATGTGTTAAAAGTTTGGAGCAATAGAACAATTTTAGATACCTTTGCAGCCTGAATTTTTACATATTGACATCAGTATTTCCGTCATGAGGAGATTTGTTCTTTTAATATTTTCCATTATTGCCTGCACGGGCTTAAGTTCCCAAACATCCGACTCGTTGATAGTCGATGAGTTGCGTAAGGAGGGGGTGTCTTTTTCCGACAACAATTCAGTTACCTTGCTTATGAGCGGCCAAGAGAAGTTCGACGATATGTTCGAAGCCATCCGTCAGGCCCGCAGCAGCGTGCATCTTGAGTATTTTAATTTCCGTAACGACTCGATAGCGTCGTTGCTTTTCAAACTTCTTGCCGACAAGGTGGCGCAGGGAGTGGAGGTGCGTGCCCTTTTTGACGGCTTCGGCAACGATTCAAACAACCAGCCTTTGAAGAAAGAGCATCTTGACAGCATCCGCTCGAAAGGCATAGAGATTTACGAGTTTGACCCCATACGTTTTCCTTGGGTGAACCATGTGTTCCACCGCGACCACCGTAAGATTGTAGTGATTGACGGCAAGATTGCCTATACCGGGGGAATGAACGTGGCCGATTATTATATAACGGGAACGGAGCAGGTAGGCGAATGGCGCGACATGCACTGCCGTATCGAGGGCGACGAGGTGAACACCTTGCAGGCGATATTCTTGAAGATATGGAACAAGGTGTCAGGACAGAACGTGCATGGAGTCAAGTATTTCCGTGGTTATCACGGCGCAGACTACATTACCGGGCTGAAACCAGATACGTGTTCTACCGCTGGCAAGAAGATGGTTGGCATAATAAATCGCGAGCCGAGGACTACAAACGGCATAATAAGGACGTTTTATACTGAAGCCATAAACAATGCCAAGGATAGTATAAAATTAGTAAATCCATACTTAACTCTTAACGGAACGTTGAAGCGCGCATTGCGTAATGCCGTAAAACGAGGGGTGAAAGTGGAAATAATGGTTTCAGAGAAAAGCGACATTCCGTTGACTCCCGACTGCGTTTTCTATAATGTCCATAAGCTTATGAAGCATGGGGTGGATGTCTGGATATACCGTAACGGATTTCATCATACCAAGATAATAATGGTAGACGGACGTTTTTGCACTGTGGGCAGTGCCAACCTTAACGCCAGAAGCCTAAACTTCGATTACGAGGAGAATGCCGTTATCGTTGACCCTTGTACGACAAAAGAGCTTGACACGATGTTCGAGCGTGACAAGAAACACTCTTTCAAGCTTACCGAAGAGGTATGGGACGAGTGGCGTACGCCGTGGCAGAAGTTTGTAGGGTGGTTTGCCCATCTCCTCGCCCCGTTCCTCTGATATGATAGCAGCTATATGATGAATGTCCGCAAAACCAACAGGATGCGGACATTTATTTTTTGTTTATTCGGCAACCAAGTCGGCCATTAGCTGCATGTCAATGGCATTTATCCCATGGTCGGCCAGTATGTCGGCGTCATTGGCGAAGTCGTCGTCAATCCCGTAAGCCTTGGTGTTGCTGCGCGACTTTGTGAACGTCTTGAATAGTCGTACCGCTTCATTGGTGTTTCCCATGAACCATTGGCAGTAGCCGGCGTTCAGCCAGTCGCCGTTTTCAGTCTCTTCGCTGTTTAAAAGACGGTTATACGCCTTTTCGGCCTGCTCGTATTTGTCTACACCCATCAGCGTCCATGCCAGCACACGTATTACAGGCATCGAGTCTGGATGCTCTATGTCGAGCTTGTATAGCGTATTCAGTGCTTCGTCATACTTCTTGGCCTTCGACAGGGCGACACAGTAATTCAGTGCGGCGGTGCTGTTGTCAGGGGCTGATTGCAGCAGTTCGTTGTAATATGCGGCCGCACTTGCGTAGTCGCCGCATTCGAATTTTGAGCGTGCAAGCAGCGATGTTGCGCGCCTGTTTTTCGGCTCAAGCTTTTTAAGGGCATCCAACCATTTTACCGCTTCTTCGGGTTTGTTCTCGATGTCGAGGTAATAAAGGCCGTGTACAAGCAGGCTCTTGGGTGATGTCTTGTCATCGTAGGCAGCCATAATGGCTTCCAACGCCGATTTGTTCTTGCGCTTGAGCATGAAGTAACACAGGTCGGCGTACATGCCGGCCATGTCAGTTCCTTCAAAAACCTTGTCGGTTACGAATATCGAATGTTCCTTGCTGAACGGATTGGTCATCTGTCCGCGCTGTGGGTACAGGCGGAAGAAGCGGTACATGTCTTGTAATATCATGCGCCGTATGTACGCCGGACTGTTCTGTTCTTCAATGCTCATGGCAGGCCCCATGGCCTCCTTTGTGTTCAGCATCTCCTTCATGTTGTCAGGCAAATGAGCTATTACCGACGATACGGCGAGCGTGAACGAGTATTTGTCGCTGTCGCAGAAAGGCCCGTTTTCAAGAATGTTTGTTATGAGCGGTGTGCCTTTCATCTTTTCCACGGTGGCGGAGATGTCGGGATGTTCTATGTAGAACGGACAAAACCAGTTGGCCGCCTTGTAGAAGAAAGGAAAGCGTTTCATCTGTGAGAAACCGCCGAAGTAAATGTCAGAACCGGCCTTCTGCATGTTCATCATTTTCTGGAAGCTCTCTTCCATCTTCTCCATGGCGCGGTCAGACGCTTCCGGGTCGAACACGTCCTGCATCGGGTCTTCCTCCTTTTCTTGTATGCCGAACCGTGTTATTTTAAGGTTGTTGTTCTTGATTAGGTCGGGCATGATGTCGCGCTGTATTGTGTCGGTGTCCTGTTCGGCGTTCATGCAGAATATGATTTGCTTCTGCAAGTCGGCCAACTCGGCTGTTACGCCGGGATGTCTCATTGCTTCGGCCACGCGCTGCTTGGCCTTTTCGGCCTGCCTTGTGTCGCATGACAGGGCAAAAACCCAGCCTATCAACGCTTTCTGGCGCACTTTCTCGTCTGTCGATTTCAGGTAAACGTCAATCAGCGTGCCAAACTTGTTGTCGTCCATGCAGTTCATCGCGCCCAGCGTTATCGCGCTGACGAGCATCTGCGCGTCGATGGTGTCGATGGTAGGCGAGAGTATCAGTGTCTCGAAGAAGTCCTTGTCGTGTCCGTTCCAGCTGTCTGATATTACGATGTTGCAGAACAGCGACTGCATGAAGTCATTGTGGTTGCGGTACAGCTGTTTGCTCTTCTCGCTTTTCCCGGGTTCGGTTTCGAGGCTGAGCATTGCCGTGTCGGCCACAAAGTTCTCGAGTGTTGTCCTTATGTTTTCTTTTGAAACGGGAGAGGTTGCCGCTTTTTGCGCCATTTCCGTGAAGAAAGCGTCGGTGCGTTTGCGGTATGCCGTGCGCAGGTTGCACGCAAAACGGTACAGGCGGTCGGCAATGTTGTTGAACACATCGTCGCGCTTGGGGTCGTTGAAGCCGCGCTTCATGTAGTCGAGCATCAGGCGGTAGTCCTCTTCCACGCGCTCCAGCTCGCCTTTGTACACGAGCATCTGGTGCCCGTTGACAAACGAGCGGGCCTCGCGTATGGCCCTGCCAAGTTTTTGTTGGCTTATATATATAAATATGTCTTTCAACTGTCTGCTTTCGTTGCTTTCCATGGTCAGTTGTTTTTTAGCCACTTGTCGGCGGTGTCGATGTCCTTTTGCCTTGGTGCTTTGGCGTGTTCGAATTTCATCTTGGGCAGTGCGTCGAGCGTCTTGTCGTCTATTTTATAGTATTTTCGGATTACCGCCGCGTAGCGTTTCAGCCCGTGCTTGTTGATTGAGTCGCAGGCGGCGTCATATCCCTTGACAAACTCTTTCAGCTGCTTTTGCCTGCGTTCGTCCTTCATTGTCTTGCCGTTGAAGGCTATTACGCCCAGCTGCATGTCTTTGTCGCGGCTGTCCATCAGCACCGGGTTCTTGTACAGGCGCGCCGTGGTCGCCTGCGGTTCGGGCAGCAGTACGGCGTCCATCTCGTTGTTGAGCAGCATCTGCAGTCTTAGCGCGACATCGTTTATCTGTATTTTGAACACCATGTCGGGGTCAATCTTTACGCTGTCTACGGCATAATCGGCCAGCAGTGCGGTGGCAGAGAAGCGCGTCATTGCCAGCATCTTGTCGTCCAGCTGCTTCAGTCTCCTTATTCGCGCAAGGCGGTTGCTTATCAGTTGCCAGTACGCATTGGTGGCGGCCACATAGTCGAGCGTCATGCCTTGCGCCTTCATGTGCTGTCCGCGCACCACGTCGGTTACGCAACCTTCGATGCGTCCGCGCTTCAACGCCTCGTCGCAGTCTATCTGCGCCATGTATTGTACGAGCCTAATGTCGGCCTTCACCGTGTCAAACATGGCGTTTTCCTTTGCTACGTATATGGGCAGGCAGTCCAGCGTGGGCAGCACGCCTACTTTCAACGCCATTGAGTCAGCCTTGCGCAGCCGTTCCTGTTCGGCCCTTGTCTGCCTTTTCATTTCGTCGTATGACGGGCCGCAGCCAATGAAGGCGGCGACGGCGAAGAAAAGAACAAGGATTGCATATTTGGATTTCATACGTCAACATTATTAAAAAGGGCAGCCCAGCGTTAAAAACACGAGTCGCCCTTCAGAGTTTATAAATTAATGTGCGATATTAGTCATCCGTATTGAATGGTGGTGCAAAGTTAATGATTTATTTTGTAACTCAAAAAAATATCGTTACTTTTGTAAAACAAAATAGGGCGGACGGCATAGCCGCATGTGGCTGACCGGAAAAGGTTAAATGCCTGTCGGCAGGAGACAAGGACAACCGTTGTAATGCGAAAGACCGTGTTTTACAATGTAAAAGGCCGTCTTTCGCATTGTAAAACACGGCCTTTTGCAATCCAAAAGACGGCCTTTTGCAACGCGTTGGTTTTCAGTCTGTTACGCAAACGGTTGAAACTATCGGTGAAACAGGCGTTGACAGGCTTTTTAACCGGTGGTACTCATAATCATATTGGTAAGAGAAATGGCAAAAGACAAGATAGCATACGTATGCTCGAACTGCGGGCAGGAGTCGACAAAGTGGATAGGCAAGTGCCCCAGTTGCGGGCAGTGGAACACGTTTAAGGAAATCAGGGTGGCTTCCGACAACGGCCAGGCTGCCGCCGCTTCGGCCGCCGCAACCGTGCGCGGAAGGCTCAACGGCGACAAGGCGCGGCCGCTCTTCCTGCGCGAAATATCGGCGCACGACGAACCGCGCATCGACATGCACGACACCGAGCTTAACCGCGTACTCGGCGGCGGACTGGTGCCCGGCTCAATAGTGCTGCTCGGAGGTGAGCCTGGTATTGGCAAAAGCACGCTCACTTTGCAGACAATCCTGCACATGGCAGACCGCCGCATACTTTACGTGAGCGGCGAGGAGAGCGCACACCAGTTGAAGATGCGCGCCGAGAGGATAGCCCATGCGGCGTCGGACAACTGCATGATACTGTGCGACACGTCGCTTGAAAGCATATTCGCGCACATAAAGAACACGTCGCCCGAAATCATAGTCATAGACTCCATACAGACTATAAGCACCGAAAGCGTTGACAGTTCGCCCGGCAGTGTGACCCAGGTGCGTGAGTGCGCGTCGGCTTTGCTGCGCTTCGCAAAGTCGAGCGGCACGCCTGTAATACTCATCGGCCATATAAACAAGGAGGGAACGCTGGCCGGTCCGAAGATACTTGAACACATAGTAGACACGGTAATCCAGTTTGAGGGCGACCAGCACTACATGTACCGCATACTCCGCTCTACGAAAAACCGCTTCGGCAGCACATCGGAATTGGGCATTTACGAGATGCGCCAAGACGGATTGAGGCAGGTGGACAACCCGTCTGAACTGCTGCTTACGCAAGACCGTGAAGGCCTTAGCGGCATAGCCATCTCGGCGGCAATCGAGGGTGTGCGCCCATTTCTCGTAGAGACGCAGGCCCTTGTGTCGTCGGCTGCCTACGGAACGCCGCAGCGCAGCGCCACTGGTTTTGACCAACGGCGGCTCAATATGCTGCTTGCCGTGCTTGAGAAGCGTGTCGGTTTCAAGCTGATGCAGAAGGATGTGTTCCTCAACATAGCGGGCGGACTAAGGGTGACTGACATGGCTATGGACCTTAGTGTGATAGCCGCCGTGCTGTCAAGCAACGTCGATACGGCCATCGAAAGCGACTGGTGCATGTCCGGGGAGGTAGGTCTTAGCGGCGAGGTGCGCCCCGTCAGCCGCATAGAGCAGCGTATAACGGAGGCCGCAAAGCTCGGTTTCACCCACATGATTGTCCCCAAATACAACCTTCAGGGGCTTGCCCGGAAGAAGTTTGACATCGAGTTGGTGCCTGTCCGCAAGGTGGAAGAGGCTCTTAGGGCGTTGTTCGGGTAGGGATATTTATAAAGGTAAAAAATAAAAAGGTAAAAAAGTAAAATTTAATCAATGGGGTAAAAAAGTAAATCCGCCGCATAACGCGATGTTATGCGGCGGATTTTTACGTATGGATGTTGGAAGTTTGCCGTGTCGTGATTACTGCTTCTTGCTGTTTGTGCCGTCAAGCCGCTGTGCTACGAACACCCTAAGCTGCTCGCCGCGCAGGCCAGCCGTGAGCACTTTGCCTTTATCGTCAACTATGATTGTGAACGGAATGGCCTGTATGCCGTACATCTGTGCCGCTGCGTTGTGCCATCCTTGAAGGTCTGACAGCTGTGTCCACGTCATGCCCATTGCGCTTACCGCGCTGCTCCATTGTTCCTTGTCCTCGTCCAATGACACTCCGACAATGCCGAGACCTTTGTCCTTGTAGTCGTTGTATGTCTTCACAAGACTGGGCATTTCCTGGCGGCACGGGCCGCACCAGCTTGCCCAGAAGTCGATGACGGTAAGCTTGTGCTTGGCGAACTCGTCGGTTACCGACATTTGGTTGCCGTCCATGTCGGCCATGGTGAAGCTTATTACAAGCTCGTCTTCATGGCTTGCTGTGTCTTGGCGTGCAGTCTGTGCGGGCGCGGCTTGCGTGCCTTGGCTTTTCGTTTTGCCCGGTTGGCAGGCCGTAGCGGCCATGACCGCAACTGCGGCAAGGGCGTATGCGAAGCGTATCTTCATGTCTTGTTACGTTATACCAAGTATTGCGAACTGATACTCTCGTTGTTTACCACGCGGCGAATGGTCTCGGCGAACATGTCGGCTACAGACAACTGCTTCACCTTTGCGCAGCGGTTGGAGTAGGGTATGGAGTCTGTGAAGACCATCTCTTCCAGTGCGGAGTTCTGTATGCGCTCGCTTGCCGGGCCGCTCATGACACAGTGCGACGCGCACGCCCTTACGCTCTTGGCCCCCGCCTCTTTCATTATGTCGGCGGCTTTGGTTATTGTTCCGGCGGTGTCAACCATGTCGTCGATGATTACGACGTTCTTGTCTTTCACGTCGCCGATAATCTGCATACTTTCCACTACGTTTGCACGGGCGCGCGTCTTGTTGCAAAGCACGAGCGGACAGCCCAAGTATTTAGCGTATGTGTTGGCGCGTTTGCTGCCGCCTACGTCGGGCGAAGCTATTACGATGTCGTCCAGCTTGAGGCTCAATAGGTATGGCAGTATTACGCCTGATGCGTAGAGGTGGTCAACGGGAACGTCGAAGAATCCCTGTATCTGGTCTGCGTGCAAGTCCATGGTGATGAGGCGGTCGATGCCTGCCACGCGCAGAAGGTCGGCCACAAGCTTGGCTCCTATGCTTACGCGGGGCTTGTCCTTGCGGTCCTGGCGCGCCCATCCGAAGTATGGTATCACGGCGTTGATGCTCTTTGCCGACGCGCGCTTGGCCGCGTCTATCATCAGCAGCAGCTCCATGAGGTTGTCAGAGTTGGGGAATGTGCTCTGTACAAGGAATACGTCGCGTCCTCGGATTGACTCTTCGTAGGAAACGGCGAACTCGCCGTCAGAGAACTTTGTGATGAGCAGGTTGCCTAACGGGCAACCCAGGCTGTTGCAGATTTTCTCCGCAAGGTATCTGGTATTGGTGCCAGAGAATACCATAAAAGAGTTTTTCTCACTCATTTCGACTTATTGATGTTTTATGTTTCGTATCTTATGATGCAGCTTTGCGTAGCTTTTCGAAATAGTTTATAAGCTCCTTGTAGTCGAGCTGGCTGTGTATGTCGAACTTGTCCCACAGGTCGCCGCATACCACCACGCCGCCGAAGCCCAGCTCCTTGGCCTCCTTGATGTTGTCAAGCTCCACTCCGCCCATGGCGTACACGTGCTTGTCTATGAGCCCCTGGCGAGCCGCCTCTTCAAGTTCAGCGCGCGTGCGTGGCGTGCCGCCGCCGTTGTTCGTGCCTTTGCAGAAGGTGTTGCTGAGGAAAACGTATTCCGCCTTTTTCTTCATTGCTCCCAATGTCGCAATGTCATGGCATGTGCGGCTGTACTTTCCCTTGTAGTCCTTGGGCGGTTCCTGTGTCTCGCCGTCAAGGTGTATGCCGGCCAGGCCGTATTCGTTTTTCAGATAATAATGGTCGTGTACGGTAATCTTGCCGTACGACATTTCAGGAAGAAGCGACAGCAGGCGTTCCGAATACATAGGCGAGGCTCCGGGCTTGCACAGGTGCAGATAGTCCATGCCTTCCTCGAAGAGGGCCGTAAGTATCTTGTCTTCTTCTACAAAGAATGTAGGTTGGGTCATTATGACGAGCTTCATCGCTTATTTCTTTTTCCAAATGCAAATGTATAAAAAAAATGATAAACCTACAATCTATTTGCCGATAAAAGTTGTTTCATGCCTCGCCCGTGTGCGCCTGGCGGCATGTCTGGCCGTGTGTCATAATGTAAGCTGTGGCGGCATTGAGCTTTCTTTCTGAATTTCTTTTAACATTTAAAACGGCCTTGGTGAAAAATATTGCAGCTTCGGACGGAAAAAACGCGAGGAAAAGCGTGCAAACGTAACGCTCTGGAATACAAGATGTTACGGCTTTATATGACCGATTTGTGCAATAAATACGGCGTTTTAACATCTTTTGGACGGTATTTATCGGTGTCAAAGACCGTCTTTGACAGGTTTAAAGACCGTCTTCGTTGCCCTTAAAGACGGCTTTTGCGGTTGCAAAAGGTGGCCTTTTATACTGCGGTTGGCCGTGTTTTAGGGTGTGAAAGGCGGCATTTTGTACGCAAGACGGCCGTCACGGCGTGTCTCGCCGACCTGTTTCGGCTGAAAATGCAGACATTCTCGGAATGACACTTTGCACCTGCATAGGCCTTTACGCGTGACAAACTGAATTGCGGCATTATGCGCTTTGCGGCCGTTCCGGCGGTGTTTGCAATGCGTTTTTTCATACAAATATTTGCAAATCTTTTGGTGTTTTGAAAATATTGGGTACTTTTGCAATTGCAAAGTCGAGTTTGCAAAACCTTGTGTGAACAACATGAATAAAGACATCAAGCATTGTGGCGTTGTAGAGGATATGGATGCAGGGCGCACGCGCGTGCGCATAGTGCAGTCGTCGGCGTGCGCTTCGTGCAAGGTTGCCGGCAGATGCCACGTCTCGGAGAGCAAGGAGAAGACGGTTGACGTGCTTGGCGACTATACCGGTCGGTGCTCCGTTGGCGACAGCGTTACGGTGGTTGTGTCGCAGCGTGCAGGCATGTTCGCGGTGGTGTTGAGTGCCGTCGTCCCGCTTGCGGTCGTCATAGCTGTGCTGGCCGCGGTCTTGGCGGCTACGGGCAGCGAGCCTGCGGCGGCGTTGGCGGGGCTGCTTTCGCTTATACCTTATTATATATTGCTTTACCTTCTGCGCGGCAGGATAAGCTCGAGGCTTACGTTCAGGATAGAGACGTAGCGCGGCCTGCGGCTCGGCAAGTCATGGAAAACCATTAACAACTAAAACAAATACAAAACTTATGAACTTTATCCTTATTGCAGTAATCGTTCTTGGAGGCATTGCGCTCGTTTCGGCGGTGGTGCTGTACGTGTGCTCCAAGAAATTCGCTGTACATGAAGACCCGCGCCTGGCGCAGGTCTCGGCCCTGCTGCCCGGCGCCAATTGCGGCGGATGCGGCTATCCCGGCTGCTCCGGCATGGCTGCCGCCTTGGTGAAGGGGGCCGACGCAGGCTCGCTCGACGGGCTGTATTGCCCTGTTGGCGGTGCTTCGGTTATGGGGCAGGTGGCCGACTTGCTCGGCATGGCCGTGGCAAATACGGAGGCCAAGGTGGCCGTTGTTCGTTGCAACGGCACGTGTGAACTGCGCCCGCGCATAGCCGGGTATGACGGGCTGCGCACGTGTGCGGCCATGCACTCGTGCGGTGCTGGCGAGACGGCGTGCGGCTACGGATGCCTTGGTTGCGGCGATTGCGTCAAGGCGTGCGCCTTCGGTGCAATTACAATCAACCCCGAGACGGGACTTCCCGAAGTGGACGAAGAAAAGTGTACGGGCTGCGGCGCGTGCGCCAAGGCTTGTCCGCGACACATTATAGAGCTGCGCAAGAAGGGCGTGAAAGGCCGTCGCGTGTACGTGCGTTGCGTCAACAAGGACAAGGGCGCGGCAGCTATGAAGGCCTGCAAGGCGGCCTGCATAGGTTGTGGAAAGTGCGAGAAGGAATGCCAGTTTGGCGCGATAACCATCGAGAACAACGTGTCATACATCGACCCGGACAAGTGCCGCCTGTGCCGCAAGTGTGTCGAGGCATGTCCCACGCACGCAATCATAGCCGTAAACTTCCCCGCGCCAAGGCCAAAAGCGGTTGCCGACGCGCAGGAAACGGCTGACGTAAAACCTAAACAAGAGGAGGTAAAAGTATGAAACTCAGGACTTTCAGGATAGGAGGAATACACCCGGAAGAGAACAAGTTGTCTTCAGATGCGGCTACACAAATAGCCAAACTGCCACAGCAGGCCATATTCCCCCTCTCGCAACATATCGGAGCACCGGCCAAACCGGTGGTTAAGAAGGGTGACAAGGTGAAGGTAGGCACGCTCTTGGCCGAGGCCGGAGGTTTCGTTTCTGCGCCTATATACTCGTCAGTATCGGGCACGGTGCTTAAAATAGACGAGGCCGTGGATGCCACGGGTTACCGCAAACCGGCAATAATAGTAAAGGTTGAGGGCGACGAATGGGAGGAAAGCATAGACCGCTCGGACAAGCTCGAGACGCTGGAGGGCCACCCCGAACTGACACCGGAGGAAATAATAGAGTGCGTGAAGAAGGCCGGCGTTACCGGCATGGGCGGCGCAGGCTTCCCAACATTCATCAAGTTGTGCCCTCCGCCTACGGCTAAGGCCGAGTGCGTAATACTGAACGGAGTGGAGTGCGAGCCTTACATCACGTCTGATTACAGGCTGATGATGGAGCACGCCGACGAAATCCTCGTAGGTCTGGAGTTGCTTATGAAGGCGGTGAAGGTGGCGAAAGGCTACATTGGCATCGAAGAAAACAAGCCCCAAGCCATAGCTTTGTTTGAGGAAAAGATTGCAGGGCGGGACGACATCGAGATAGTTCCGCTGGCTAAGAAATATCCGCAGGGCGGCGAGAAGCAGCTCGTTGACGCAGTAATCCGCCGCCAGGTGCCCGCTCCTCCGGCCATACCCGTAAATGTAGGAGCCGTGGTGCAGAACGTTGGTACGGCCTTCGCCGTGTATCAGGCGGTGATGAAGAACAAGCCCTTGTTCGAGCGTTACACCACCGTTACGGGCAAGAGGCTCGAGAGGCCAAGCAACTTCCTCGTGCGCATGGGCACCCCGATGATTGACCTTATCGACGAGTGCGGAGGTATGCCGGAAGGCGATAACAAGCTGCTGGCTGGTGGCCCGATGATGGGAAAGGCGCTTACGTCGGTTGAGGTGCCGATATGTAAAGGAACGAACAGCGTCACCATTCTTAGCGGAGACGACGCAAAGCGCAAGCCGGTGCAGCCTTGCATCAGGTGTGCGAAGTGTGTAAGCGTCTGCCCCATGGGGCTTGAGCCTTACCTCTTGGCTACGGCCAGCGCGCTGCACGACTGGGAGAAGGTCGAGGCGGCAGGCGTAACGTCGTGCATAGAGTGCGGTTCTTGCCAGTTTACGTGCCCTGCCCACCGCCCGATGCTTGACAACATAAGGCTCGGCAAGAGCACGGTGATGGGCTTGATAAGGGCGCGCAACGCGAAGAAATAACAAACTATTTATATAAAAAAGTAACAAGAAAATGAGCAAATTGATAGTTTCATTATCGCCGCACGCGCATGGTACTGATAGCGTGGAGCGCAACATGTACGGCGTAATCATAGCCTTGGTGCCGGCGTTGCTCGTGTCTTTCCTTTATTTCGGGTTAGGCTCGGTGGTGGTCTGTGCGTCAAGCGTGGCCGCATGTGTGTTCTTCGAGTGGGCGATAACCAAATATATGTTGAAAAGGCGGCCAACCATTATGGACGGTTCGGCCATGTTGACGGGGCTGCTGCTTGGCTTCAACCTGCCTTCCAACCTTCCCGTGTGGATTGTAATCATAGGCGCGCTGGTGGCAATAGGCATCGGCAAGATGACTTTCGGAGGCCTTGGCTGCAATCCGTTCAACCCTGCGCTGGTAGGCCGTTGCTTCCTTCTGGCTTCGTTCCCGGCGCAGATGACGTCGTGGCCGGTGGCCGGTCAGCTTGCTTCTTACGTCGATGCTCAGACCGCCGCGACGCCTTTGAGCATTATGAAAACGGCTATAAAGACTGGCGACGCTTCCGTATTGGAGCAGCTTCCGAGCTCTATGTCCCTGCTGCTCGGCAACCCCGGACTGAACAACGGTGCCGGATGTATCGGCGAGGTGTGCGCCCTTGCACTCCTTATAGGCTTGGCATACATGCTTTGGAAGAAAATCATAACATGGCACATACCTGTAAGCATCCTCGCCACGGTGTTCGTTTTCAGCGGACTTCTGCACCTTGCCAACCCCGTTTACGCCAACCCGGTGGCTACGTTGCTTAGCGGCGGACTCATGCTTGGCGCAATCTTCATGGCTACCGATTACGTAACGTCGCCCATGACGCATAAGGGGCAGCTCATTTACGGTGTGTCCATCGGTTTCCTTACGGTCGTTATACGAAACTGGGGCTCATATCCAGAGGGCATGTCGTTCGCCATTCTCATAATGAACGCGTTGACCCCGCTTATCAATACATACGTGAAGCCGAAGCGTTTTGGCGAAATAGCAAAGGAGGAAGGAAAATGAAAAAGCTGGAATCTACTATAACCAACATGGTGGTTGTGCTCGTGGGCGTGGCCCTGGTAACGGGCAGCATACTGGCATACGTCAACCATGTGACCGAAGAGCCGATAAAGCTTCAGGCAGAGAAGACACTTGCCGACGGAATAAAGGCCGTAATGGGCGGCGTTGAGCTGACCGTAGCCAAGGATGATACCGTAAAGCAGAACGTTGCAGGCAAGGAAACGACGTTCGTGATACATGAAGCCGTAGGCGCGGACAAAGTTCCGCTGGGCGCAGCCGTGGAGAGTACGGCCGGTGGATTTGGCGGAGACTTGAAGGTGCTGGTGGGTTTTGACACTGACGGGAAAATCCTCGGATACACCGTATTGCAGCACGCGGAGACCCCGGGGCTTGGTGCAAAGGCCGACAAATGGTTTCAGAAGGACGGCAAGGGGTGCATAATAGGCAAGAGTCCGGCTACGGACAAGCTTACCGTAAAGAAGGACGGGGGCGACATTGACGCCATAACGGCGTCCACCATTACGAGCCGCGCCTTCCTCCTGGCCGTAACCCAGGCTTACCAGGCATACAAGTCTGTGCCCGTAGACGCGCATACCGGCGCAACGGGCAAGCATTGAACATGTTTCATCATAATTAAAATGCAGAAGCAATGAATTACATAAAGATATTGATTAACGGCATAGTAAAGGAGAACCCTACGTTTGTGCTCCTCCTTGGAATGTGCCCTACGCTGGCTACCACCACGTCGGCCATGAACGGCCTGTCGATGGGACTGGCTACGACGTTCGTGCTGATATGCTCCAACTTGGTTATTTCACTTATCAAGAACCTAACGCCCGACATGGTGCGCATACCCGTTTTCGTGGTTGTAATCGCGTCATTTGTCACTATATTGCAGATGCTGATGCAGGCTTACGTGCCTGCCATCTACGCCACGCTCGGCCTTTACATACCGCTTATCGTGGTAAACTGCATCATCCTTGGACGTGCCGAAGCCTTTGCCTGCAACCACGGGCCGGTGGAAAGCCTGTTCGACGGGGCCGGCATGGGGCTTGGATTCAGCGTGGCGTTGACGCTGCTCGGTGCGGTGCGCGAGCTGCTCGGAGCAGGTTCTATATTCGGTATGGCGTTGTTGCCCGAAACGAGCAACATGCTTCTCTTCATCTTGCCTCCGGGTGCGTTCATCACTTTGGGGTATCTGATTGCAATAGTTAACAGGTTTAAGAAAGCGTAATTTATGGAATACTTACTGATTTTCATCTCGGCGATATTTGTGAACAACATCGTGTTGTCACAATTCCTTGGCATCTGCCCGTTCCTCGGCGTGTCGCAAAAGATTTCGACATCGCTCGGCATGGGCGCGGCCGTGGCTTTCGTGCTCACCCTTTCAACCATAGTGACGTATCTCGTGCAGATATACATCCTCAACCCCATGGGGCTGCAATACCTCCAGACGATAGCCTTCATACTCGTTATAGCCGCGTTGGTGCAGATGGTTGAGATTATATTGAAGAAGGTGTCGCCTGCGCTATACCAGGCACTCGGCATCTACCTGCCGCTAATCACCACCAACTGCGCCGTGCTTGGCGTTGCAATCCTGGTTATACAGAAGGACTTTTCGCTCATTCAGAGCGTGGTCTATGCCTTCTCCACGGCCGTAGGCTTTGCCGTAGCATTGGTGGTTTTCGCCGGAATACGCGAGCAGCTGGCCATGGTAAGCATACCCAAGGGGATGCGCGGCATGGCAATAGTGCTTGTCACGGCAGGCCTGTTGAGCCTCGCATTCATGGGCTTCTCTGGTGTTGACGGCGGTTTGAGGGAGCTCTTTGGGCTGAATTGAGCTTGATATTATGCAAAGGAGCAGGGGGTAAAGCGGCAAGCTTTGCCCCCGTTTTTGTTTTTATGGGGAGGGTTGGCATGGTTTATTGGCTTTGCTTTGCATGATTTATTGCGCATTTTATCTTTTTTGTACGTATATTTTTTGAAAAGACACTGATTTTAACTACTTTTGCGATTTAGACGAATATAATTATCAGAAAACTATGAAACAGACAATTTTGGTTACAGGCGGCACCGGCTTTATCGGTTCGCATACGGTAGTGGAGCTGCAACAGGCTGGGTATAAGGTCGTAATCGTGGACAACCTTTCAAACTCGAAGGCCGACGTGGTAGACGGGATAGAGAAAATCACAGGCGTGCGTCCGGCTTTCGAACAGGTGGACTGCTGCGACCTGGCGGCCATGGACGCCGTCTTTGCCAAGTACGGCGACATCAAGGGCATAATACATTTCGCGGCGAGCAAGGCCGTAGGCGAGAGCGTGCAGAAGCCTCTGATGTATTACCGCAACAACATAACCAGCCTGCTGAACATCCTCGAGCTGATGCCTAAGTACGGCGTGAAGGGCATAATATTCTCGTCGAGCTGCACGGTGTACGGCCAGCCTTCGCCCGAGCATCTGCCCGTGACCGAGGATGCGCCGATACAGAAAGCACTAAGCCCTTACGGCAACACGAAGCAGGTAAACGAGGAAATAATACAGGACTACATACATAGCGGCGCCCCGATTAAGTCTGTAATCTTAAGATACTTCAACCCGATTGGCGCGCATCCGACGGCTTACATCGGCGAGCTGCCCAACGGAGTGCCGATGAACCTCATACCGTTCGTAACGCAGACGGCCATCGGAATACGCAAGCAACTCAAAATATTTGGCAACGACTACAATACCCCTGACGGCACCTGCATACGCGACTACATCTATGTGGTAGACCTGGCAAAGGCTCACGTCAAGGCCATGGAGCGCGTACTCGACAAGGAAGGCACCGACGCGGTGGAAATCTTTAACATCGGCACAGGCCGGGGCGTGAGCACGCTCGAAGTGGTAGAAGGCTTTGAGAAGGCCACAGGCGTTAAGGTTAACTGGGAATACGCTCCTCGCCGCGAGGGCGACATCGAGAAAGTATGGGCCGACCCGACCAAGGCCAACACCGTACTGGGATGGAAGGCCGAGACCAGCCTTGAAGACACCCTGCGCTCTGCATGGAAATGGCAGGTGAAGCTTGACGAGGAGGCGAAGAAAGCCTAAGGGTCTTGTATAGGCTTGTTTATGTTGCAACCGGCGGAGGCGAATGTCCTTCCGCCGGTTTTGTTTATGTTCATGCGCTTACGCAATTACAATTACAGATGACAATTGTACATATTGCGGCGAGACATTGCGGGCATAACATCAATTTAATATTTATATTATATATTTATATATATATAAATATATAATATATTATTA
>CAJJWN010000015.1 GCA_905196835.1 uncultured Prevotella sp. | reverse complement strand
TTTGCAATCCGCCGAAATATACTATAAGGATTTGCAATCCGATTAAACCGACTACACCAACGGCTTGGTTGCTGCAAACAAGGAACTGTCAAGCGGATTGCAAATCCTTATAGTAAGAACCGCCGGATTGCAAATCCGGCGGAACGAGACGGTTATCGTGCCATTATGATTTACACTATTGGGAGAACGACTGGGGCGGATTGCCTGCATTTTCTTTATGTTTCGGCGTGACCTCTGCGTTTCAAAAGGTCTCCGTGTTTCGGCGTGATTTGCAATCCGCCGAAATATACTATAAGGATTTGCAATCCGATTAAACCGACTACGCCAACGGCTTGGTTGCAGCAAGCAAGGGACTGTCAAGCGGATTACAAATCCTTATAGTAAGAACCGGCGGATTGCAAATCCGCCGGAACGAAAGGAACGAGTTGCAAATCCGCCGGAACGAGTGGGCGCTTCATTTTTTTATTTGTATGAAAAAGCGATATGTCATGTTTCTCAAATGTGGACGGTTGGAGCGATGTGCCTATAATAACGAAACGGGCCTGCCATTACGGCAAGCCCGTTTCATTGGTGTATGCGCCATGAGCGGCGTTGTCACTTGTTGATGTTCTCCATGATTTTCTGCACGTAAGCATCGATTACGGCTACTGCGGTGATGTTCACCACGTCGCGCACGGAGCACTCGAAGTCGGTGAAGTGGATTGGCTTGTTCAGTCCCATCTGGATTGGGCCGATTATTTCGGCGTCGGGGTTGAGTGCCTGGAGCAGCTTGTACGAACTGTTTGCGCTGGAGAGGTTGGGGAAAACCAGCGTGTTGACGTCTTTGCCCTTCAGACGGGTGAAGGGGTATTTGGCATCGCGCAGCCTGCTGTTAAGGGCGAAGTTCACCTGCATCTCGCCGTCGATGGCGAGGTCGGGGTAACGCTGCTGCATCTCTTCCACGGCGGCGTGCACTTCGGCCGGGTTGCCCACCTCGTCGGTTCCGAAGTTAGAGTAGCTTATCATGGCGATGTGAGGCTCGTCGTTGAAGAAGCGCACGGTGTTGGCCGAGAGGCGCGCAATGTCAACGAGCACGTCTTTGTCGGGCAGTCGGTTGATGAGCGTGTCGGCCAGATAGAGCACACCCTTCTTCGAGTTGATGATGTGCATCGTGCCGAAGTGCTTGTACTCGGGCTGTATGCCGATGACCTCCTTTGCTACCTTGATGGTGTTGGAATACTTTGTGTACAAGCCCGTTATGAACGCGTCGGCGTCGCCCGTCTCTACCATCATCATGCCGAAGTAGTTGCGCTCGAACATCTTGTCGTTGGCTTCCTGGAACGTGTAGCCTTGACGCTGGCGCTTGTCGGCCAGTATGCGTGCGTAGCGTTCGCGGCGGTCGTTCTCGCGGTCGTGGCGCAGGTTGACTATTTCAATGCCGTCGAGGCTTAGGTCAAGTTCCTTTGCCAGCTTGGCAATGCGCTCGTCGTTGCCCAGCAGGATGGGGTGGCAGATGCCTTCGTTCTTGGCCTGCACGGCGGCCTTGAGCATCGTCGGGTGTATGCCTTCGGCGAAGACCACGCGCTGCGGGTGCTTGCGCGCCGTGTCGTAGAGCTTCTGCGTCAGCTTGGTTTCCTGTCCCAGCATTTCGCGCAGACGGTTCTTGTACTCGTCCCAGTCGGTTATTGTGGTGCGCGCCACTCCGCTTTCTATTGCGGCCTTTGCCACGGCGGCCGACACTTCGGTGATGAGGCGTGGGTCAACGGGTTTCGGTATGAAGTATGACGGGCCGAAGGTTAGCTTGTTCACCTGGTACACGTCGTTCACAACATCGGGCACGGGCTGCTTTGCCAGGTCGGCTATGGCGTGTACGGCGGCCATCTTCATCTCTTCGTTAATGGCCGTTGCGTGAACGTCGAGCGCGCCGCGGAATATGTAAGGGAAGCCGATGACGTTGTTGATTTGGTTGGGATAGTCGGAGCGGCCGGTGCTCATCAGCACGTCGGGGCGGCTCGCCATGGCGTCCTCGTATGATATTTCAGGCACGGGGTTAGCCAGTGCGAATACGATAGGCTTGTCGGCCATTGAGCGCACCATGTCCTGAGTGAGCACGTTGCCTTTTGAAAGGCCTACGAATACGTCTGCACCTTTCACGGCTTCTTCGAGCGTGTGTATGTCGCGGCGGTCGGTAGCGAAGAGTCGTTTCTGCTCGGTAAGGTTCTCGCGGTCGCTGGTGATGACGCCTTTGGAGTCGAGCATTACGATGTTCTCCTTCTTCGCGCCGAGCGCCATGTAGAGCTTTGTGCACGATATGGCCGCCGCTCCTGCGCCGTTGACAACGATTTTAACATCCGCGATGTCCTTTCCCGCCACTTCGAGGGCGTTCTTCAGTCCGGCGGCGGAGATGATGGCCGTGCCGTGCTGGTCGTCGTGCATCACGGGAATGTCGAGCGTACGCTTCAGCCTTTCCTCTATGTAAAAGCATTCGGGTGCCTTGATGTCCTCGAGGTTGATGCCTCCGAAGGTTGGGGCGATGCGCTCCACGGCTTCGCAAAACTTCTCCGGGTCTTTCTCGGCCACTTCGATGTCGAACACGTCGATGCCTCCATAGATTTTGAACAGCAAGCCCTTTCCTTCCATTACAGGCTTTCCGCTCATTGCGCCGATGTCGCCGAGGCCGAGCACTGCTGTGCCGTTACTGATTACGGCCACGAGATTGCCCTTGTCGGTGTACTTGTAAACGTCGTCAGGGGTCTTCTGTATCTCGAGACACGGGAATGCCACTCCAGGCGAGTAGGCAAGGCTGAGGTCGGTTTGCGTACTGTAAGGCTTGGTGGGCTTTACTTCGATTTTTCCGGGTTTGCCGCTGCTGTGGTATTCGAGTGCGGCTTCTTTTGTAATGTTTACCATGATTATGTGACTTTGTTTTTATTTCAAGACGCACAGCTGAAAATGTCATGCAAGGCTCGTCCGTATTGTCCGGCGCGATTTGCGCACATGTAGGATTTGCGTTGCATAATCTTTCATTTTCTTACTTGCAGATGCTTGTTTTCGCTAAACTCGTCTTTTTACCTTTCTTTTGGTTACAACCGTAATCTGAAAGTCTTTGCAAATGTAATAAAAAAAAATAAAATGAGGCAAATAGTTTTCGGAAATTAATTATTAACTTTGCAAATAAAAATAAAAGCAATGCGTAAAACCGGCAACACGACCGCTTACCGTGAGGGTTTGAGGCAGAAAATCCTCGACACGGCGATGGGGCTTTTCAAGCAGAAAGGCATCAAAGCCGTGCGCATGGACGACATAGCCACTGAAATCGCAATATCGAAGCGCACGCTTTACGAGATATACAGCAACAAGGAGGACTTACTTTTCGAGTGCATCCGGAATGAGAACGAGCTGCTTACTAAGCGGCTCTCCGACTATGCGCTTACTGCTGAAAACGAGATGGCGGTAATCGCCTATTTCATAAAGTTGAGGCTGAAGGATTTGGGGTCAATCAATCCGCTGTTCTTCACCGAAATGAACAAATATGAGCGGATAATGGCGTTTTTCCGCCAGAATAAGGATAAGCAGGCGGCTCATTCGCAGGTGTTCATGCGTAAGGGCATAGAGCACGGCTTCTTCCGCGGCGACCTTAATTATGGCATTGTGAACAAGATGGGCGACGCCGCCATGGACTTTGTTATGCAGACCCGTCTTTACGAGCAATACAAGCTCGATGAAATCTTCCATACGTTCATCATCGTCTTTCTCCGTGGTTGCTGTACGGAAAAAGGCCTTGCGTATCTTGACAGGTTCATTTCTGAAAATTAAGAATTAAGAAAATATGTGCCGTTGGCTATACATGCAAAGGTAATTTTCTTAATTCTTAACTCTTAACTTTTAACTCTTAACTCTTAATTAAATCCTTATTATTTGCTTCACTCCCTTGACGTTGCGCAGCTTCTTTATCAGCTGTTCGAGGCGCGATGTGTCCTCGACGTTGACGACGAGGTTGCCGCTGAACAAGCCGTCGTTGCTGTCGATGTTGATGCTGCGCATCATTATTTTCTCTTCCTTTGATATTATGCTCGTTATGTTGTTTACGATGCCGATGTCGTCGTTGCCGATTATTTTCAGCGTCGTAGAGTATTGCGAAGTGCCCTTGCCGCTCCATTTCGCCTTGACAATGCGATAGCCGAAACGCTTGCGCAGCTCCGGCGCGTTGGGGCAGTCTTTGCGGTGGATTTTTATTCCCCCGTTCACGTTTACGAAGCCGAACACGTCGTCGCCATATATGGGATGGCAGCATTTAGCCAGGGTGTAGTCGATGCCTTTCAGGTTCTTGTCGATTACGAGCACGTCGTCGCTCGAGTAGGCAAGCTCTTCGTTGGGGTTTTCGTAGCTGTAGCCTTCCGCGCTGCGTGCCGGTTGCTGGGGTAGGGCGTTGTTGTCGCGCTGCAAGGTTTCCTGGTATTTCTCGATTACGTCGTTTACGTCGAGCGTGCCGTCGGCCATGCGGCGGTAGAAGTCGTTTGCCTCCTTAATGCCTAATTTCTTTATAAGGTGTGACACGGCACCCTCGTCAAACTCGATTTTCCGGTTCTTTAGCCGTCGCTCAAACATCTCCTTCGCATATGCGCCGTCCTTCACCATGAGGTCTTTAAGCGCCATGCGCACCTTGGCCTTGGCGCGGCTTGTCTTCACAATGTTAAGCCACTCATGCTTTGGCTTTTGGCTTGAAGAGGTCATTATTTCTACTTGGTCGCCGTTTTTCAGCACATGCCGGAACGTCACAACCTTGTTGTTTATTCTTGCCCCGGTGCAGTGGTCGCCTATGTTGGAGTGGATGCGGTATGCGAAGTCGAGCACAGTGGCCCCTTTCGGGAATTTCACGAGGTCGCCTTTCGGTGTGAACACAAACACCTCGTCCTCGTATAAGTCCATCTTGAACTGGTCGATTACCTGCAAGTCGTCCTTGTTTTCCAGAGCCGTGCGTATGCTGTTAAGCCATTCGTCAAGGCCGCTTTCGCCCTTCACGCCCTTGTAACGCCAGTGGGCCGCCAGTCCGCGCTCGGCTATTTCGTCCATGCGCTCCGTGCGGATTTGCACCTCCACCCATTTGTTTTCAGGCCCCAGCACGGTGATGTGCAGGCTTTCGTAGCCGTTAGACTTCGGCACGCTCAGCCAGTCGCGCATACGCTTGGGGTTGGGTTGGTACATGTCGGTGATGATGGCGAACACCTGCCAGCACTGCACTTTTTCCATCTCCTGCGGCGAGTCGAGTATTATGCGTATTGCGAAGAGGTCGTACACGCCCTCGAAGCCGCACTGTTGCTTCTTCATCTTCTGCCAGATGCTGTGTATGCTCTTGGTCCTTCCCTTCATGTGGAACTTGAAGCCTGCCTGCTTCAGCTTCTTGTCTATCGGGGCAATGAAGCGTTCTATGTATGCGTCGCGGCTCTTTTTGGTGGCGTTAAGCTTCTCCTTTATCATGTAGTAGGCGTCGTGCTCGAGGTATTTCAGGCTCAAGTCCTCAAGTTCGCTCTTCAGTTTGTACAGGCCCAGTTTGTGCGCCAGCGGGGCGTACAGGTAGCTGGCCTCCTCGCTGACTTCGGTTTTAGCCTCGACGTTCTCCGTGTCGCGGATTTGCCGCATCAGGTTTACGCGGTCGGCTATCATGATGAGTATGACGCGCATGTCCTCTGCGAACGACAGCAGCAGGTTGCGAAAGTTCTCGCTCTCGATAACGGGGCTTTTCTTGTACAGTTCCTGTATTTTGCAAAGTCCGTGTATTATGCGCGCCACGCTATCGCCGAACACGCGGCCTATCTCCTCCGTGTCCTTTGCCACGGGGTACAGCAGTATTGCCAGTACGCCGTCGCGCTTCAGCCCTATCTCGTCAACGGCGATGGCCGCAGTCTGCAAACCCGACACTACGGGGTTGAGGCCGAACACGTCGCGCCCCATGCTGTCGCCGCTGATGGCCGCTTTAAGGTATTTGAATACGTTAAGCTCGTCGTCGCGGCTTATTAGTTCGCCCACGTTTGCGCGCAGTTTGCGAGCCAGTTCTATTGCCGTAGTTTTTTCATCTCGGGTGAATGTCAGTCTTTCCATGTCGTATTTTCGCCTTTTTCGGTCACGCCTTAGGATGGCATGATGCAAACTTACTCATTTTTCCCGAAATAGCCGGCCTTTGCGCCGCTGAATGTATGTTTTGTAAGTTTTATTGTACAAAGTAATAACATTTTAATGCCTTTTAGTGCTTGTTTTGATGAAAAAGACTTATTTTTGCAATGCTATTATAACGAGATAAGACGGTCGGGATGCAAGTCTAATAATATACTTACTCCTTTCCTCCTTACTCCTTCTCTCCTTAATTTAATACAACCTAAAAAACAATACTTATGTTATCACAAGAAGACTTAAAGCAGATTGCCGCCAAAGGCATTACCGAAGCTCAGGTAGAAACACAGCTTGAAGAGTTTAAACAAGGTTTCCCGTTCTTGCGTCTTGAGGCCGCCGCAGCCGTAGGCAACGGCATAGCCGCGCCGGGCGACGACGACCGCCGCCGCTACATAGAAGCGTGGAACGCATACAAGGCCGGTGGCAAGCGCGTCGTAAAGTTTGTTCCGGCCAGCGGGGCGGCCAGCCGCATGTTCAAGGACATGTTCGCCTTCCTTAACGGCGACCACGACACGCCGCAGACCGACTTCGAGAAGCGTTACTTTGACAACATCGACCGCTTCGCCTTCTACGGCGAATTGAATGAGGCTTGCAAGCGCAATGAAGGAAAGGACATACACGCGCTCATGGCCGAAGGCCGCTACAAGGATGTAGTAGCCAACATGCTCGAGCCGAAAGGCCTTAATTACGGCCAGCTGCCCAAGGGCCTGCTGCTCTTCCATAAATACCCCGAAGGACCGCGCACTCCGCTCGAGGAGCATCTCGTTGAGGGCGCGCTCTACGCCGCGTCGGGCGGCGAGGCGCATATACACTTCACCGTAAGCCACGAGCACCGCGAGCTGTTTAAGGCCAAGGTGGCAGAGAAGTGCGCCGCTTACGCCGAGAAGTATGGCATAAAGTACGACGTTACCTTCTCCGAGCAGAAACCCAGCACGGACACCATTGCCGCCAATCCTGACAACACCCCATTCCGCAACGAGGACGGCTCGCTGCTATTCCGCCCCGGAGGGCACGGCGCGCTCATACAGAACCTTAACGACATCGATGCCGACGTAGTGTTCATCAAGAACATAGACAACGTTGTGCCCGACCGCCTGAAGGACGACACCGTTACCTACAAGCAGCTCATAGCCGGCATACTTGTAACGCTACAGGCCAAAGCCTTTGATTATCTGCGCCTGCTTGACACCGGCGAGTACACCCATGAGCAGCTGGAAGAGGTGATACGCTTCGTGCAGCGCGACCTCTGCTGCCGCAAGGCCGACATCAAGCAGCTTGAAGACGCCGAACTGGTAATATACCTCCGCAAGAAGCTTGACCGCCCGATGCGCGTCTGCGGAGTGGTGAAGAATGTGGGCGAGCCCGGCGGAGGCCCGTTCCTTACTTACAACCAGGACGGCACCGTGAGCCTGCAAATACTCGAGAGCAGCCAGATTGACAAGTCGAACGCCGAGTACATGCGCATGTTTACCGAGGGAACTCACTTCAATCCCGTAGACCTTGTTTGCGCCGTGAAGGATTATAAGGGCAACCGCTTCAACCTACCTGACTATGTGGATAAGTCGACCGGCTTCATAAGCAGCAAGAGCAAGAACGGCCGCGAGCTGAAGGCACTCGAGCTGCCCGGACTGTGGAACGGTGCGATGAGCGACTGGAACACCGTCTTCGTGGAAGTTCCGCTCTCCACGTTCAATCCCGTAAAGACGGTGAACGACCTTTTGCGCGAGCAGCATCAGTAACATGCTGACAGCCAACGGGTTGCCAGCGTGAATATGAAAGGCGGCATTTCGCATTGCGAAATGCCGCCTTTTGTCATGTCAAACATGGCCTTTTACATGCCGAAAAGCCGCCTTTTGATTTGCAGGTTGCGTCGGGCGCTATTGTCGTATGCTTCTGGTAAGCCAGCCTCGGCCTGTTTGCCATAAAGCGATGCGTATGCCGGTTTTGTCTTGTGAAATGGCGTATATAGCGACACATACCGTTAAATTGCCACAAAAGATGTGAGTAAATGTATGTAATTCGTAATAAAAATGTAACTTTGCAGCCATAATTCGAGTTGTAACAAAACAATGGGAAAGGAAACTTCGCAAAGGATACAGACTTCAATCCTTAATGCGGCGGAAAAGAAAGCACTTATATGGCTGGCTAAAAGGCTGCCCGGATGGGTCACATCCGACATGCTTACATTCCTCGGAGTGTTCGGAGCGGTGGTATGCGCCGTAGGCTTCGTCTTAGGTAATTATAATGTGAAATGGCTCTGGCTGTCGTCGCTGGGCTTGGTAATCAACTGGTATGGCGACAGCCTCGACGGTACGCTGGCGCGTGTGCGCAACACGCAGAGGCCTGTGTACGGCTTCTTCATCGACCATACGCTCGACGCCGTGACGCTGTGCATAATGTGCATCGGCGCCGGATTGTCGCCAATGTTGCGGCTTGACGTGGCGATGCTCGTGCTGGCCGGGTATCTCTGTCTTTCCATATATACGTACATAGGAGCGATATTGAAGGGCGAGTTCAGGTTGACTTACAGCAGTTTCGGCCCTACGGAGTTCCGCTTAATCGTCATTTTGATTAACACGCTGTACATGTACACGTCGTGGGCTGACGACAGGTATTCGCTCTGCGGCTATGAGTTCGGTGTGTTCGATGCCATGGGATTTGTCATAGCGGTGCTGCTTTTCGTGATGTATCTCATACAGTTCTTCAAGGACAAGAAGATACTTGCAGAGCAAGACCCGTTGAAAAAATGAAGAATTAAGAGTTAAGAATTAAGAAAATATGCCTTCGTCGGTGATTTTCTTAATTCTTAACTCTTAATTCTTAATTAGTAAAATATGCTTCGCTATATCGAGTTTGTAGTCAGCCGGCTGTTCGGCACGGGCGTTGACACGTTCGTGCTGTGGATATGTTCGACATACATTTTCGACACATACTGGGGCGACTATGTGGTTTCGCCGATAATATCGTTCGAGTTTGCGGTGTTGAGCAATTTCCTTTGCTCGTATTGCTGGATATGGAAGAGCCGCATAGAGAACCGCTGCACGGCCGACTTCTGCCGCCGCTTCGTGGTGTTCAACGTGTCGTCCGTGCTGGGCTTCTTGGTCAAGATGGCTTTCCTGCTGCTGTTCGAGCGGATATTCGGCTGGACGGTGGTATGGTGCAACCTTGCCGCGTTGCTCATTTCAGGCCTGTTCAACTATTTCCTTGCCGAGACGGTGGTGTTCGGCAAGAAGGCGATATTCAAGAAAGTTAAGAATTAAGAGTTAAGAATTAAGAAAATATGCAGCAATGGTGATTTTCTTAATTCTTAACTCTTAACTTTTAATTCTTTCTTAATTCTTAACTCTTAATTCTTAATTTAATACTATCTTTGCATGTCAAAGAAAAATCAATCCAAGAAATGAGAGGTACAATAGACTGCTTCTTGCCGTGCAGCGACTACGTGTCGGTAAGCAATGTGCTTAGGCAACTGCGCGGCAGCCGCATGATAAGACATATCAATCTGCTTGTTACACGTGGCTTCGCCATGGCTAACGCCGTGCCTGACGGGTGCTCGTTCATCGTGGTTGACGGCCTGCTGTCGGCCTCTGCAATGCGCGCCGTTGCGGAGAGTGTCGTGGCAGACTACGCCATGTTGTTCTTGAAAGACGTACAGGTAAGCCTCGGGCAGTATGCCATACAGCGCATGGTGCGCGCCGCCGCCGATACTGACGCGGCCATGGTGTACTCTGACCGCCGGACGGTGAAAGACGGCGAGACCTGCGCCCATCCCGTAATTGACTGGCAGGAAGGCAGCCTGCGCGACGACTTCGATTTCGGTTCGGTAGTCATGGCCCGGGCTTCGCTGCTACGCTCGTTCGCCGACGAGACGGAAGAGGCCGACTACAAATATGCCGGGTGGTACGAGCTGTGGCTCTATTTGAGCCGTCACGGGCGCATGTTCCATATAAATGAATATCTTTATACGGAAGAGGAACGCGACACAAGGGCAAGCGGCGTGAAGCAGTTTGACTATGTAAACCCGGCCAACCGCGAGGTGCAGGTAGAGATGGAGCGTGCCGTTACTGCCCATCTTAAGGCCGTGGGGGCGTTGGTTGACACTGCATATTATGCCGAGCCCGACTTTGACGAGCAGGACTTCGACGTGGAAGCCACGGTTGTAATACCTGTGCGCAACCGCGAAAAGACAATATGTGACGCCGTTGACAGCGCATTGTCGCAAAAGACTTCGTTCAAGTATAACGTCATTGTGGTGGACAATCATTCTACCGACAACACTACAAAGCTGCTCGACGGATATACGGATGAGCGGCTGATACACATCGTTCCGCGGCGCACCGACCTTGGTATTGGCGGCTGTTGGAACGTTGCCGTGGACGACGAGCGGTGCGGACGCTTTGCCGTACAGCTTGACAGCGACGACCTGTATTCGTCGCCCGATACGCTGCAAACCATTGTTGATGCGTTCTACGAGCAGCGTGCGGCCATGATTGTAGGCAGTTACAGGATGTGCGACTTCGACTTGAACACACTGCCTCCCGGGCTTATAAGCCATTCGGAGTGGACTGAAAAGAACGGATGCAACAACGCGCTGCGCATCAACGGGCTTGGCGCGCCGCGTGCATTCTTTACTCCTCTGTTGCGCCAGGTGTGCTTTCCAAACACAAGTTATGGTGAGGACTACGCCGTAGGACTGGCCTTTAGCCGCAGGTTCAGGATAGGCCGCATCTTCACCGAGCTTTATCTTTGCCGCCGTTGGGCAGGTAACAGCGATGCCGCATTGAGCGTTGACAAGGTTAACGCCAACAATTTATATAAGGACCGCCTGCGCACCATGGAGCTGATGGCGCGCAGGAAGATGAACGCCGGCGAGGTCATGGCGTTGGAGGACAACTCTCTGCTGCGCTTTTTCAACCGCCAGTTGGAGACCTGGGATTTGGCCCGGCGCAACTTCCGTGACCTGCACGATGTGCAGACACGCAGCATGGCCGTTGGCGGATACGGCATAACTTTACAGCATAATCCGGCGCGGATGGTGTCAACCGGCGCGGCAACAGACAAGGTTTCGGTAAGTCACAGGCCGTGTTTCCTTTGCAGGGAAAACAGACCGAAGGAGCAAATAGTAAAGCATGTTGACGACAAATTTGAGTTGTTGGTTAATCCATACCCCATAATGCCGGTGCATTTCACCATACCGTTACGCTCGCACAGGCCGCAAGGCATATTGGAGTTTTATCCAGAAATGCACAGGCTTTTGCTGCGCTTTATCGACATTGCGGTGTTCTATAACGGCCCTGAATGTGGTGCTTCAGCTCCCGACCACATGCACTTCCAGGCCTTTGCGCAGGGCAATTTGCCTTTGCTTGCGGCTTGGCCGAGGCTTCAGCGAGAGCTTTCCACGATATATTCGCTTGCCGATGGCGACGATATATCCGTTATTAACGGATGGGTTAGCCCGGCATTGTTAATCAGAAGTCACAATATTGACAACGACGTTGCCCTTTTCCGCCGCGTATATGACGCTTTGCCGCAGCGCGATGGCTCGTCGGAACCGATGATGAACGTCATAAGTTGGATGCAGGGCGACGTCTGCCACACCGTTATTTTCCTGCGTGCCAAACATCGTCCCGACTGCTATTATGGCAACCAGGACGGGCAAGTCATGGTTAGTCCTGGCGCACTTGACATGGCCGGGCTTGTAGTTACGCCGCGAAAGACTGATTTTGACAGGCTTACTCCGGCGCAGGTTGAGAGTATAATGCGTGAAGTTGCGCTTGACGAAGCGGCCATGCGCGATGTTGTCGGCAAGATAAGCAGTGCCTCAAATGCGCCTTCCGGCAGTGTAGAGCACTTTGTCGAGAGGCGCGAACCTTATGTGCAGGTTGGCATTTTGAGCTCTCCAAAGATAAGTTTCGTGCTGAACGGCGATTATCTGGCGAAGGGCGAGGTTATATCAGGCCGTCAGGAAGTGGAGTTTTCAGAAGGAGGAATACTCTGGAATGGCAATCTTTACCGCGAGCTTACATTCTCTCCTGAAGGTGGCGGGGCATCGTTTTCCCTTGATGGAGTAACGATTGGCGTTAACTTTCACTGGCAAAGGCAGGAGACACAGACATTCCAAGGAACGCTGAAGCTTGTCGTCGAGGCGGACAAGGTATGTGCAATAAACTGCCTTCCGGTGGAAAATTACCTGGTGAGTGTGATTTCAAGCGAGATGAAAGCCACGTCGTCAATTGAGTTTCTGAAAGCACACGCCGTAATATCGCGCAGCTGGCTGCTGGCACAAATAAAGCGCAGGCGCAGTCAAGACACAGGTGGAAGTGGCTTTTTCTCGTTCGTAAAAAAGGACGACGAGCTTATACGCTGGTATGACAGGGACGACCATACCATCTTTGACGTGTGCGCCGACGACCATTGCCAGCGTTACCAAGGCATTACAAAGGCGACAAATGTGCATGTGGAGGAGGCGGTCAAGGAGACGCGCGGCCAGATATTGATGTATGGCGACGACATTTGCGACGCCCGTTTCAGCAAGTGCTGCGGCGGAATAACAGAGGAGTTCCAGTATTGTTGGGAAAATAACTCACAGCCTTACCTTGTTTCCATTCGTGACAATGGCAGTGTGCAATCCGCCCTGCCAGACCTTACCGTAGAATCGGAGGCCGACAGATGGATACGTTCTTGTCCCGAGGCTTACTGCAATACCGGCGACAAGCGCATACTTTCGCAGGTGTTGAACGACTACGACCAAGAGACTTCCGACTTTTACCGCTGGCGCGTGGAATACACGCAAGAGCAGCTTTCCGCCCTGATTTATGACAAGTTGAAGATTGATTTCGGGCAAATTGTTGACCTTGTACCAGTGGAACGCGGGCGCAGCGGCCGTATATGCAAGCTTAAAATTATAGGAACCAAGCGGACATTTACCATAGGAAAAGAGCTTGAAATACGCCGTACGCTAAGCGAAACACATCTTTACAGTAGTGCGTTCGTTGTGGATAAGCTTGGCGTTGACGGCGAAGTGCCTTCGCGGTTTGTCATCACCGGCGCAGGCTGGGGGCATGGAGTGGGGCTTTGCCAGATAGGTGCTGCAGTCATGGGTGAGCATGGATGCAAATATGATGAAATCCTTTTGCACTATTACCGCGGCGCGGAAATAAGGAAAATATATAGTTAATTAAGAATTAAGAGTTAAGAATTAAGAGAGAATGCTTTGTTGGCAGATGAAATGCAAATGTGTTTTTCTTAATTCTTAATTCTTAACTCTTTATTCTTAACTCTTAAGATTATGAATAAAAGACTAAGCAAGAATCCTTGGAGCTGGGTTCCCTCGCTTTATTTCGCCGAGGGACTGCCGTATGTGGCGGTGATGACTATTTCGCTCGTGCTCTACAAGCAGTTGGGATTGACCAACGCCGAAATCACTTTCTATACGTCGTGGCTCTATCTGCCGTGGGTAATCAAGCCGTTGTGGAGCCCGTTTGTTGACATCATCAAGACCAAACGCTGGTGGATAATCACCATGCAGCTGCTTGTCGGAGCGGCGTTCGGCGGCGTTGCCTTCACCATACCTACCGACTTCTGGCTTCAAGGCACGCTTTGCTTCTTTTGGTTGATGGCCTTCAGCAGTGCGACGCATGACATTGCTGCCGACGGTTTCTACATGCTCGGGCTTGATGAGCACAAGCAGGCGTGGTTTGTCGGCATACGTAGTACGTTCTACCGCCTGGCTACTATCTTCGGGCAAGGCTTCCTTGTCATGGTGGCAGGCAACTTGCAGGTAATATTCCGGGGCAGCATACGCTATTCGTGGAGCCTGATGTTCTACGGCGTTACGGGGCTGTTCATCGCCTTGTGGCTGTGGCACAGCTACGTGTTGCCGTGTCCGTTGTCAGACCGCAAGCGGCGCAACGCCAGCGCGGCCGACATCTGGGGCGAGCTGTGGCACTCTATAAAGACGTTCTTCACGAAGTTCCCGGTCAGGGAGACGGTGTGGGCTTTTCTCTTCATGCTGTGCTACCGTATGCCCGAAGGGCTGCTTGCCAAGGTGTCGTCGCTATTCCTTATCGACAGCGGAAGCAACGGCGGACTGGGCCTTTCGCCGCAGGAATACGGCTTTGTGCAGGGTACTGTGGGCGTCGTAGGCCTCACACTGGGCGGCATCCTTGGCGGAATGGCCGCCGGGAAGGACGGTCTTAGGCGGTGGCTTTGGCCCATGGTGTGCGCCATAACGCTGCCCGACCTTGTGTATGTTTACCTTAGTTACGTCATGCCGTCAAGCCTTACGATAATCAACGCCTGCGTTTTCGTAGAGCAGTTTGGTTACGGTTTCGGCTTCACTGCCTATATGCTCTACCTTATTTATTACAGCCAGGGCGAGTATAAGACTTCACATTACGCCCTCTGCACGGCTTTGATGGCGCTCTCGATGATGCTTCCCGGCCTCGTGGCGGGTTGGTTGCAGGAGCTTGTCGGTTATCTCTGGTTTTTCATCATTGTTGTTTTGTTGTGCGCCATGACGTTTGTTGTGGCCGCGTTCGTGAAGATTGACCCGGAGTTCGGTAAGAAGTAAGCACCCGTCCAAGCCCTTACTAAGGGTGGAAGCCTTGCAAGTATTTTTTAGAAAAGGTTTTGTTTTTAGGATAAATAGTTTTGTCATGAATAGTAGAAGCATGAACAAGAATAATCAATCATCCTCACTTCAGGATGGAAATAAGGGAAATGAGATGGCGGAAGACCGTCTCCGTGAGCGCAAGATATACCGTGTTACCGTGCTTGGCAGCATTATCAACGTGCTGCTTGTAGCCTTGAAGTTCGCCTTTGGCGTGCTTGGCCGCTCGTCGGCGATGATTGCCGACGCGGTACATTCGCTTTCCGACCTTGTTACCGACGTTGTAGTCATCGTCTTCGTCAAACTCAGCAACAAGCCGCAAGACAGCGACCACGACTACGGCCACGGCAAGTATGAGACGCTGGCTACGGCCTTCATCGGCCTCGCCCTGTTCGCCGTGGGCATCATGATACTCTACGGCGGAGCCGAAAAAATAGCCGCTGCGCTGCGCGGAGAGGTCTTGCCGCAGCCCGGCATGATAGCCCTCTGGGCGGCGTTGATAAGCATTGTGTCGAAAGAATGGTGCTATCGGTTCACCGTAAGGGTGGGGCGCGAGGCGCAGTCGCAGGCCGTCGTGGCCAACGCCTGGCATCACCGCAGCGATGCCTTCTCGTCAGTCGGCACGGCGCTCGGCATCGGCGGTGCCATCTTTCTTGGCGAACGCTGGACCGTGCTCGACCCAATCGCCGCCGTCGTGGTGAGCATTTTCATCATAAAGACAGCCCTTGCGCTGATGAAGCAAGCGTCTGACGAGCTTTTGGAGAAAAGCCTTCCCGAGGAGATAGAGCGTAAAATAAAGGATATTGCCGAGGCTGAAGACGGCGTGAGCGGCGTGCACAACCTGCGCACGCGCCGCATAGGCAACCGCATATCTATAGAAATGCACCTGCGTATGCCCGGCGGACTGACCCTTTACGAGGCTCACCGCCGCGCCACTGACATAGAGCGTGAGCTGCGCCAACACTTCGGCACGGGCACGTATATCAACCTCCACATAGAGCCTTTGAAGGTGAACGGCCGCTATGTGGAGCCGAAAGCGGTTAAGAATTAAGGGTGAAGAGTTAAGAAAATACGCCTTCTTGGTTATAGTCGGGCTTGCCGGTGCTGTCATTGCAGCATCGACAAGTCTACTTTGTAATATTTGGGTGCGTCGTTGTTGGGCTGTAAAAACATCATCATGTATATCGGCGCGTAAACAATTTTTCCGTCAACTTTCAAGTTGTCGTTATTGAATACCACGGCCTGCGGTATGTTGTATTCGCCGCATTCCATAATGTTTGACAGTGCTCTGTGCGTCTCGTAATCCTTGCCAGACTTCACTTCTATGGGCAGTACATCGCCTCCTGTTTCTACGATGAAGTCAATTTCGCCTCGCTTCTTGTTGTTGTAATAATATGGGAGCAGGCCGTGTGCGGTTAATTCTTGCGCTACGGCGTTCTCGTATATTGCCCCGAAGTTGATGTTTTTATCGTCTGTTATTATCCGGAGCTGTATTCCTTCGGCGTATTGCGCGGCAAGAAGGCCGATGTCGTTTTGGAAAAGTTTGAACAGGTTTCTTGATTTTGACAGCAGCAACGGCACTTTCGGCTCTTCTACATTGTAAACAGGTATGGCTACGCCTGCGTCTTTCAGCCACAGGAAACTGTTGCGGTAACGCTCGAATCTGGCACTTTCGTTAAGGCTTTTCATTATGAAGCGTTTGTTTTTTGCGTTGAGCTCTGGCGGTATCAGGTCGAAAATATCCTCTATGTAAAGTTTGTTTTCCGGGTCGTATTGTGCTATGTCACGCTTGTACAGGCAGATTATGTCCTGTTGCACGGCCGTTACTTCTTGCAGGTTGTTGCTTTCCATGTATTTGTTGACGGCGGCAGGCATTCCTCCTATTACCAAATAGAGGCGGAACAACTCCATAAGTTTTGTGTGCAGGAAACTGTCCACCGCATTGCGGCTTTTCCATGAGTCACGTAGTGAGTTGATAATGTTTTCGTTTATGCCAAGGTTTGAGATAAACTCCTCGAAGTCAAGAGGAAACATCTCTTTCACACCCATATATCCTACGGGTTCGGAGCGCAAGTCCTTCAACTCAACGCCAAGCAGCGAGCCGCTCATTATGTAGCGGTATGAGCCTTCGTCAACAAGAAATTTTATCTTAGTCACGATGTCGGGACACTTCTGTACCTCATCGAAAAATACAAGCGTATCTCCCTTTATTAGCGGCACTCTTGTGATGGCTGACAGGCGCAGCAGAATGTCGCTGCTGCTCTTTGCTTCTGCAAAGACACTTACCGCTTCAGGCATATCGACAAAGTTTATTTCTACAAAACTTTTGAATGATTTTCCGAATTCCCTGATAGAAAAAGTCTTGCCCGTTTGTCGTGCGCCGGTTATTAGCAGGGCGTTGCGTGAATTTGTGTAAAAGTCTCTGATATAGCTGTCAATTTTTCTATTTAACATATATTTGCCATTTTTCCATGGCAAATATAGCTGTTTTTTTACATTTTTCCAAGGGAAATGAAGCTTGTTTTTACATTTTTCCAAAACACATTGTGATGTTTTTATGCAGGCGGAAGTCTTGTTGTCTTTTTCTTGTTTGTAACTTGCTGATAATCAGGATGATATTGCTGATGTGGCAAAAGGCCGTCTTTCAGTTTGTAAAAGACGGCCTTTGAGCCTCCCGTTTGCCGTCTTTTGCAGGGCGAAAGACGGCAAATGGCGATACTGTTTGTCTGCTTTTGTTTTTACGCTTGTCGTTTTCCGGTTTGTAAGCGATGATAAAACCGCCTTCATCGAGTGGCGTCCGTTATGCTCATTGTGAACGCTGCGCGGTGAAGGCGGTTGCAGTATGGTGCCTGATGTATGCGCTATGCACCCTTGGACTTGCGCCAAAGCGACGCTATGCTGGCTGCGATGTTAGCCAAGGCTACAATGATAAGCAGGGCTTGCAGCAAAGGCTCGTCGGCCTTTATGTTGATTATGAGATAAGCGATGACGGCGAACGCGACGGCGTATGCCAGCAAAACCATATCGGCGATGCGCCTTAGCTGTGCGCCCTTCAGTCGCAGGTAGGCGGCAAGGCAGAGTATTATGCCGAAGGTCAAGGCCCATGCAGGCGGCTTGCCGTGTGTGCAACTGGTTGTTATGAAGTAAACCGTGAAGACCAAGCCTTGCATCGCCCACCATGTGGAAACGACTTTTTCTGTCTGTATTGTTGTATGAGTTTGTTTCATAAGAATGTGTATTTTACCATTTTATGCGTTCAAGCAATACGGATTTTTTGCTTTTCCAAAAGTTGGGATTTGTTATGTCGAAGTCTAATTTCAGACAATACTTGGTTAGTATAGTGCTGTTGAGCCTGTGTTTTACCTGTCTGTTTGCGTATAATGCTTCATCCTCAAACCACAAGGTGTCGCCTTTATTATAAAACACCCATTGTGGGTCTTGCATGGCATACACAATTCTTAAAAGTTTTCCGCAGCTTATGTATTCTAAGGAATTGATGCTGCAATGTGTGTCTGCGTTTGTAATTCTGAAGTTATAGCATTGGCATTGTACTTTTCTTGACATCCAATAAGTCATGGTCGCCAGTCCGTCTGCATAATTGGAGAACATCACGCAACAGCTGCTTACTTTGGGAACATAGAAATAAGCCTTTGGAAAGTGTGCGCCTCCAGGGCGTGGCTCTCCTTCGTAAAGGTCGAATGCGAACGGCTTTTGCTGCATCTTCCATTTGTCATTTGTCGCATATTCGGAGTCAAGTGCGTGTATAATGTCGTCAAAATTACAGTTGAAGCAGCTGAACGTGTAATACGTAAACAAGGTTGTCGGTATGATGTTGTCGTTTAAGTCCATTATGGGTTTATATTAAAATGAGATTTTACAAGTATTAGGACATACATCTCATATTATCCTAAAACCACGTCCAAGACCATCATTAGCGTGAAGCCGACGGCGAAACCGACGGTGCCGATGTTGCTGTGCTCGCCCTCCGACATTTCGGGAATTAGCTCCTCTACCACCACGTAAAGCATGGCTCCGGCGGCGAAGGCCAGCAGATAGGGCAGGGCGGGCGTCATTATGGAAGCTAAGAGTACGACGAGCAGGCCGCCGATAGGTTCTACTATGCCGCTCAACGCGCCCATCGTGAACGAGCGCAGGCGGCTGTTGCCCTCGGCGCGCATGGGCATCGAGATGATGGCTCCTTCTGGAATGTTCTGTATGGCGATGCCGACGGCCATTGCCATTGCCGCCGCCGTGCTGATTTGCGCCTCCCCTTGCAACGCTCCGGCCAGCACAACGCCCACGCCCATGCCTTCGGGCAGGTTGTGTATTGTCACCGCAAGCGAGAGCATAGCCGTGCGCGAGAGGCGGCTGCGAGGGCCTTCGGGCTTGGCGTTGCCTATGTGCAGGTGGGGCGTAACGCGGTCGATGAGCAGCAGGAAGGCCATTCCGGCCAAGAAGCCTACGGCCGCCGGGACAACTGCCAGCTTGCCCATGTGGGCTGACATATCCATGCCCGGTATGAGCAGAGACCATACCGAGGCGGCCACCATCACGCCGGAGGCAAAGCCGAGGAGCGACTTCTGCACTTTCACCGGCATCTTGTCTTTCATGAAAAACACGAAAGCCGAGCCGAGAACGGTGCCGAGAAAGGGGATGAGAAGGGTGAGAAGCATAGACGTAAGGTTATGGGGTTGTGCGGTTATACGGTTATACGGGTGTTTGAAATAAGGTTTTATGGACAAACCGTATAACCTTATGACCGTATAACCGCATAACCGTCAAATATTATCTGTCAATGAACCTCCGTGTTATTCCGCCGTATTCGTCAATCCTGCGGTCGCGAAGGAAGGGCCACCAGCGGCGCACCTGCTCGCCCCGTTGCAGGTCGATGTCAACCACGGTGTGCTCTTCTTCGGTGCTTGAGGCGCGGTAAAGCAGCTCGCCTTGCGGTCCGGCTACGAACGAACTGCCCCAAAATTGTATGCCGTTAGTCATGCCCGACGGGTCAACTTCATGCCCGACGCGGTTTACGGCTACTACGGGCAGGCCGTTGGCTACGGCATGTCCGCGCTGCACCGTAGTCCAAGCCTCGCGCTGACGTTGCTGTTCTGCCTCGGTGTCAGAGCTTTCATAGCCTATGGCTGTTGGATATATAAGCATCTCCGCGCCTTGGAGCGCCATGAGTCGGGCGGCTTCCGGATACCACTGGTCCCAGCAAACGAGCACACCGAGACGGCCTACCGACGTGTCGATGGGCTGGAAACCGAGGTCGCCCGGCGTGAAGTAAAACTTCTCGTAATACGCGGGGTCGTCGGGTATGTGCATCTTGCGGTACTTGCCTGCGATGCTTCCGTCGCGCTCTATGACTACCGCCGTGTTATGGTAAAGCCCTGCGGCGCGCCTCTCGAACAGTGAAGTGACGAGCACCGTGCCTGTTTCTATTGCCAAAGCGCCGAAAAATTGTGTCGAAGGACCCGGTATGGGCTCGCCCAAATCGAAGTTGTCAACGCTCTCCGTCTGGCAGAAGTACAGCGAGTTATGTAGCTCTTGAAGCACTATAAGCTCTGCTCCTTCGGCAGCTAAAGCCCTTATGCTGTCGGCCAGACGGCGCATGTTGTCATCGCGGTCGGCCGTGTTGTGTTGTTGTATTATGCCTGTTTTCATATTCTTTCTTTTTTAGTTACAAGTTACAAGCAGACAAGTAAACGAGAAAATTTGCCTTGTAAGTTTGTCCGTTTCAATCGGAAAAGCCTTGTTTGCTTGTTTCTTGTCTGCTTGTCAACTGAACAATTGCATCGTGCAGCAGTGCAGCGAGCCGTGCTGACGGATAACCGTGCGGCTGTCGATGCCGATGAGTTCGCGGCCGGGAAACGCCTCGCCTATTACCCGTTCGGCCTCCGCGTCAAGGTCGGGTTGGCCGTATGTGGGGTAGATTACGGCTCCGTTGATTATTACGAAGTTGGCATATGTGGCCGGCAGACGGTCGTCTCCGTCATAGATTGGGCGCGGCATGGGCAGCGGCAGCAGGCGGTAAGGCCGTCCGTCGGCCGTGCGCAGCGTTTTCAGTTGTTCCTCCATCTGGTGCAGGTCGGCGTAGTGGCTGTCCTGCTTGTCGGTGCAACGTACATATAATAAGGTGTTGCCGGGCGCGGTGCGCACAAGGGTGTCAATGTGGCCGTCGGTGTCGTCGCCTTCGAGATGGCCGTAGTCGAGCCACAATATGCGGTCTGCGCCGAGATAGTCTTTCAGTTTCAGCTCGATGTCCTGGCGCGAAAGAGGCTGGTTGCGGTGAGGGGCGAGCAGGCATTGGCTGGTCGTCAGCACCGTGCCTTGGCCGTCGCTCTCGATTGAACCGCCCTCGAGCACGAAGTCGTTATGGTCTATGTATTCGCCAGTCACCACCTTATTTATATATAGGCTGCGGTTGATGGCGTTGTCGAGGTTGGCCTCGAACTTCTCGCCCCACCCGTTGAAGCGGAAGTCGAGCAGGCGCACGGCCTTGCCGTCGGTCACGGTTATGAAGCCGTGGTCGCGCGCCCAGGTGTCGTTCGTGGGGCAAGGGTGCAGCCTGACGTTGGCAAGCTGACAATCTGTCAGCCTCCTTTTGAGCTGCGCCTCCACGCTGTCAGGCTCGGGTGTCACCACGAGCAGGCGTTCGTGGCGCGTTATCGCGTCGGCCATTGCAACGTAGACGGCGCAGATGTCGTCAAGATATTCGCGCCAGTCGGTGCCGGCGTGCGGCCACGTCAGCTGTATTGCGCTTTGCTCTGCCCACTCTGGCGGCATCGTGAATTTATCCATTTGTCGTGTGTACAAGTGTTTCTGAAGAACTGAATTGCCTTACAAAGGTAATATAAGTAAGGTGAATAAGCAAATAAAAGCGGTATTTTCGGCGTTAAAACCTTTGCCTGGCAGCTTGCCGGAGGCCGTGGCACGGCGCAGACTGACGGTTTGTCATGAAAACGGCTTGACGTAAATCAAGCTGTTTGACGCAGGTCAAAATTCATGCGCTTAAAGCCAAATTAAGACCGCAAAACGTTCCGCCGTGCCGTGAATGGTATTACCTTTGCATCGTAAATAACAGGAAAAAGGATAACAGGATGTGAAGAAGCATCCCACATGTAGAACTAAAAAAGAAAGGTAAAAAGATTATGAAAAGGATTGTTAACAGGATTTTAGACAGCAAGAAGTTCAACAGGTATTGTGTGAATGTATTGAAAATGTACAACTACGGACGCGTAAACATGCCGGTATAAAGGCATAAGCGCAATACAACGGAGTCGGGCTGACATTACGGCGAGAGCTGCAATGTCAGCCCGATTTTCTTGTTTATAAGCCGTAAAATGCTTATTTTCGCCGACGTTATGGATAAAGTAAGGATATATTTGCTGGCGTTGTGCGCCGCGGTAGCGCTCGGTTCGTGCGACTTTCTCGAGCGCAACAAGCCGCTTGTCAGGGAGATTGGCAAGGCGGTGGCGAGTGAAATTGAACGTAATAAACCATCCGCAGGAAGTCCGCACGCGGCTTCTGCCGCTACGGAAGCCGACGACGCATTGCTCCGTCAGGCGTCGCCCGAGGGTATGCCGGAGCAGATGTTGAGGCGCACGGGATACACGGCGTCTTACAACAAGGCCACGAAGCTGCCCAACTGGGTGGCCTGGCACTTGACCGCCGACCGTACCACGGGGCCTGCCAAGCGCTCTGGCGTTGACTTCGAGGCCGACACTGACGTGCCCGCGCCGCGCGCCGAGGACGCTGATTATTACGGTTCGGGCTACGACCGGGGGCACATGTGCCCGGCGGCGGACAACAAGTATAGCGTGGAGGCCATGCGCGAGTCGTTTCTCTTCACCAACATGTGCCCGCAGGACGGCGGCCTTAACCGCGGCGACTGGAACGAGATGGAGCAGGCCTGCCGCCGTTGGGCGAAGGAGTACGGCGGCGTTTACATAGTCTGCGGCCCCATATTGTACAAGGGCAAGCACAAGACGATAGGGCGTAACAAGGTCACCGTGCCCGAGGCGTTCTTTAAAGTTGTGCTGCGCATGGGTGAAAATCCCAAGGCCATCGGCTTCATTTATAAAAACACCGGGGGCAACCGCCCCAAGGGCGACTATGTGAACACCGTGGACGAGGTGGAGCGGCTGACGGGCATCGACTTCTTCCCGGCTCTCCCTGACGATGTGGAGAAGCGCGTGGAGGCCGAGGCCGACATAGCAGACTGGTGACGGTGCGCTCTCTTTTGCTGGCGGCAGCCGACTTTGCCAATGGCAAGTCGTCTGCCGCCTTTTTTCGTTTTGCATGGCATGTCGTTGTTGTTAAATGATACAAATACCAGCAACTGCTGCAAAGCTTATCCTTGTTTTCGCATTGCTTGTGCCTTGTTCGTGTAATGGCTTGATACACAGCGTGCTACGGTTAGCCGTCTTTCGGCGGTGTAAAAGACGGCCTTTTGTCTTGCCAAATGCGGTCTTTTACGCTGTCAAAGACGGTCTTTGGCGCGGCTAAAGACCGTATCCGTCGCAGCCAATGACTGCCTTCTGTCTATTGTTTAAGTATTTTTTATAGTTTAATGGTTAATAAATGCAAAACCCAATGACGGCTTTTGTCGGTGAAATAAAAAAGTAATACCTTTGTAAGGCGTTAATTCTAAATCTGATATAAGCAAATGAGGATACTGGCGTTCATAGCGTCCCTGCTGATGTCGGCCATGCCTTTGGCCGCGCAGGAGTACAAGGTTGTTGTGTCGGAGGCCGACGAGCCGATGATGAAAGGCCGCTTCGAGCCGTCGTGGCAGTCGCTGGAGCAATACCAAGTGCCCGATTGGTTTCGCAACGTGAAGTTTGGCATCTGGGCGCATTGGGGGCCGCAGTGCGTCGAGGGCAGCGGCGACTGGATGGCCCGTTCGATGTATATCGAGGGCTCACGCGAGTACAACCATCACGTAAGGCATTACGGTCACCCCTCCGAAGTGGGCTTCAAGGACATAATACCGCTGTGGAAAGCCGAGAAGTGGAACCCTGACAGCCTCGTGGCTTTCTATAAGAAGATAGGCGCGCAGTATTTCTTCGCCCTCGGCAACCACCATGACAACATGGACCTTTGGGACAGCAAGTACCAGCCGTGGAACTCTGTCAACATGGGACCCAAGCGCGACATACTGGACGAATGGGCCAGGGCGGCGCGCAAGCACGGGTTGCGCTTCGGCGTAAGCCTGCACGCCGACCACGCCTGGACGTTCTACGAGCCGTCGCAGCGGCACGACCTGAAAGGGCCGAAGAAAGGCGTACCGTATGACGGCAAGCTCACCAAGGCCGACGGCAAGGGCAAATGGTGGGAAGGCTACGACCCGCAAGACCTTTACGCGCAGAACCATCCGTTGAGCCAGGACAGCTGGGACAACGGCGCAATACATCGCCAGTGGGCGTGGGGCGGGGGAGCAAACCTGCCTACGGAGGAGTTTTGCACCAACTTCTACAACCGCACGCTCGACGTAATCAACAGGTATAATCCCGACCTGCTTTACTTCGACGTCACCGGCGTGCCGTTCTATCCGTTCAGCGACGCGGGGCTGAAAATCGCCGCACACTTCTACAATCACAACATGGCTACGCACGGCGGACGGCTCGAGGCAGTGATGTTCGGCAAGATACTTACCGACGAGCAGAAGAAATGCCTTGTATGGGACGTGGAGCGCGGCGCGCCTAACGAAATACTTGAACGCCCCTGGCAGTCGTGCTCGTGCATAGGCGGATGGCATTACAACACAAGCATCTACGAGGGCAACGGCTACAAGTCGGCGGCATACGTGGTCAAGCTGCTTGTCGATATAGTGAGCAAGAACGGCAATCTGCTGCTTAGTGTACCGTTGAGAGCCGACGGAACGTTCGACGAGAAGGAGGAGAAAATCCTCAACGAGTTTGGCGCATGGATGGCCGTTAACAGCGAGGCCATATACGACACGCGCCCGTGGACGGTGTTCGGCGAAGGTCCCGTGGCCGAGTCGGACATTCCGCTCAACGCGCAAGGCTTCAACGAAGGCTCTTACAGCAAGGCCGGAGCCGATGAAATCAGGTTTACCAGCAAGGCCGGTGTGCTGTACGCGGTAGCCTTGGGATGGCCTGAAGACGGCAAGATTGTGATAAAGTCGCTGGCCGAAGGCGGCCGGGTGGCTCCTGCCAAGGTGGAAAGCGTTGAGCTGCTTGGTTACGGCAAGGTGGCGTTCAGCCGTACGGCGGCCGGACTTGAGGCCGTCTTGCCTGTAAAGCTCAACGACATTGCTCCAGTGCTTAAAATAAAGTGAACACGGAAAGGCTGGTTCCCGCCGGTTTTTATAACGTATTCCTTTTCTGTAAAAGGCCGTATATGGTTATGCGAAAGGCCGTGTTTCTCATTATGAAATACGGTCTTTCGCATGGCATTTTGCCGCATATCCGATTTTGATACGGCGGAAACACGGCGGTTAAATAGCAATTAATTTTAGCTATTTTATATTTTAATCCCGTTTTAATCCTATTTTAATAATATGGTTAATGCCTCCGCTATAATTTTGAGGCGTCAAACGTAAGTGACACAGTTTGTGACAATGGCATGTGATACGAGCATACTGGTCGTCGCGATGGCAGTTTGACGGTCGTATTGAGTTAGTGACCTGTTGTGGTTTACGCCACAGATGTTGACGGCTCGGGCGACATGAGTACATCTAACCATAAAAACATAAGACATGAAAAAGACGACAACAGAAAAAACTTTTAGCTGGCATTCCTGTCGTAAACATGGTTTTTATTTCCGTGAGCGTACCGCAGGCATTGCAAGTCTGGCGGCGTTCTTTCTTGCGTTTGCCGGTGAAGGGCAGGCGCAGTCGCTTGACCGTCACGATATAAACACTGGCTGGCGTATGCAGGATGCCGCCAAGGTGCTGAAAGAGGGGAGAGATAACGGATGGCTGAAAATAAACTCGGCGAAGATGCCCGAGGCCGGGCTGGAGCTTTCAAAACTGTCATACAAGGCTGACGGATGGTATGACGCCACCGTGCCGGGCACTGTGCTGACTACGCTCGTTGACAACGGTGTTTATGAAGAGCCCCTGTATGGCGAGAATAACCGCCCGGAGGTAATACCTGAATACCTGTGCCACACGGACTGGTGGTATCGTAAGGAGGTGGACATTCCCGCGTCTTACATCGGAAAGCATGTCTGGTTGAACTTCGACGGCATCAATTACTCAGCCGACGTATGGGTAAATGGCAAGCGCGTAGGGCCTATCAAGGGCGCCTTCATCCGTGGAAAGTTTGATATAACGCAATATGTGAAGGCTGGAGCAAAGGCCGTAATAGCTGTATGTATATCGCCCCAGCCTCATACGGGAGTACCGTCAGAGCACACAATGGGTACTATCGGTGGTCCGTGCGGCGGAGTAGGGCGGCTTGACGGGCCTACGTTCGGCTGCTCAAGCGGCTGGGACTGGCTCTCTGGCATACGCGACAGGAACAGCGGAATATGGCAGGGGGTGTACCTCTCGGCTACGGAAGGCGTCATTGTGAAAGACCCACTCATTACTACTGATTTGCCTCTGCCGCGTACAGACCGGGCCGACGTTACCGTGCAGGCTGTACTTCAGAATGTCACGGGTGAGCCGCAGACGGGTGTAGTGAAGGGCTGCTTTGAAGGCGTAAGCTTCGAGAAACAGGTCACACTGAAGCCTTATACTACAGAGACGTTTTATTTTACACCTGCCAACTGTCCGCAGTTGACGGTAAAGAAACCTAAGCTCTGGTGGCCTAATGGCTTGGGGACACCTTATATATATAAGATGCGCCTGTCGTTTGAGCAGGGAGGAACTGTGTCAGATGCCATGGATGTAAACTTCGGTATACGTGAAATATCATACGACATACCAAACTCAGACAAGCTTGCGTTGACCGTAAACGGTGTACGCGTGTTCTGCAAGGGTGGCAACTGGGGCATGGATGAAGCGTTGAAGCGCATACCGCGTGAACGCCTTGAGGCCCAAGTGCGTATGCACCAGCTTGCAAACTTCAACATGATACGTAACTGGGGCGGACAAAGCACAAGCGATGACCTTTATGACTTGTGCGACAAGTATGGTATATTGGTGTGGGATGAGTTCTTTCAGTTCAATACCATAGACCCCTTGGACCAGGATTTGTACATGGCTAATGTGCGCGACAAGATACTGCGCATACGCAATCATCCGTCAATCGTAGTGTGGTGCGGGCGCAACGAGGCTTATCCGCCTAAGTATCTTGACGATGCTGTACGTTTCCTCTTGGCTGAAATAGACCCCACGCGTTACTATCAGTCAAACTCGGGAGGGGCGCACGGATGCAATTCGGGCGGTCCCTACGAGTGGCAGACACCGTATGATTACTATTGTTTCTCCGAACTTAAGAGCTTCAATAAGGAAGAGACGTTTAAGACGGAAATCGGTGCAATGTCAGTTCCGACGCTCGAGTCAATCCAAGGCATGATGCCCGAGAACGACTGGTACAGCATAACGGACGCATGGGCGGAGCATAACTTCATGTCGGGAGGCGGCCGCAAAATGCTGAAAATCATGACACAACGTTATGGGCGTGTGCGCAACGTTGCCGACTTCGTGCGCAAGGCGCAGATGATGAACTATGAAGGCCACCGTGCCATGTATGAAGGGAGGCTCGGACAGATGTTCAAACCCGTGCAGGGTATATTGTTGTGGATGAGCGTAGCCGCACAGCCAAGTTTCGTATGGCAGATTTTCCACCATGATTTAGAACCAAATGCCTCGTTCTTTGCCATTAAAAAGGCTTGCGAACAAGTGCACATACAGTTTAACGAGAGGCACGGCGGCATCTTGCAGGTAGTTAACCATCTCACGTCGGCCATTGACGGAGCTAAGGGCAAGGCAGTGTTCTATAACATTGACGGTACAGTGGCAGGGACAAAGGAATATGATGTTGATGCCAAAGCCTGTTCCGTGACCGACCTCGGTGCGGTTGAGTGGCCGGCCATTATGTCTGACATACATTTTATAAAGTTGGAGCTTCGCGGCAAGGATGGTAAGCTGTTATCTGACAACTTCTATTGGCGCAGTAAGAAGAAAGAGCCGGCTGACATGTCGGTACTTGAAGGTATGCCGGTAGTAAAACTTTCGGCCAAGGCTGATTATAATGTGAAGGACGGGAAGGTTATAATGAATGTTACACTCCACAATCCGAGTAAGAACATTGCATTAATGGCTCATTTGCAGCTTCACCAGGCCAAGTCGAACAAGCGGGTATTGCCGGTTTATTACAGCGATAACTATATATCGTTGGCTTCGAAAGAGACTAAGACCATAACGATAGAAGCTGCAGAAAAAGACCTTGACGGTGAGCTGCCGCGAGTTTTTATTGACGGTTGGAACATAAAGGTAGGAAAGTCAAAATACATCGCTCAGAATGAAAATACAGACATCAGCCGTTGGGGTGATGCCGGGTTTACGTTTATTGCGCCAAAGTTAGTCGCACAAAAGGAAGTACGCGTGAATTGCGGCGGCTATAACCGTGGCGGCTTTAAGAAAGACCCTGGATTTCTGGAGGGAGCGGTAGGTTATTATATAGAGGATGTTGATACCACAAGAGTACAAAACCCTGCTCCTGAATTGGTATATCGTACTGTCCGTTGGGGTGAATGCTCCTATCCAAATCTCATGGATGGTGCACCCGGACAGTTATACAAGGTGCGCTTGCATTTTGCTGAACTTGACAAGAACACTACAGCGGGGAAACGTGTATTCAGTGTAGATGTTAATGGAAAGCCCGTTATTACCGACATTGATGTGTATAAGGAAACAGGTAGTTGTTTCAGAGCTCTGGTAAAGGAAGTGGACGGAATAACTGTTGACAAGAATAACATGATAACGATAACGTTGCCCAAGGCGCGTAAGGGGACACCTCAAATCTGCGGGTATGAGATTTTACCGCAATAAGGCTCCTTGTTGGTGATGAATATCTGAACATCAAGTTTTGAATTTGTTTAAAATTTTAATATTTATGTAATATGTTTATTAATTAATTTTGAGTCATGAAAAACAGAGAACGATTATTGTTATGTCTGTTCCTGATTTTGTGCTCTGTCACTACGGCATTTGCGCAGAACAGGACATTGAAAGGCGTTGTTACCGACACGTCTGGTGAACCTCTGATTGGAGCCAACGTTTTCATTGTTGGCAAAGACCAGGGCACAATAACTGATGCGAACGGAAATTACTCATTGCAAATCCCGGCCAATGCAATAGTAAGGTTTTCCTACGTTGGTTACAAGACCAAGCAGTATAATGTGACCAAGAACCAGAAAGAACTCAATGTAGAGTTGGAAGAAGATGCTGAAATGCTTGACGAGACCGTCGTAGTCGCAATGGACATGCGCCGTGATGAAAAGTCGCTTGCTACGGCCTACCAGAAGGTAGATATGGACGGAATGAGCGAGACCAAGGACGCAAACTTCCTGAACTCTCTTACGGGTAGGGTGGCAGGTTTGCAGGTCATCAGCAACGGTCCTGTCGGCTCGGCGTCGGTTGTCATCCGCGGTATGAACTCCATTACCGGTAACAACCAACCTTTGTATGTCATCGACGGTGTGCCTATTATTAATAATGTGGAAACCGGCGAGAATAACATCGACTATGGTAACCCGGCTGCCAGCCTCAATCCGGACGACATTGAGAGTATGACCGTACTGAAAGGTGCCAACGCTTCGGCTCTTTACGGCTCTGAAGCTGCCAACGGTGCAATTATCATTACAACTAAGAAGGCAAAGCAAAAGAGGGGATGGGGTATTACATATTCGACAAACATACAGTTTACCGACCTGTACCAATATCCGAGTTATCAGAACGTTTATGGCTCGGGTGAGTCTGCCGGATTGAAAAAGGAAGGTTTTAACTATATAAATAATAATAATTTGGCTTATGACCCGTCACTTCCATACGGAATATTCCGTTCGGCCGCGACCAACCAGCGTTCTTGGGGTATGCCTATGACCGGTTTTGAGATGATTGGCCGTAACGGCATACGCAAGACATACAGCCCGGGAAACTCTCTTCTCTCACTGTATAAGTTGGGGCATACGTACACGAATACGGTAAGCGTTGAAAAGGCGTTTGACAAAGCTTCCATACGCTTTTCTTACAGCAATGTGATGAGCGACGACGTCATGGAAGGACAGAATGACCTGATGCGACACGCGATGAATTTGCGCGCGTCAATGAAGCCGGTAGACAAATTTACCATCGATATAAGTGCGCGATATACTAATGAGACGGTTGATAACCGTAATATGCGTAATAACTCGAAAGCCAATCCTTTGTATTCGGCTGCATGGATGCCGCGAGATTTGATTGTAGCAGAGCTTGACCCATGGAAAAATCCTGATGGAACTTTGGCCGGATATAATGGTGGTGGCTTTGTCAATCCTATCTGGTGCTTGAATGAAACCAGCAATTCTGATGAAAAGAACTGGCTGCTTGCCGACTTGACATTGCAGTATGAGTTTATTCCCGGATTGAATTTGCGTTTGAAAGGTGCGGTTGACTACAACTCTAAATACGGTTGGAGTTTCATCAACATGAACGGTCCAACTGATGTCTCCAATGGCGATGGAGAATATAAAGAGTTTGCCGAGACATATAGGAATGTCACGTTTGAGGCTTTGCTTAGCTACAACAAGCGTTGGAAAGATTTTAACCTTTCAGCCGGACTTGGTGCAAACTCACAGAACTATAAGTCGAAGAAGCTGACTTCACAAATAGACAAACTCATGATACCTGACCTTAAGAGCCTTACTAATAATGGTGGTGAGACAATCAAGTCATGGCAGGATTACAACGCGAAGAAGAAGCAGGCTATTTTTGCTACTGCAAGTCTTGGTTATCGTGATTTTGCATATTTGGACTTGACAGGACGTAATGACTGGAGCTCCACGCTTCCGACTAACAATCGTTCATACTTCTATTATTCAGTTGGCGGCAGCTTTATAGCGACAGAGGCGTTCAAGCAGATACCTCCGTCGATATTGTCTTTCGCAAAACTTCGTGCAAGCTACGCTAAGGTTGGTAATGATGCCGGTTTCGACCAAATCTTCGATTCTTACGAGTATGGTGGCACTTTCAAAGGTAACACATGGTATAAGAGTGCTTCAAAGAAACTAAATTCCAACCTTAAGCCTGAGACAACGACATCTTGGGAGGTTGGTGCCGACTTGAAATTCCTGCACAACCGCTTAGGTGTGGACTTTACTTATTATACAAAGACAACCAAAGACCAGATTATCAGCGCCGGACTTACCCACGTAAGTGGATATACCGAGGGTGTGTTTAATGCTGGTAAGATAAAGAACTGGGGTACGGAAATCAGCCTTACAGCTACTCCTGTCAAACTGAAGAACTTTGAGTGGGAAACAACTCTTAACTGGGCGAAGAACAACAGTAAGGTGCTTGAACTCCTTGACGGTGTAGACCGTATAAACTTGAACAATGCCGGAGCAGAGGGAACTATCACATTCTACATCGAGAAAGGCCGCTCACTTGGAACACTTTATGCCAAGATGTCGAAACGTGACGAGAACGGCAATATAATATGCGATGCCAACGGACGTCCGTTAGGATATACAGACCAGTTCCTCTGCGACGTTTCTCCAGATTGGATTGGCGGCTGGCGCAACTCATTCCGTTGGGGCAACTTCTCGGCATCAATTCTGTTTGACTTCCGCAAGGGCGGTAACCTGTGGTCGGCTACGGCACACCAAGGCACACGTGACGGCCAGACACTCCAGTCAATTGAAGGACGCGAGGCCTCTTTGTTCAGCCAGGTTGTGCTGGGTGAGAACGGCGAAGAGCGGCGTGGTTACCTCCAGACAAACTGGACTGTCAATCCCAACGCCACACAGAATGCCAACGAGACGGACCCGTCAAAGGTGCACGTGCCTTATGGTGACACCCGTCCAAAGGGTGTTCAGGTTGGTAATGGTGTGTTCGGCCCCGATACCGGTATACGTGCCGGACAGTCTGTGGCAGGTGCAAACTGCTGGGTTTCAGCATCAGACTATTGGATGAACACTGATGCCAACGCACGCTATTTCTTGTATGACACGTCATACATCAAGCTGCGCGAGGTAAGCGTAAGCTATGACGTTCCACGCAGTTTCTTGCAGAAGATGGGCAATATTTTCCAAAGTATGCGTTTGTCTTTTGTCGGCAGGAACTTGGCTATACTTCTCCAGAACACTCCTGACGGCATTGACCCGGAAGCAACGTCGTCACTCGGTGTCATTCAGGGTATGGAGAAAGGATTTAGTCTGCCTACCGCGACATACGGTTTTGACATAAGAGTAACATTCTAACAATTTAACATGAAAATCGAAATGAAAAAGATATATTATTCATTCTTGTGCATCGCATTGCTGTTGTTCGCGGCTTGTACGGACGACTTTGACGATACCAACAAGAACCCCAACAAGGTGTACGACACCAGCATAGATGCCGTATTGCCCGGAATTGTCTACAATTCAATGAGGACAATTAACGAGATGAACTTCCGTTGGCTTGCTACATTTGCGCAATACAACGCCCATTGGGCAGAACAGAAAGACACAGAGGACTTCAACTTCTTTGAAGGTTTTTATGTAAAGGCTCTGACTGACTTGTCTAAAATGGAGAAAAAGTATTCAGAGACAGCTCCTGACCAGAACTATCTTAACATAGCGCGCACGTATAAATGCTATCTGTATTACATATTGGTGACCACATACGGCAACATCCCTTATACGGATGCGAACAGTGAGGACATATTGCAGAGCTACAAATATGATAAGCAGGCGGACATATTCAAGAGTCTGCTTGAGACCCTTGACAATGTTGTAAGCACGTTTGATATCAACGGCTCAACGTTGAGCAGAGACCCGATTTTTGACGGCAGCATAGACAAATGGCGTAAGTTTGCCAACTCGCTGCGTCTGCAAATCGCCATAACGGCGCAGGGCATGGACGAGACTCTGGCCCGTACTCATATAGAGAAGGCGCTGACAGGCGAGAATGCCAACTACTTGCTCGATACTGACGCAGTGTTCCAATTTGGTAGCGACCTCAATACAGACGGCTCATGGAGTTACAGCTCTTATATGCAGAAGTTTGAGACAGGCCAGAATGACGGTTGGGGCACATATCCGGCAATGTCGCATAATTTCTTCCTCTATATGATGTCATACGACGACCCGCGTCTGCCGAAATTTGCACAAAAGGCTGAAGGCGATGCAAGATGCGTATTGAGGAACGACACATTGACCCGCGTAAATCCTGACTATCCGCAGTATCGTGACACCATACTGGTAAACTACCGTGTGCCTTACGTGGCTCGCAGGGATGGCAAGGAGCAGCCTAATGGATGGATTGTGGGTACAGACCCCAACGACCCCAACGGCGGACAATACAGAAGCCCGTTCTCGAATGTCACAACGGGAAATCCGGCCAACGAATGTTTTGTGAACTACGACTTCCTCGGCGTAGATGCAATCATACCAATGCTTTCTGTTGCCGAAATAAACTTTATGAAAGCAGAGGTCGCAGTGAAGTATCCTGGCATACTGAGCGGCACCGCCCAGCAATACTATGAGGCCGGCATAAGGGCCAGCATGGAGCGTTGGGGTATTGGCGAAGACGAAATCACTGCTTACCTTGAGCGCGACGGTGTCAAGTGGGACACTGACGGCAACGGCATGTGGGAATATCGCCACTTCTTCAAGGCCGATATCAACGGCAAGGGTGGCGACGCCAACCACTTGGAGCAGATATGGAAGCAGTGGTACATTGCCGACTTTTATTGTGGCCATGCAGGATGGACGCTTGAGAGAAGGACACGTGCAATGAGCTTCCCGCCCCATTTCTTCAACTCTATTGTGCCTACACAGGGCAGCAATGGTGTCTGTGAGAACATGGCAGAGCGCCTGAATTACCCGTTCAGAGAGGCCACACAGAACACGGACGCTTACGCTCAGGGATGTTCTGACTTACAGAGTGAATCGCCTGTTCCCAACCCGTCACGTAGCGGTGACAATTACTTCACGTTGCTGGCATGGGCCGCTCCGATACCTGAAAAGAACAATCCGGATAATTGGCTCGGTGGCGAAATAGTGTACGATGGCTCTTTCGTTTACCACTGGTACGGCAGTACATTGGAGGAGATACATGTAAACACAGGCACGTCAACACTTGACGAACTGAAAGAGTTGATTGAATTTGAGGTGCTGGCGGTAAAGAGCACATACGACCCTGTGACCGGTATGCCAATGGAATACGACAAAGAAACAGGCACATGGGTACCTGTGTATGGAGACGATGATGACGCCGAATGAATTTAAACACTAACAATATTAAACTGAAAATAAGATGAAACGATTTGTATTATATGGAATGGCTGTATTAGGCTTGCTCTCTTCTTGTGCCGAGGAAAACGGACCGTCACCCGAGGATACCGTATTCGCGTTTGATGTGCCCAAGATTGAGCAGACACAGGAATATCCGGTAGGTGTGTTTTACATAAACGTAGGAAGCAACGGACAGGACGCCGCGCGCTACAGCCGCTTGCAGGAGAAGTTTGACCCGGCCAACGGAAGGCTTGGTTTCGACCTTGACCTTACATTGGGCAACTACGGTGTAGACCAAGACCCGGCCAAGGTTACAGACCTGATGGTGGAGAACATCCAGCAGGAAGTTGACTGGTGTATAGCCGGCGGTGTAGACTTCTGGATACTGCCGGCCATAAAGGCTAAGAAGAACGCAGTTGCGCCTGACTGCCTTGAGGGTGACAACCGCCTGTATGACATCATCCGTGGTACTGTGGGCAGCGACGTTGCAGGTTCTGGCAAGCATGTAGATATGAAGCAGCTGAAGTTCGTCGCAACCATTAATGTGGAAGACCCTCTGTGCCAGGACAAGTGGGAGACATACAACGAGGACGGCACTCTTACCGGTGGAAAGACGGGTAAACTCAGCAACACGGTGCTGCTCAACGAGCATGACGACATCTGCAGCTGGGTGAACGGCCGTGGCTACAAGCGCAGCGAGATGTTTGTTGAATTCATAAAGTCGTGCGACAAGTTCTTCAAGGACGAGCATTACTACCGCGTTGACGGCCGTCCGATGGTGGTGCTGCAGAATGCACACAAGCTCTACACGTCTGACTGCGCCGGCTTCTGGGAGTATTTGCGCTCGGCTGTGCTTGAGGCTACGGGTGAAGAGCCCTTTTTCGTTGGCCAGATGGACCCCTGGACGCCGCCAGCACGCTACCAGTATTTCTTCACAGGTCTGGACGCCGTGGCAGCCAAGAACATGTACAACAACTCTGACTGGACGCGTTATCAATACTATCCGCAGACCATTTACCTGAACTTCGAGTATTGCCTCAAATATTTCAGGGACAATATGGGCGGCATAGACTTCATTCCGACTGGTGCGCCTGCATGGAACAAGTGGATTGACAACCAGGAGACTGACAAGCCGTTGATGCAGCACGACCCTGACACTTGGCGCGAGACGCTGAACATACTGAAGGGCAACGCCGGACAGCGCAAGATTGTCTTCATAGACTCTTTCAACCAGATACAGTACGGTTCGTTCATCGCTCCTACGAAGGAAGACTACGGCAACGGTTACGGTACGCTGTACCTTGACATCATCAAGGATGAGATGGACGTGAACTGATGCGCCTGTCGTGAAACGCCTTTAAACAAAGGTGTTCGCGATTGACGGCAAATCAGACGGTGAAAGGCCGTGTTTTGCACTGCAAAACACGGCCTTTTGCATTGCGTTTTGCGGCATATTGCATTTCGGGTGATATTCAGCCGGATTTCATCTTGCAGCTTCACACCTTGCCGTTGTTAAATAACGTAAATAAAAACAGCCGCGCTTTGCCATGCCGCGGAAAATCATTACCTTTGCACAATATTACACATAAATGCTGGAAAGCGTGAAAATAAGAGAAGTGGTTGACGCCCTTGAACGTTTCGCGCCCCTGCCCCTGCAAGAGAGCTTTGACAATGCCGGCTTGCAGGTAGGACTGACAGAGGCGGAAGTATCAGGGGCTTTATTGTGTCTTGACGTGACGGAGGCCGTGGTTGACGAGGCCGTAGCCCTGGGCTGCAACCTCATAGTGAGCCATCATCCGCTTATATTCCACGCGCTCAGGCATGTCACTTACGAGGACGACGTGCAGCGCGCGGTTGCCAAGGCGTTGAAGAACGACGTGACGGTGGTGTCAATGCACACCAACATGGACAACGCCCCGGGCGGCGTAAACTTCAAAATCGCGGAGAAAATGGGGCTTCAGGGCAGCCGCTTCTTCGCCTGTAAGACGGTTGGCGGCATCGAGTGCGGCAGCGGAGTGATAGGCGATTTGCCCGAAGCGGTGGCCGCCGACGATTTCATCATCATGCTCAAGCGCACGTTCGACGTGGAGTGCGTCGAGTGCAACCAGCTGCTTCGCCGCCCAATCAAGACCGTCGCCGTGTGCGGCGGTGCCGGTTCGTTCCTTCTTGGCGACGCCATGGCAGAAGGGGCTGACGCTTTTGTGACGGGCGAAATGCACTACCACGAGTATTTCGGGCACGAGCAGGAGATACAAATAGCCGTCATAGGCCATTACCAGAGCGAGCAGTACACCAACGAAATATTTAAGGAGATAATCGAGGAGAGGTGCAAGGGCGTGAAGGCTTACCTCACCAAGACCAACACCAACCCCGTCATTTATTTGTAGAAGACGAGTAAACGGGTGACAAGCAGACGAGGAATATTGCTTGTGGCGGTGCAGCTTGTTGAGGCGTTATATATATAATTAAGGTAGAATAATCATTAATAAATGACGTGCAGACTGAAAATAAGACTATTGGGCTTGTTTGCTTGTCTGCTCGTCACTTGTCAACTAAAAAATAAAATATGGCAAAGAAAGACCCAACCGATTTGTCGGTAGAAGAGAGGCTGAAGGCTCTCTACCAGTTGCAGACCACGTTGTCGGCCATCGACGAGGAGCGCGCCCTGCGCGGCGAGCTGCCGCTTGAGGTGCAAGACCTTGAGGACGAAATCGCCGGACTTACCACGCGTGTGGAGAAAATCAAGAACGACATCAAGGAGTTTGAGGACGCCGTCAGGCAGAAGAAGGCCGAAATAGGCGAGGCGCAGGCCAGTGTGGAACGTTACAAGGCTCAGCTCAACGACGTGAAGAACAACCGCGAGTATGACACTCTGAGCAAGGAGATAGAGTTCCAGACGCTCGAAATAGAGCTGTGCAACAAGAAAATACGCGAGGCCAACGCTAAGGTGGAGGAGAAGAACGCCGACCTCAAGGCTACCGAAGAGCTGATAACTGACCGCCGCCAGGCCCTTGTGGAGAAGAAGAACGAGCTTGAAGAAATACTGGACGAGACCCGTGCCGAGGAAGAAAGGCTGAAGGAGAAAGCCAAGGAGCTGGAAGTTAAGATTGAGCCCCGCCTGCTGGCAAGCTTCAAGCGCATACGCAAGAACGCGCGCAACGGCCTCGGCATAGTCTACGTACAGCGCGACGCGTGCGGCGGATGCTTCAACAAAATACCCCCACAGCGCCAGCTCGACATCAAGATGCACAAGAAAATCATCGTCTGCGAGTATTGCGGACGCATACTTATCGACCCCGAACTGGCCGGCGTAAAGGCCGACAAACCCGTAGAGGAGAAGCCCAAGCGCAAGCGCGCGATACGCAAGCGCGTGGTGAAGAAGGACGAGGAGAACGACGACTTCGTACCCGAGGAGAAACTGTCATAACCATTAAATATCAACATTAACCATGAAACAATCAAACAGACAAAGCGGTAGCATCGTTGCCATAATAGCGATGATGTTCCTGTACGCGATGATTTCGTTCGTAACCAACTTGGCGGCGCCGATTGGTGTCATCTGGAAGAACCAGCCGGAGCTGATGGGCAGCAACATGCTCGGCATGATGGGTAACATGATGAACTTCCTGGCTTACCTCTTCATGGGCATTCCGGCCGGCAAGCTGCTTATCAAGATTGGTTACAAGAAGACGGCCCTCGTGGCGATAGCAGTGGGCTTCATAGGTGTGTTCGTGCAGTATCTGTCGGGCTTCCCGGCAGGCTTGACGGGCTTTTGGGTGTATCTGCTCGGAGCGTTCATCAGCGGTTTCTCCGTATGTATGCTCAACACGGTGGTTAACCCGATGCTCAACCTGCTTGGCGGCGGCGGCAACCGCGGCAACCAGCTCAACCTTATCGGCGGTACGCTCAACTCGCTTTCAGGCACGCTTACGCCCATGTTGGTTGGTGCGCTCGTAGGAACGGTTACCAAGGAGACGGCCATCAGCGACATCAACCTTGTGCTCTTCATTGCCATGGCGGTGTTCGCCGTAGCGTTCATCGTGCTCTCTTTCATACCCATTGCCGACCCTGAGATGGGCAAGGCTACGCGCGACACCGTGTTCGAGCATAGCCCTTGGGCTTTCCGCCACTGCGCATTGGGCGTTATCGGCATATTCGTTTACGTGGGAATAGAGATTGGCATACCCGGCACGCTCAACTTCTACATATCAGACACTACCGACAAGGGCGCGGGCCTGCTGGCCAACGCAGCCACCATCGGCGGTTTCGTTGCCGGTACGTACTGGCTGCTCATGCTCGTAGGCCGCTTCGTTGCAGGCTTCATAGCCGACAAGGTGTCAAGCCGTGCGATGATGATTACGGTGTCGTCAGTAGCGATACTGCTTATACTTGGTGCCATGTTCTCGTCTAAGGACACCACAACGTCGATGCCGGTGTTCACGGGCTCGTCGTTCGAGATGGTTACGGTGCCCGTCAGCGCGCTGCTGCTGGTGCTCTGCGGACTGTGCACGTCGGTGATGTGGGCCAGCATATTCAACCTCGCCACCGAGGGACTTGGCAAGTACACGGCCGCCGCGTCGGGTATATTCATGATGATGGTGGTAGGCGGAGGCGTGCTGCCGCTCGTGCAGAACTTCATCGCCGACAAAGCCGGCTACATGATTTCATACGTTGTTCCGCTCATAGCCTTGGCTTACCTTTTCTTCTACGCCGTATGGGGCAGCAAGAACGTGAACAAGGACATACCGGTAGACTGACACCGGGCGGTGGAGCGCGGTGCTACAGCTGAAAACCATCCGTTTTGCAAAATGCGGCCTTTTGCGTTGCGAAAGGCCGCATTTTGCAGGTCGAAAGGCCGTCTTTCATGATGCGAAAGACGGCCTTTCATATTTTAAGTATTTGCCTCCGTATTGTTATAATGTGGTTAAAATAATTTGTTTTTCTTTAAAATTTACCCCCACCATTCGGTAAGAATGCGTATATTTGTAGGCAAATACGTGTTGGTTATCTTTAAAAACGGTTTATTATGAGCAAATATCTTTCGCCCCTGATGCTGCTTGCCGGCATGTTGATGGTAAGTTGCAGTCTGGACAATGACGGCGAGCCGAAGGACGTCGTGAAGGAAATCATGATGTTAGTGTCGCACGAGACCGGCATAACTTACGATTTGTTTGACACCAACGCGGAGTACCCCATAGAGTGTATGCTTGTGAAGGAAGAGGGCGGAGACGGGCGATGGCAGCCCCTGACGTTTGGAGCGATAGGAGGATTTACTTATGAGAAAGGACACAGTTACGAGCTGCGGGTAAGGAAGACAATACTCGCCAATCCGCCTGCCGACGGCTCCAATTGCAGGTATAAGCTCATAAAAATACTTGACGACAGGGTGGTGACGGAGCCGGAAACGCCGGAAGAGCCTGTGATAGCGAGCGAGGCCGACATTGAGTATTACGACCAATGCCCGTTTGACAAGTACGCCATAGAGCCTGAAATAAAGGTAAACAAGGACGGCGACGTGCTCATTTATGGCGGCACTACGGCGTATTTGCCGTATGAAAGCAAGCGTATTTACTTGGAAAATGTGTTGCCGAAGGACGACCCTGACTGGGTTTTGTTCAACAAAGTGCCGTATCAGGCGTATTACGCCTACGTCATTTCGCCGCTTACCGACAAAATAAGGCTTGTAAGGACAGAGGGCGACGGCCCGATGCTGAAGGATGTCATTCCGGCGGATGAATACAGGCAGGTGCTTGACATTGTTTCTGACGGCACGAAGCTGGAATATGCGCTTATCCTTGCAAACATATATAAGTACGGTCTTCAGAAGCTGACGTTCACCGTAAGCATGGGCAGTGACTTTTGAGTGAAAAACACTTAAAAGTTTTGCCGTTACACTTTAAAGCGTTATCTTTGCGGACGTACTCAAAAGGTGGTGCCACAGACGATGCTGAAAGCGGTCTGCGGCTGAGAAGATACACATTGCACCAGTACGGGTAATGCCGACGCTGGGATTTTGGTAACGTTCATTCTTTCTTGCGCATAAATCTTGTTTTCATGCGTCCCGTCTTTTCCAGTACAAATAGTTTACGGTTATAAGGTCTTACGGTTGTAAGGTTTTACGGTTTTCAATGACCTGAAACACAGCACAACCGCATAACCTCAGTACCGCATAACCGTATAACCACAGAACCGTACAACCGCAAAACTGATGAAAAGATACGTAACGGCATTGACAATAGCAGGCTCCGACCCATCCGGCGGAGCAGGAATACAGGCAGACTTGAAGACGTTTTCTGCCCTTGGCGTGTATGGTGCTACGGCCATTACAGCCGTAACCGTGCAGAATACGCAGAGCGTTAAGTATGTGCACAAGCTGCCGCCGCAGGTGGTTTACGACCAAATCGTGGCCGTTATGGAAGACGTTACGGTGGATGCGGTGAAAATCGGCATGGTTAACGATGCCGAGACGCTCGACGCCATAGTGCGCGCGCTGACGGCGTATAGGTCGAAGTTCCTGGTGGTTGACCCCGTAATGGTGTCTACGAGCGGATGCGCCTTGATGCAGCCCGATGCCTTGGCTATAATGAAGGAGCGGCTGCTGCCCATGGCTGACTTGGTTACGCCCAACCTTCCCGAGGCTTGGACTTTGGCCGGTACGGACACGTCGGTGGACGATGCGGCGCAAGCCATATTGCGGCTTGGCGTTAAGGCGTTGCTCATAAAGGGCGGCCATGCAGAGGGAAATACGAAGACCGATTACCTATATATATATAAAGGTGAAGGCGTGAAGCGTGTGGAGTTCACGGCGGAGGCCATAGATACGCCGAACACTCATGGTACGGGATGCACCCTTTCGTCGGCCATTGCGGCCTTGTTGGCCTGCGGCAACGGCCTTGAAGATGCCGTGCGGCAGGCCAAGGAGTATCTTACGGAGGCGTTGAAGGCCGGTGCCGGTGTGCATGTAGGCCGCGGCCACGGGCCTGTGTGCCACTTTTATGCAGATAGGGTTATGAGGTTGTGCGGTTATAAGGTTGTACGGTATGACCTTAAAACCTTAAAACCCAAAGACCTTGAAACCGCCTCACGCCTGCAATTCATCACCCATTTTACTGACAAGTATTCATATTACGACTCGGCGATGATGGCTCTTGAGGGCGGTTGCCAGTGGATTCAGCTGCGCATGAAGGATGCTTGCGAGGATGAGATAGAGCGCGTAGCGCGGCTCATTTTGCCGGAATGCAGGCGCATGGGGGCGGTGTTTGTCATCGACGACCATGTAGAGCTGGCCCTCCGTGTAGGTGCTGACGGCGTGCATCTTGGCAAGAACGACATGCCCGTTGACGAGGCGCGCCGCCTTGCAGGCGACGGTTTCATCATCGGCGGCACGGCGAATACGTTTGAAGACGTGCAGAGGCTTGCCACGCAGGGTGCCGATTACATAGGTTGCGGCCCGTTCCGTTTCACCATGACGAAGAAAAACCTTGCCCCAATGCTTGGCCTTGAGGGCTATAAGCGCATCCTTTCGCAAATGAAGGAATGCGGAATAGGGCTTCCTCTCGTAGCCATCGGCGGTATAACCAGTGACGACATACCGCAGCTTATGGCCGCAGGAGTGTCTGGGATAGCCCTTAGCGGCAGCGTGTTGCGTGCTGAACAGCCTGTGGAAGAAATGAGAAAAGTAGTTGAAAAATTAAGAATTATGAGTTAAGTATTAAGAAAAATGCCGTTGCATATTTTCTTAACTCTTAATTCTTAACTCTTAACTAAAACAATAGTTTATGGAGAATAACATAAAAATCACTTATCCGGGGTCTGAGAAAGTCTATCTGAAAGGTACTCTTTTCCCTGACATTAAGGTAGGAATGCGTGTCGTTCATCAATTGCCGACGGTGACCGTTGAGAACGGAAAGAGGGTGGAACACCCCAATCCACCGGTTTATATCTACGACACTTCAGGGCCTTACAGCGACCCGAACGTGGCGATTGACGTAAAGAAAGGGCTTCCGCGATTGCGCGAGCCGTGGATTATGAAGCGTGGCGGAGTTGAGCGTTTACCTGAGATTTCGTCAGAATACGGACGTATGCGGCGTGACGACCGTTCGCTCGACCACCTGCGTTTCGAGCATATCACGTTGCCGCTTAGGGCGAAGCAGGGCTGCCAGGTAAGTCAGATGTACTATGCAAAGCAGGGCATTGTTACGCCCGAGATGGAGTATGTGGCTATCCGCGAGAACATGAACTGTGCCGAATTGGGCATCGAAACGCACATAACTCCCGAGTTTGTGCGCGACGAAGTGGCCGCAGGACGCGCCGTAATACCCGCCAACATCAACCATCCCGAGGCCGAACCGATGATTATCGGGCGCAATTTCCTTGTTAAAATAAACACCAATATAGGCAATTCGGCCACTACCTCGGGTATTGACGAGGAGGTGGAGAAGGCCGTTTGGAGCTGCAAGTGGGGCGGCGATACGCTAATGGACTTGTCAACTGGCGACAACATACACGAAACCCGCGAGTGGATTATACGCAACTGCCCCGTTCCCGTGGGCACAGTGCCGATGTATCAGGCCATGGAGAAGGTCAAGGGAAAGGCCGAAGACCTTACCTGGGAGCTGTTCCGTGACACGCTGATTGAGCAGTGCGAGCAGGGCGTTGACTACTTCACAATCCATTGCGGCATACGTCTTCAGAACATACACCTGGCCGACAACCGCATGACCGGCATGGTAAGCCGCGGCGGAAGCATTATATCGAAGTGGTGCCAGATGCACCAGAAGGAGAGTTTTCTTTACGAACACTTTGACGACATCTGCGACATTTGCGCGCAGTATGACGTCGCCCTGTCGCTTGGCGACGGCCTCCGTCCGGGCAGCATATACGATGCTAACGACCGTGCGCAGTTCGCCGAGCTTGACACCATGGGCGAACTTGTGGAGCGTGCATGGGCAAAGAATGTGCAGGCGTTCATTGAAGGGCCGGGACATGTGCCCATGCACAAAATCCCCGAGAACATGCAGAGGCAAATCGAGAAGTGCCATAACGCGCCGTTCTACACCCTCGGGCCGCTCGTTACCGACATTGCGCCGGGCTACGACCACATCACCAGTGCCATAGGAGCTGCCCAAATAGGCTGGCTCGGCACGGCGATGCTGTGTTATGTCACGCCGAAAGAGCACCTTGCATTGCCAGACCGTGACGATGTTCGCGTGGGAGTTGTCACCTACAAGTTGGCCGCCCATGCTGCCGACCTTGCCAAGCAGCATCCCGGGGCTATGGTGCGCGACAACGCGTTGAGCAAGGCTCGTTATGAGTTCCGTTGGAAAGACCAGTTCAACTTGAGCCTTGATCCTGAGCGTGCGCTTGAATATTACAAGACGGCCAACCACGTGGGAGGCAAGTATTGTACGATGTGCGGTCCTAACTTCTGCGCGATGCGCATCAGCCAGACCATCAAGGACAGCGAATGCGACGTTGAGTAGTCGGCTCATTCGGCACCTTTATTTCTTGGAAATATGAAAATTACCGATTAAATAACAAATAAAAATGATTGAAAAGAAAGTTTCACAGGGTATCATCAGTACCTATTTTGAGAAGTTGGAAAGAAACCTCGACCTCGACGTCGCCATCGTTGGCGGCGGTCCGTCGGGCATTGTTGCGGCCTATTACCTGGCTAAGGCCGGGTTGAAGGTGGCCCAGTTCGACCGTAAACTGTCACCCGGCGGCGGCATGTGGGGCGGCGCAATGATGTTCAACCAGATTGTTGTTCAGGAAGAAGCAATCGATATTGTAAAAGATTTCGACATCAACTATAAGCCTTACGGCGACGGACTTTACGTCATGGACTCCGTTGAGAGCACATCGGCACTGCTCTATAAGGCTGTGCATGAGGGCGCGACAATCTTCAACTGCTACTCTGTTGAGGACGTTGTGTTCAAAAACAACGTTGTGAGCGGCGTTGTAGTAAACTGGACTCCTGTGCTCCGCGAGGGTCTGCACGTTGACCCGCTGAACATAATGGCTAAGTGCGTAATCGACGGAACGGGTCATGACAGCGAGATGTGCAAGACCGTTGCGCGCAAGAACGGCATCCGCCTGGCTACCGATACGGGCGATGTTATCGGCGAACGTTCGCTCGACGTGGTTGCAGGCGAGGAAGAAGTGGTAAACGGAACGAAAGAAATCTACCCCGGACTTTACGTCTGCGGCATGGCAGCTTCTGCCGTCAGCGGCACACCACGCATGGGACCCATCTTCGGCGGAATGCTCATGTCGGGCAAGAAGGTGGCACAGCTGATTATTGAAAGACTGAAATAATATTTTTTGAGGAGTTAAGGAGTTACGTAGTTAAGGGGGTAAGACTATAGTCTTGCTTCCTATTGCATAACTTTTTAACTCCTTGTTTTTAATACATATGTCTTAACTCCTTAACTACGTAACTCCTTAATTCCTAATAAAAAGTGCTTTGGCTTGTAATAACTTCCCCTACATTCTTTCCCGGCGAAACCGCATTCATCCACCGTTTGTTCGCCTGTGGCGTTGACATTGTGCACTTGCGCAAACCCGGCGCGACGGCAGACGACTGCGCGAGGTTGCTTGACGATTTGACAAGCGACGACCGCCGGCGCATCGTAATACACGACTTTTTCGAGCTTGCACAGCCTTACGGCCTGCGCGGAATACACCTCAACGCGCGGCGCAGCACCGTGCCTGACGGCTGGCAGGGGCACGTAAGCCGTTCGTGCCACTCTTTGGAGGAAGTAAAACGATATAAAGACGCTTGCGATTACGTCTTTCTTAGTCCGATTTTCGACAGCGTTTCAAAGCAAGGTTACGCTTCCGCCTTCACCGATGAGACTCTCCGTGAGGCATCAAAAGACGGCATAATAGACCATAAGGTTGTCGCTCTTGGCGGCGTAACTCCCGACAAAATCGATTACTTACAACAATTAAACTTCGGCGGAGCGGCCATGCTCGGCTGTGTGAACAGCCTCGCCGCATTGCCTGAAAGCAGGCAAATCGAGGCGTTGAAGGTAGTGAGGCAGAGCGTAAAAGGTTGATGCCGCTCCTTGTCTTTAATACTTTACTTTGTCTTTATATTTCACGAAAAGCGATGTAATTTCATCGACAGCAGTGTACGGAGTTAGCCGTGGAAACGAATCTTTGGGTATAGTCAGGCGTGCTTTTGTTTCATTGGAGACAATTATATCATAAGAACCCATTATACTGCTAATACTGAATTCAACGGAAATAGAATCCTTGTTGTCGTTATCTGATAGGGTCGAGGTGTATTGCCTTATTTTGTTTTTGGCGTCTTTAGGTGATGAAATAGTGTTTTCGTAACCGCTTGCAAGTTCCACTTTCCATCCGTTTTCGGGCAAGGTGCATTCAAAATGATAATTCTTGAAGCCGCTTGCGCGCTTGAACCTGTCGGTTATCAACATCTTGGCTTGCCGCGCGTTGCGCCGGTATTTCGCGGTGTCTGTCATTATTATGGTGCAGCTTTCGCCGTGTTCTTTTTCATTGGTTGCCGTGAAAACCAGTGCTCCTGCGTTTTCTTCCTCTGTCAATGAGAAGAGCGCATTGTCGTAAAAATCAGGTTCAAGAATACTGTTTGAGGTCGTTGTGAACTGGCGTTCCACAATCCAGTAGGTTTTTCTTATATTGAAATTAGGATACCATGGGGATAGAAGGCCTTTTCCCTCGCACACTGTGTAATGCTCGCTTGTAGCGTAATATGCCGTCCAAGAAGATACGACGAGGGATATTATTGGTAAACAAAGTATGGCAAAAACCAAGAATATGCGCAGGTACAGTTTTACCGCCCGGGTTTTCTTCGTGCGTATTCCGACAAAGAATGCCACAATGCCCGTCAGCCATGCCAGCAACACGGAGTTACTCGTGATATTCCATCGAAAATAGAAGTCAGTGTTCCATTCGATTATTATGCCTGCGACTGCCAACGCTAAGACGGCCAGATGTACCCTTGTCAGCCACAGGCATACGTCAGCGCGCAGCGGAATGTCCGGCCTACGCTTCAGGCGCACGCCGCAGAATACACTTGCCGCTATGAGCAATGACATTATACGAAAATCCATACCATCCTCCTTTCGCAATGTATTTCACTTGCAAATATAGTGATTTTGGATTGTATGTATTATGCAAATATAGTGTAAAAACAAAAATTGTAAAGAAACAAGTTGGATAAATGATACAAAATTTTGAGATTATCGGGCTTTTTAGGTTAAAAGATTTTGAGATATTTGGATGTTTAATTGAAAACATTTTGAGATTAGTCGTAATATTCCAATTTTTGCATTGTTAGACAAATGATAATCAGGTGTTTATGGAAAGGGCAAAGGTTATATTCAAGCGTAAGCTGTAAGACATAATAATACCAAGTGAAGAATGTAAGTTTTATCTTTATCCACTTGATTATGAGGAGTTTCGTTAGGCTTTAGGTGATACGGCAACTATTCCGTTGATGCGGTCAGTATTTGAACGGAAAACACCTGTTGTCGATGTCGTTAACAGGAAACTTTTGCGTGATTTCCGTCTGTATATGCTTGTCGGGGGAATGCCGCAGGCGGTCAGCGCTTATCTTGAGACAAACAATTTGGCTGAAGTAGACATTGTAAAGCGTGACATTATAACATTGTATGAAGATGATTTCCGAAAAATTGATGGCAGTGGCAGGATGTCGATATTTTACGATGCCGTGCCGTCAGAGCTTAATAAAAATGCCTCAAGATACCAAGTGTCAAGCATGATAGGTGATGGTGTCAGCAAAGCTACTGTCGAACAACTGACCGTCGAGATGAAAGATACGATGACGGTGAACGTCGCTTACTATGCCAATGACCCAGGAGTGGGCGTGTCTTTAAACCGGGACATAAACCGCTACAAGATATATGCGGCCGACACCGGGCTTTTTGTTTCTCTTGCATTTAAGGATAAGGATTTCACTGAAAATGTGATATATCAGAAACTTCTTAGTGACAAGCTTGATGCAAACCTTGGGTTTGTATATGAATACGTAATCGCGCAGACGCTTGTGGCCAATGGCAAGTCGTTGTTTTATTATACATTCCCTACGGAAAAAGGCAATCATCTTTATGAAATAGATTTCCTTTTGCCGCAGGGTAACAAGGTTTGTCCTATCGAGGTGAAGTCGTCTTCGTATAAGCGGCACGCTTCATTGAATGCTTTTTGCAGCAAGTATTCAAGTAGGGTAGGCAGCCGTTATGTGCTTTATACCAAAGACTTGCATAAGGATGGCAATGTGTTGTATCTGCAGGTTTATATGGCGCAGTCCTTGTAGGAATTAATGTTTGTCTTGCTTTTTAGTTTAAATATCCCGGATGCGGCTTGTATGTAAGGCGTTGGATGGTTTTTCAGCCATGTCATTGTTCCCAGTCTATATCCTCTTTTATTGTTCCTGCGTTCTTTCCGTTGCCGCCGACGATGCAGTTTGGCTTGTCGAAGCTCCGTGTTATCGTAGAGTTTGCCGAAACGATGCAGTTGTCCGCTATCGTAGTGCCTTTCAGAACAGTGTTACGGCAGCCTATCCATACATGGTTGCCTATTGTGATTGGCTTGGGCGCATTAATCTTTTTGCCTTGCAGGTCGAGCACATTGTGGAAGTCGGTGTCCATCATGAGGATATCCCATGACAGCAGGCAGTCCCTGCCGAAGGTTATTGCTTTGTGGCAGATGATGTCAGAGCCGCCCGTGATTGTGAAGTTGTCGCCAAGCGTCAAGGTGGCGTTCTCGCCTATGCTTATCTTGCTTCCGCGGCCTATGCACGCGTTCCCGTTTATCACCAGCGTGCCGGCCACTTCCCACATTGTCCTTTCAAACAGCATGTCCTGCGTGCCAAGGCCGTGAGGTCCCAGTTTCATCATGCCGGTCTTGACGGGAGCGTTGATTACGATGCGCCCCTTCATCTTGTACAGTTCCGAGCGTTTGTATATGAATACGGGCAGGCGCAGGGCCGTTTTCCATGGAAAGTAGTGCAGGTTGAAGTAAACGGTTTTCCACAAGTTTACTTTCCTGAACAGTTTTAGGATAGATTTTGCGAGCATCGGTTACCGGTTGTTTTTTGTCCGCATATACCCCGGTGCCGGACTTGTTGCTTTGGTATCCACTGTTGTTCAGCCACATATGAAAAAGCGGGGGTATCTCTGCTTCTGCCTGTTTCGCGGTTCGCGGCCTTCCACAGCCTTGGTTGTAAACAGACAGAGTGATACCCACGCCGTTGGCATATATACAATCCGTACAGGTGTGCATTAAGGCACAGACTGCCTTATGCACACCGACGGGAATGGCATATACCTACCCGTGGCATCCACCTCTGCGATGTTTTCGACAACTAATTCGGTTTGTGGAAGTTTCGAACCGCCAAAAACAAAGCGTCAGCAAACGCCTTTTCTGATATGTAGTGCTCCCTCCCTCGTTGTCGCCTCCCGTTTGGGACACGGCGTGGGTGAAGCTTCTGCAAAGTTAATGAAATTTTGCGGAATATGAAACGGCCGTCGTTTTTTATTTGGCTTGTGGCGGAAATGGAGGCATATTCCGCTTGTTATGGAAAGGTTTTCACGTTTCCATTATCATTCCCCGTTGTCAATCTTTCTGATAACCCGGCACGGATTGCCCACGGCCACGCAGTTGTCGGGCACTGAGCGGGTCACCACGCTGCCTGCGCCGATTACGCTGCCCGCGCCGATTGTCACTCCGGGCAGCACTATTACGCCGCCGCCGAGCCATGCGCCGTCGCATATTTTCACGGGCTTTGCGTATGTAAGGCAAAACTCGCAGCCGTCAGAGCCGTCGTCGGGCAGCATCCGTTCGGCGTATCGGGTGGAGTGTGTGGCGGTGTAAATCTGCACGTTTGAGGCTATGAGCACGTCATTGCCTATTTCGATGATGTTGTTGTCAACGAAGGTGCAGTTCATATTGATTATTACGAGGTCGCCTATGAGTATGTGGCGGCCGTACTCGCAGTGAAAGTCAACGTCTATATGCACGCGCCGCCCCACGCGGCCGAACAGCCGTTGCATGATGTTGCGCTTCCTGTCGATGTCCGTATAGGCGGTGTCGTTAAGCTCTCGCGTCAGGCGTTTGGCCTTCTCCGCAATCGCGGCTATTTCCGGGTCGCCGCCGAAAAAAGGCTCTCCGGCGAGGCATTTTTCAAGTTCTGTCTTCATGGTTAATTGAGAATTGAGAGTTGAGAATGGATAATTATGATTACCTGCAAGGCTTTCAGGAATGCAAATATAGCGAATAACGGGGCAAATTGGCTTCGTGGAGTGTTGATTTATGTTAAATTTTCGGGGGGGGGGTAAACGGCGGAATGTCGCTTTTCGAGTTGCGTATTACGCATGATTTTCATACCTTTGCGCTGCTGAAAACAGGGCGTTCTGGCGGTATGGTGATACTGCCGTGTAACCCGTTGATAATCAATGGCTTTGCAAAAGGCCGTCTTTCGGGCTGCAAAAGATGGTCTTTTAGCGTGCAATTGACGGCCTTTTGGAAGGCAAAAGGCCGTCAATGAGAAACCCATCGGCAAACAAGCTGACACCCATCAACAAGCCACCTGACACCACCCCAATCCTCCCAAAGGGAGGGAGCTTGGTATGCTTTGTCGCAGAGGTGTGGTATTAGGCGCATTCGGCTTATCTGGCATATGTTTCGGCAGATTTGTAATCCGCCGAAATTTACTATAAGGATTTGTAATCCGCTCAAACCGCACATCTATAAGATGATGTATGCTGGTGAGCGGATTGCAAATCCGCACTTAGAAACCGCCGGATTGCAAATCTGGCAGAACAAGTGGGCGTTGTTGCAGAGGCGGTGGATAGGGCGTATTCGGCTCATTAGGCAAATTGGACTTATAGGCCAAATTAGCATAATAAGCAGATAAGCCCGATGCGCTGGGGCAATATGTGAGGCGCATTAAGCTCCCTCCCTTCGGGAGGATTGGGGTGGTCTCAGGTGATTTACTGATGGCTGCCATCAAAAAAACGGCCCAGCCGTGTAACATTTTCACGACAAACTACGTCTATTGGATATAAAACATCACGACAAATGACATATATGAACACATTTACCAGACTTTCCGCGCTGTGTTGTTGCGCGCTTTTGGCGCACCCGTTGGCGGCGCAAACGGTGACGGGACGCGTCGTTGACGGCGGCGGACAACCCCTGCCTTACACCAACGTGGTGGCCCTCTCGCTGCCCGACTCGGCCTTCGTCTCCGGCGTTATGACCGCCGACGACGGCACTTTCACCCTCGACACCAAGGGCGAAGGCCGCCTGCTGCGCTTCTCTTCGCTCGGTTACAAGACGGTTTACGCCGACCGCCGCGACGACATGGGTACCGTCCGCCTTGAAGCCGTGACGCAGGTGCTGGGCGAAGTGGTGGTGAAGAGCGATATGCCCAAGACGCGCCTGAAGGGCGAGGGCATGATAACGGGCGTGAGCGGAACAATACTTGAGCACGCCGGAACCATAGAGCGCCTGCTCGACCGCATACCGAACGTGTCGGCCAGGAACGGCAAAATAGAGGTGTTCGGGCGCGGTACGCCCGAGATGTACATCAACGGACGCAAGGTGAGGGACAACTCCGAGCTTGACCGATTGAGCGCGGGCAATATAAAGGATGTGGAGGTTATAACCAACCCCGGCGCGCGTTACGACGCCAGCGTGACGTCGGTCATACGCATAACTACGAAAAAGGCCGTGGGCGACGGCTTCAGCCTTGACAACCGTTTGTTCGGAGAGCTTAACGATTACGGCTACCTTGTAGGCGAGGACAACCTCAATATGAACTACCGCACGGGCGGACTTGACGTCGGCGCGACGCTCCGCGCTTCGAAATGGGCCAGCCCCGACCCCAAGACCATCGAGCAAATCACGCACTTAGAGGACACTTGGCGGCAGCGCAGCGAAATCGACCAGGTGTACAAGAACGAAAACCTGTACGCGCGGCTGGCCGTAAGCTACATGTTCAACCAAAACCATTCTGTCGGCATAAGCGCCAGCTACAGCCGTCAGCCGTGGAACAAGCCGGGCGGCTACATGGAGTCAACGTTCACGCAGAATGGCACTCTTACCGAGCAGCTGCGCAGCGACTACACGGCCTCCACGCAGGCTACCACGCTTCAGGGCAACGCCTATTATACGGGAAAAATAGGCCAATGGAGCGTCGATTTCAACACCGACTGGATGTACACTAAGTCAGATGCTACGATGAACACCGTCGAGGGCTACACCGAGACGGGGCAATCCACGGAGCATAACGACGTGACGACGAACACCGTTCCGCGCAGCAACCTCATCGCTTCCAAGCTCGTTGTGACCGCTCCGCTTTTTGGCGGCAGCCTCTCTTTCGGCGGCGAATACTCTTACTCTACGCGTAAGACGGTGTACACCGTGCTGCCCAAGGGCATCATCGACGACGACCGCAGCCGCACGGAGGATGGCCTTGCCACGGTGTTCGTTGAGTACGCGCGGCAGTTCGGCCCGTTGAGTGCGCAGCTCGGACTGCGTTACGAGGACGTGGACTTCGACTATTACGAGGACGGCAAGCGCATAGCGGAGCAGAGCAAGACGTATGGCGACTTGTTTCCGTCGGTAGCCCTATCGGCGATGTTCGGCAAAGTCGGCCTGCAACTCGGCTATTCCGCCGACATACGCCGCCCCTCTTACAACCAGCTCCGCAGCAACATAAACTACGACAACCGCTATACCTACGAGGGTGGAAACCCCTTCCTCGTGCCTACAAAGTCGCACAACGTCAACTTCGCGGCCTCGTACAAGTGGCTGATGTTCAGCGTGGGCTACTCCCATATCATTGACCCCATACTGCAACACAGCGAGACTTACAACGACGACCCGGCCGTCGCGCTCTTCCGTCAGGTTAACGGTGAGGCTTGCGATAACGTGTATGCCTCGCTCAACCTACGCCCCAAGTTCGGCATCTGGCATCCTTCGCTGATGCTCGGAGTGCAGAAGCAGTGGTTCAAGATGGACGTCCACGGGCACAATCCGCTTGACAATCCGATGGCGACGTTCCGCTTCGACAACACCGTTGAGACCAAGTTGTGCGAGATTTCGCTCAACATGCGCTGCAATACGACCGGCGCAGAGGAGAACAACTACATGCGCAAGCCGTCGTTCCGCGCCGACTTGTCGCTCTACAAGTCGTTCTTGAAGGACAAACTGTCGCTCTCGCTCTACGTCTCAGACCTGTTCAAGACCGACAAGACCAGCGTTGTGACGTACTACGGAACGATGCGCGAGTCAATCTATGAGCCTAAGGCGATGCGCGACATCAACCTTACCGTGCGCTATAAGTTCAACACTTCGCGCAGCAAATATAAGGGGACGGGCGCCGGAGCAGGGCAGAAGAGCAGGCTGTAAGCTAATTAAGAGTTAAGAGCTTTTGAATTAAGAATTAAGGGTTAAGAATTAAGAAAATATGCTTCGTTGGTAATTTTCTTAATTCTTAACCCTTAATTCTTAATTACTTTTCGTATTTTTGCGTTATGAAAAACAACGGAAAAGACATTGACAGGCAAAGTCTTGAACAGGCGAAAGCCCTGTTTGAGAGCGGCGAAATAGACCTTATAGAGGTAGGAACGGTCAGTGGTTTATGCGACATTCACCGCCGGTTGTTCGGTGGTTTGTATGACTTTGCAGGCAAAATCCGTAAATTAAACATCTCCAAAGGCGGCTTCCGCTTCGCCAACTGCCTGTATCTTGACGCAATTCTGCCCATTATCGAGAAGATGCCTGAAGGCACTTTCGAGGAAATTATAGCCAAATATGTTGAGATGAATATCGCCCATCCGTTTATGGAAGGCAACGGACGGGCTACCCGTATATGGCTTGACATGATGCTGAAACGCAGTCTCTGCCGAGTGGTTGACTGGCAGAAGGTGGACAAGGACAAGTATCTTCAGGCCATGGAACGCAGCCCGATAAACGACCTTGAGCTGCGTATGCTGCTTCAACCGGCGTTGACCGACCGGACTGACGACCGCGAAATAATCTTCAAAGGCATAGAACAGTCATATTATTACGAGGGATATTCAAGTGAAAATTAAGAGTTAAGAATTAAGATTTAAGAAAATATGACCTGTTGGCAATGCGCTTTGCTCCTTGTTTTTAACCGTTTATTTTCAAAGCAAATCATAATTCTCAATTATAAATTCTCAACTTTCAATTAATGAAAATACTGTCAAAACTCGGTAACGAGGCGTTGATGCAGCGCGAGAAAACGGCCTTTGTGTGCTCCCGTAAGACGCCCGACGGACTGGAATACCTTGTGGGCAAGTGGATGCTCGGCCTCTCGCCGGAGCGCGACTGCGTGATGTGCGGCAACCAGTCGCCCATGGAGCGCGCCGTGTTTACCACCCTTTTGCAGCGCAACATACCGACAATTCTCTGCCTGGCGGAGGCCATGCCGAGCCGCTGGAGCGACGATGTGCGTACCGCCTTGAGCGAAAGCAGGCTGCTCATAGTGACCCATTGCGACGGGAGCGTGCATAATGTGACGGCCCGTTCGGCGTTCGACAGGAACGTGCTGATGCTCTCTTTGGCGCAGAAAACGGTCGTAGGCTATTGCACTAAGGGCGGAAAGCTGGAGCGTGCGCTGGCCGGTTTCGACAACGTTGAGTATCTAGAGAACGGTCAGCCGTGGCTGAAAATGCCGGGAGAGGCGAAGGAAGAGCCTGCACGGGACGAGCCTAAGCAAAGCCGTTTGAGCCAATGGAGCAGGGCGTTGAGGCTGAAGCGCGGCACTGTCTACCTTGATTTTATCGAGAGCGGGGCGGAAGCGTACCTTAAAATTACGCACAGCGTGCAGGTCGCAGGCGGCGGATATGAGCGCGAGAAGCTGTTTTTCGACCGTAAGGAGCTGGCCGAATTGCTTGCGGTAATAAGCCTTTTGGACGGCAAACTGCGCTCGGGCGAGGCTGTTCCACCGGGACTTATGGTGCGTTCGCTTAGCGGAGACGTCACGTTCGGCGTTTCAACGGAAGGCGGCGCGCCGCTTCTTGCCATGACGCAGAGGAAGGAATACGGCGAAGGAAAGCTGCGCGTGCAGACCGTAAGGCTGCTTGCGGCGGAGCTACCCATGCTCGTAAAGGGCATGGAAGAGGCTCTGGCGGAGTGGAAATAGCCTACTCCAAGCATTAAAACACCCACCCTAACCCTCCCGAAGGGATGGGGATTGATATGCTTTAAGTGCTTTATTTTCTGTTAATTAAAGGTAAAGCACGTTGAATAACGCCATTGTTTGCGGCAATGGCGTTATTTTTGTATTCGTAAAATCAGCACGTGACGGCATATGGAGGGCATCTCCTTGTCTGCTCGTCACTCGTCAACTTGTAACTGAAAACTCGTAACTTGTCAACTAAAAAGAAATATGTCTGCAGGTAAATGGATAGGCGGCATACTCGGCTTCATGTCGGGTGGCGCGTTGGGAGCACTGGCCGGAGTGGCCTTGGGTGCGTTGTTTGATTACGGCCTGAAGGCCGTCAACACGGGTGAAGACCGCAAGGCGGACGGTTTTTCGGGCTTTGGCGACGCCTGGGAGGAGGCCCGCAGGCGGCAGTATTACGAGGGGCAGCGCAACAGTTTCCTGTTTTCGCTGCTCGTGCTGGCCTCATACATCATCAGGGCCGACGGCCGCGTGATGCACTCCGAGATGGAGTTTGTGCGCCGTTTCCTGCGCGCTAACTTCGGCGAAGCCGCCGTAGAGCAGGGCAACGCGATACTGTTGCGCCTTTTCGACGAGCAGAAGCGCATGGAGGCAGGCCGTCCCGGGGCGTTTAAGAGCGTAATACGCGAGAGTTGCGCGCAGATTGCCGCCAACATGGATTACTCTCAAAGGCTGCAACTGTTGAACTTCCTCGTGATGCTGGCGCAGGCCGACGGCAGCGTGCCGGGCAGCGAAGTGGATGCGCTGAGGGACGTTTCGCGTTGCATGGGCATGGCCGACGCCGACCTTGACTCGATGCTCAAGCTAAGCGGAGGCACGCTCGACGACGCCTACGCCGTGCTCGGCGTTCCGCCGACGGCCACCGACGACGAGGTGCGCCGCGCCTACCGCAAGCTCGCCTTGCAGCATCATCCCGACCGCGTGGCCGCCCTCGGCGACGACATACGCCGCGCGGCGGAAAAGAAATTTCAGGAAATAAACGAGGCAAAAGAACGTATTTACAAGGCAAGGGGCATGTGACGACAGGATAGTTTGCCATAACCCATTTTTCAAAAGGCGGCAAATTGCGATGCAATTTGCCGCTCATCCGCAATTCAAGTGTATGGAATATAAAGCCAATAAGCATATACATCCTACTGTAATTCAGGTGGAGGGCAATATGTTTCGGCGGATTTGCAATCCGCCGAAATTTACTATAAGGATTTGTAATCCGCTTGAACCGCACATATATAAAATGATGTATGTTGGTGAGCGGATTGCAAATCCGCACTTAGAAACCGTCGGATTGCAAATCCGACGGAACAAGTATGCTTACACCTAAACTGCGGATGAACCCTGAAAGACGGTCTTTCGCCTTGCAAAAGGCCGCAAGTTACACGCCAAAAGGCCACCTTTTACACGCTAAAAGGTGGCCTTTTATAATGTGTTGAGTATCAGTGTGTTATGCGTTAGGTGCTCCATTGATGTGAAAGAGCTGTCCAAACGCATGATTTGGACGGCTCTAACGTATCGTTTGAACGCCTTAAACGCACCGTCAGGACGGCTTTTATAAAATGTATCGGGACGTGTCTGCGTTTTCAGGAAACGCTATAACGGCCTATGCCTCGTTGCTTTTCTTGATTAGATACAGGATTGGTTCGACGGTTGCCATTGCTATGAAGCAGCCTATTGCGCAGTCTTTCGGCATTACGTCGAGGCTGTAAAGGGCGTAGCATATTGCCCCGTAGACGGGCATCAGGATAACGGTTGCAAGTATTCTTGCCTTTGTTTCCTTTTTCATGGCTTATAGTTCGTTGTATTCTGGGATGTCACGCAGGAAGGTGTACGTGTGCTTTTCGTAGTCCATGCGGCAGCAGTAATGCTGCAAGCCGTTGCTTACGATGAGGTAATCTACGTGCAGCAGCATGTTGTACGCCGTGATTTGGTCGAACACGCGCTGCGTAAGCTGCACCGTCGGGGCTTTGTATTCCACAATCATGACGGGCTGCGCCGCTGTATTATATAGCACGCTGTCGCACCGCAGACGCTTGTCGCCCGCGCGAAGCTCCACCTCGTTGGCAAGCAGCGACGGCGGATAGCCCTTCAGTTCGGTGAGGAAGTGGACGAAATGCTGGCGCACCCATTCCTCCGGCGTCAGCGCGACGTAGCGTCGGCGCAGCGTGTCGAGGATGTAAGGCTTGCCCTGTCGCTGTGTTATTTTTATTTCGTATTGTGGTAGGTTTAATCGATACATTTTATTAAATTTGCATTCTGAAAGTGCGTTATGCGTCGGCAAAGATAATGAATAACAGCTGAAAACCTTTGTTTTTGCACGTTTTTTCCGTCCGTGCGCACGTAAACCATTATTTATATGGCCGAAAAGAAGATTGCTACTTACGACAGCATAATGCGCGACCTGCGCGAAGGCAGGTACGCGCCGGTGTACATACTGATGGGCGAGGAGTCTTACTACATTGACAAGATTTCGTCGTTCATCGAGGCCAACGCCCTTGCGCCCGAGGAGCGCGACTTCAACCAGTCGGTTGTTTTCGGCTCCGACGTGCAGGCAAACCAAATCGTTGACATGGTGCGCCGCTACCCGATGATGGCCGAAAGGCAGGTGGTAATCGTGAAAGAGGCGCAGAACATAAAGAACTGGGAACGCCTGGAGCGCTACGTGGAGAAGCCCATGCAGACCACGGTGCTCGTAATCTGCCACAAGAACGGCTCCATCGACGGGCGCAAGAAAATACTGGCCAAGGCCGCGGCGGTGGGAGTTGTCTTTGAAAGCAAGAAGAAAAGGGAGTACGAATTGCCTGCGTTCATCGAGCATTACCTCAAGGCCAACGGGCGGGCGACCATCGACAACAAGGCCGCGCAGATGATAGCCGACCACATCGGCTCCGACCTTAGCCGAATAACCGGCGAGCTTGACAAACTAATCCTTTCGCTCACGGACAACGACCGGCGCATAACGCCGGAGATAGTGGAGGCGCGCATCGGGGTGAGCAAGGACTTCAACGCCTTCGAACTGCGCTCGGCCATCGTCAACCGCGACGTGATGAAGGCAAACCGCATACTATATTACTTCAACGGTAATCCGAAGGCCGGCAACGCATACATGCTTGTGCCGATGCTGTTCTCTTATTTTCAGAACCTCCTCATAGCGTATTACGCGCCGCGGCCTTACACCGAAGACGGCGTGGCACGCTGGCTTGACCTCAGGGGAGGGTGGGCTGCGAGAGACTACCTGACGGGCATGAGAAACTACACCGGTGTGAAGGTGATGCAGATTATATCGAAAATCAGGGAGACAGACGCCAAAAGCAAGGGGCTTGACAACCCAAATACGCCCGTAGGGGAGTTGCTGCGCGAGCTGATTTTCTTCATTTTACACTGAAAAGAGGCCTCCAAACAGCCTCTTTTTTTCTATTTCATCAGTTTTTCCGTACATAAAAAATGTGGGTAAAAGCGTTAAAAATCAGGCAGTTTTATGATTTTTGACGCTCTGAGAATAGCGTATTTTCAAACCACTTTACCATCGTTTCGGAATATTGGAAAAAACGCGATTTTTGCCCGAAAAAGAGCTTCTGAATTTAGTGTTAGCATTTATTAATATATACAACCTTAAACTTTAAAACTCTAAATCGTCGTCACATGTTTAGTGTTTCAATACTTTTAAATCCTAAATTTACATTTGTTTGTTATATGATTTACCATTAAATATAGCTTTGTTAATTAAAATATTTAAATCAATAAACCGCAAGACATATTTATGCAAAGCACTGATTATAATGCTAACATGCTGATTTACAGCGTATAACGGCCTTTACTTTGAGCGTTTTCAGGCATATTTGATGTTTTTGCCTGCCATTTATTGCATAAACGTTGGTTTTCGTTTATTTTATTGCTAAGTAACATGTTTATAATGAAATACTTGCATGAAAATGCTTGATTATAGCTTTATGTGTCATTTACGGATGTTGATTTAGTTTTGTTTTTGTAAATTCAAAATCGTAAATAGTAACGGTATGGATTTATAAATATAAATATCCAAATCTAAAAATTTAATTTTCTAATTTCTTTTAGATTTGTTGTGTAATTGATTTTTTTGATTTACCTTTGTAAAATCTTAGAAAAATCGGGAAAATAGAGCTTAACGTACGATTATGACAGAAATGAAAGACAGGATAAGGCAGATAATGGAGGCCCAGCACATGAGCCAACAGACCTTTGCCAACTTCATTGGAATTAACGCGGCATCGCTTAGCAGCATCTTCAACGACCGCACCCGTCCTACCCTCAACACGGTAGAGGCTATCAAGAGCAAAATACCAAACCTGAACACTGACTGGCTCATGTTCGGTCACGGACAGATGTTCAACGATGCGAAGGACGACGGCGACGCACAGGCTAATGACGGCGGAACGGACGGCGGCATGTCGCCGTCGCATACGGAAGGGCGCGTACCCGACTTGTTCGCCGGCGGCGGAGACATGGGTGCCTCGCATCCGCAGCAAAGGGGATATGCCGCCCAGATGAAGCCCGAAATTAGGTATGTGGAGCGTCCGCAGCGGCAAATCACCGAAATACGGGTGTACTTCGACGACCTCACTTACGAGAGCTTTGTGCCCAAGAAATGACCGGCTGTGTAACTGCGGTTATCATGCCGTTTTGCAAAAGGCCACCTTTTAGACTGCAAAAGGTGGCCTTTTAGCGTGTAAAAGACGGCCTTTTAGAAGGCAAAAGACCGTCTTTTGCAGAAGCGGAAATGCGCACTGCCGTATTCGTTAGCTTGCAGGCGATGCTTAATGTCCGTCTTTTTTAGCTGTTTGGCCGCTTATCCTTTGGATTACGCGTCCATATTTTGTATTTTTGCAAAAGGAAACGCACGTTTACATTAATATTAAAGAAAAACAGATACAGCATGAAAAAATATGTTTCTGACCTGCGGGTTGTCTCTGTGGAGCATGTTTCCGGCAAGCATGTTCTTATCAAACTGACGCAGGACGGCAGGCTGCCCGATATTCTTCCGGGGCAGTTTGTCGAGGTAAGGGTTGACGGTTCGCCATCCACTTTCCTGCGCCGCCCGATTTCGGTAAACTTCGTTGATTATGACGCTAACCAGCTGTGGCTGCTCGTTGCGGCGGTTGGCGACGGCACGCGCCGCCTTGCCGGTCTTCAGGCAGGCGACGTGTTGAACTGCATGTTCCCGTTGGGCAACAGCTTTACGATGCCTTCCAAAGACGGGGAAAAAGTGCTCCTGGTGGGCGGCGGCGTAGGAGTAGCGCCGTTGCTTTACTTCGGCAAGCGGCTGAATGACGTAGGCTGCAAGCCCGTTTTCCTGCTCGGAGCGCGCTCGAAGGCCGATTTGCTAATGCTTGACGAGTTTGAGAAGTACGGCCGCGTGTGCCTTACTACGGAGGACGGGACGGCCGGTGAGCGCGGTTTCGTCACCAATCACAGCGTGCTGGACGAAATATGGTTTGACCGTATAGCGTCGTGCGGCCCCAAGCCGATGATGGTCGCCGTGGCGAAATACGCCAAGTCGCGCGGCATAGAGTGCGAAGTTTCGCTTGAAAACATGATGGCCTGCGGCCTTGGCGCCTGCCTCTGCTGCGTAGAGAAGACGGTTGAAGGCAACCTGTGTGTGTGCAAGGAAGGTCCGGTATTTAATATAAATAAGTTGTTATGGCAGATTTAAGCGTTGAAATAAAGGGTTTGCGGTTGAAAAATCCGGTAATGACCGCGTCGGGAACGTTTGGTTACGGGCCTGAATTTGCTGATTTCGTGCCCCTTGAAGGCATAGGAGGCATAATTGTGAAGGGCACTACGTTGAAGCCGCGCGAGGGCAACGATTACCCCCGCATGGTAGAGACGGCATCGGGTATGCTCAACTGCGTCGGCCTGCAAAACAAGGGAGTGGACTACTTCTGCGAGCATATTTACCCGGAAATAAAGGACATTGACACCAATTTCATAGTCAATGTAAGCGGTTCTTCGCCAGAAGACTACGCCGAATGCGCCGCCCGTATAGCTGAATTGGAGCGCATTCCGGCCATCGAACTGAACATATCCTGCCCCAATGTGAAGGACGGCGGCATGGCGTTCGGCGTTACCTGTGCCGGTGCTTCGAGCGTTGTTAGGGCCGTGAGGGCGCGTTATCCCAAGACGCTTATCGTGAAATTGTCGCCCAATGTGACCGACATCGCCGAGATAGCGCGTGCCGTCGAGGCGGAGGGAGCTGACTCCGTGTCGCTTATCAACACGCTTATGGGCATGGCAATCGACATCGAGAAGCGCCGCCCAATGCTAAGTATCGGCACTGGAGGGTTGAGCGGTCCGGCGGTGAAACCTGTCGCCTTGCGCATGGTTTGGCAGGTGGCAAAGGCGGTGAAAATCCCTGTAATTGGCCTTGGAGGCATCTGCAACGCACGCGATGCCATAGAGTTCATCATGGCTGGGGCTACCGCCATCGAGATTGGCACGGCCAATTTCATCGACCCTGAGGTAACAATCAAGGTGCGCGACGGCATCAACGAGTGGCTCGACGCGCACGGATGCAAGTCTGTAAGGGAAATAATCGGAGCGGTTTTGTAAGCGGACAAGCTTGCGTAATAAAAAAGTAACAATTAAAAATTAACAAGTAAACCACGTTGTTTAATTTTTAATTGTTACTTTTTTATTGCGTTAGCAGACTTCCTTGTCTGCTATGAAAAGACGTTATTTCACGCCTTCCACGGTGTAACCTGCCTTTTTCAGCTGTGCCAGCAGGCCGCGTTCGCCGGGCAGATGGCCTGCTCCTACGGCGAATAAGGTGCTTTTCTGCTTCATTATTTCAGGCATCTGCTTCATCCAGTTGTCGTTGCGTGCGTAGATAAGCGTTTCCTTTTCCTCTGGCGTTCCGTCGCAGGTGTTGTTCATCTTGGCGTCCATTGCCTTCTCGATGCCGTCGAGGTCTTGTGCGAAAAAGGCCTTTATAATGTTTTCAGTCTGCTCTTCGTTGAACTCAAGGTTGTCCGCCAGGCAGAGCAACAGCTGCTTCTGGCGTTCCATTGTGGTGCTTTTGAACAGCGTGTTTATTTGGAAATCAAACGTTTCCAGTCCCCCTACGCCCTTTCCTTTGGCTGCGGCTTCCTTCTGGAAGTAGCTGTCAAAGCCGTTGTTGGGGTTGAATACGGGGTGCTTCTTCATGTAAATGAGCACTCCGAGTTGCGTCTGCAAGGCGTACGGAGTCAGTTTTCCGAGCTGCTGCATTACCATGGGGTTGGTCAGTTCCACGCCCAACACGTTCTTCACCAGCGCGTTGATGCGTGCCATCTCGTCGGCGTTGTAGAGCTTGTCTATGGTCTGTCCGTCGGGAAGCATCATCGCCGCCTGCATCTTTTGCATGTTTTCAGGCGAAGTCATGTCAGCCATTATTATTTCGCCGTACACCTGTTCCGATGCGTCCAAGGCTGCCTTGAGACCCTTAATGCTGTCGGCGAACGACGCGTCGGCCAGGTGATAGGTGCCGATGATGTACGAAGGCTTTTGCAGGCCGTTGCCTGATACCTTCCAGAGCAGTTGCGCCTGGACGGTGATTGCCGCCAAGAGGAGCAGCAACATTGAGCAAATCTTTTTCATAAAATTGTTGAATTGATGTTAGTTTGGTGATTGTTTATTGTTTCATTTTGCCAACAAAAGTACGAAAAAAGCCGCCAAATGAAGAACGGGTTTAGTTTTTTTTCATAATGATACATATTTTAACGGACGACGGTTGCCCGCTGTGCGGCATACGAAAAGAGAGCGGCCAATTGACCGCTCTCAACCAACACAAAAACTAAACTAGACTTAAATTGACGAAATCAAGATTTTCACAAACCTCAAAATGTCAGTGCAAATATACTGTAATATTCCCATACGGCAAAGGAAAAACTTGTTTTTTTACACTTGTAGGTGTGAAAAAATCATAACATCGTTGTTTTGTTCGACAAAAACTGGTCGAGTATCGTCATTGCCGCCATGGCTTCCACTATGGGCACCGCCCGTGGCAGAACGCACGGGTCGTGCCGTCCGCGCGCCTTGAGGATTGTTGGTTGTCCGTCCACGGTTACCGTCTGCTGCTCTTGCAGGAGCGTGGCTACGGGCTTGAAGGCTATGCGGAAGTATATGTCCTGCCCGTTGCTGATGCCCCCTTGTATGCCTCCGCTATGGTTGGTCGCGGTGGATATGCGCCCGTTGTCGTTGAAAAAGGCGTCGTTGGCTTGGCTGCCGCGCATGGCGGCGAGGGCGAAGCCCGTGCCAAACTCTATGCCCTTTACGGCGTTTATGCCGAGCATGGCCGCGCCGAGGGCGGCGTGCAGCTTGCCGAACTCCGGCTCGCCCAGTCCTGCCGGGCATCCTTTTATTACGCAGGTGATTGTTCCGCCCACGGTGTCGCCTGCCGCTTTCACCTCTCTTATAAGCTCCGCCATCTCGTCGGCCTTGGCCTCGTCGGGGCAGCGCACTATGTTGGCGTCGGTCTTGGAGAGGTCGTACAGACGGTAGTCGTTGTCGAGCGCGATGCCGCCTACCTGTGACGTGTACGCCTGCACGCTTATGCCGAGCCGCCGCAGGGCCAGCTTTGCCAGCGCGCCGCCCACGCAGCGGCTGATTGTTATGCGTGCCGACGAACGGCCACCGCCGCGGTAGTCGCGCACGCCATACTTGCATGTGTACGTATAATCGGCGTGCGACGGGCGCAGTGCGGTGCGCATTTCGTCATAGTCGGCCGACCTCTGGTTGGTGTTCCTCACGATGAAGCCGATGGGGCAGCCCGTCGAGCGGCCTTCAAACACGCCGCTCAGCAGCTCTACGCGGTCGGCTTCGTTGCGTCCGGTGGTTATGTCGCTCTGTCCGGGTCGGCGGCGGTCAAGTTCGGCCTGGATGAAATCCATGTCGATAGTGATGCCTGCCGGGTATCCGTCGAGCACTCCTCCGATGGCCGCTCCGTGGCTTTCGCCGAAGGTGGTGAGGCGCAGCAGGTTGCCGAAAGTGTTACGCATGGTGGAATGAATAGTTAAAAATGAATAATGAATAATGGTGGAATGAATAATTAATAATGAATAATGAAAAATCGCCCTGCGGTGATTAGCCTGTCAAGGCCTGATTTTTCATTATTCATTATTAATTATTCATTACTTCCTGTGGCAGCATCCGCCTTCCTCATGGTCGTGCTTGTGGTCGCAGCATCCGCCCTCGTGGTCGTGGTGATGGCCGCAACAGCCGTCGTCGCCGTGGCCTCCGCAGCAGCAGCCTTCGCCGCTCATGCGGTTGATGAGGCCCTGTATCTCCTCGTTGGTGGCCTCGCGCGACTCCACGATGTGCCCCTTGAAGTTGAGCGTCTTGCCTGCAAGCGGGTGGTTGAGGTCTATCTTCACCTTGTCCGTGCCCACTTCGAGCACGCGTCCGTAAAACCTGTTGCCGTCCTCGTTCTGCAGCGGCACGATGGCGTCCTTATATATATTGTCGCGGTCGAAGTGGCCGTTTATGGAGAAGATGGCCTTGTCCAGGTCGAGCACATGCTCCTGCTCGTAGTCGCCGTAGGCGTCGTCCTTTGTCAGGGTGAAGTCAAACTCCGCTCCCTTTTCCAGCGCGGCCACCTTCTGTTCGAAGGCGTCAAGGGCGATGCCGTAGCCGCTTATGAACTGGAACGGCTCGCCGTCGGTAGCCTCTTCCACAAGTTCGCTCACTTCTCCGTCAACGGTGTACAGCTTGTATGCCACCGCGATGTATTTGTTCAGGTTGCTTTCCATTTTCTTTCTGTTGATGTTTTTTGACGTGCAAATATAGGGATAAAAATCCGATTAGCGGCCATCGCCGCCGCATTATTTTGCCCGCGCTTTTGCGAAAGGCCGTCTTTCGCCCTCTAAAAGGCCGTCTTTTGGCCTGCGAAAGGCCACCTTTCAGCCTCTAAAAGACGGCCTTTTGCAAGCCGGGAGGCAACGTGCTGGCAGTCAGGCGGTTACGTTCGGGCCTGAAAACAGCCACGATATGCGGCACAGCAGGCTTTATTATAAGGTATGTGTCACAGTTGTCACAATGTGTGACAATGGCGTTTCACAATGTGACAAAATAGCAGCCAATGCTGTAATACGTTTGCAATATTATAGCTGAAACTTTGATTTAGGTCAAAAAAGTAAGCTGTTAACGCAAACAGCGTGATGTTTTTGCATCACATGTCGGGAAATGGCCGTATCTTTGCACCGTCGAAAGACAAAAGAGTTAATAGTTTTAGGATAACGGGCGGAGGCGATTCGCGAGAAGAGTACCGAGGCCCAAAGGTAAAAGTAAATTTTAAGGATTATGAAAAGATTGTTTTTAACCGTCGTAGCTGTGCTCAGCATGACTATGACATTTGCGGACAACGAGAAGTTGAACAACACTGAAAGCGCCAACGCCTACAACATGGAGGTGAACTACGGCAAGTTGGCTGACTGCCTCGGACTGTCTATCGACCAGGCTGAAGCCGTGCAGGACATCCACACTTCGTTCTGCGCCGACATGATGAACGCCGCAGGTGCCAACGCCGACGAGCGTGACGCAATGGTGAAGAAGGCCGTAGAGAAGGACCTGAAGTACATGCGCTCGGTGCTCACCGAGGACCAGTACCGCAGCTACCTGCGCCTGCTCAACGCAACGTTCACCAACCGTGGTTTGATGAAGTAAACTGAAATCTCATAACAAGGGCCGCCCCGCAGCAATGCAGGGCGGCCCTTTTTGTTTGCAGGTAACCATTTTTAGGTATCGGCTGAAACCCTATTTTTAGGTATTGCGCAGTGCCGCCGCAAGCCGTATCTTTGCAACCGTAAACATCAAACAATTTAAAACAGATTGCAGATATGGACAAAACATGTATAATCTACGGCTCTTCCACCGGCACATGCCAGGCCATAGCCGAGAAAATCGCCGGCAGGCTTGGCCTTGCCCAGGCCGACGTGTACGACGTTGCGAACATCACGGCCGACACCGTGAGCGGCTACAAGAACCTCCTGCTGGGCACTTCCACTTGGGGAGCGGGCGAGCTTCAGGACGACTGGTACGACGGTCTGGAAAAGCTGAAGGGCGCAGACCTCGTGGGAAAGACCGTCGCCCTCTTCGGCTGCGGCGACTGCGAGTCTTACGGCGACACGTTCTGCGCGGCCATGGCCGAAATATATGAGGGGCTGAAAGGCAGCGGAGCAAAGTTTGTAGGGCAAGTATCGACCGACGGGTACACCTTCGACGACTCTGCCGCCGTAATCGACGGACAGTTCATCGGGCTGCCCCTTGACGATGTGAACGAGGACGACAAGACCGACGGACGCGTCGAAGCGTGGATAGAACAAATCAAAGACAGCCTCTAAACCGAAAGCCTATGCAGACCGAGATACTGCCTCCCGACATGAGGGTGCTGACCAACCACATATACGAGTACAAGAAAGGCGTGCGCCGCATGGTGCTGTTCACGTTCAACAGGAAGTACGAAGAGTTTGCAACGGCGCGCCTGCGCCGCCAGGGCATAGGCTACATAGTGCAGCCGGTGGGCAACGACCGCGTCAACCTCTTCTTCGGTCGGCAGGAGTGTCTCGATGCAATCAGGCTGATGGTGACGCGCCCTCTGAACATGCTTTCGCCCGAAGAGGACTTTATCCTCGGCGCGATGCTGGGCTATGACATCTGCGCGCAGTGCGAGAGATACTGCCAGCGCAAGTGCCGCAGCTGCCTCCAGGCGCAGTGACTGGCTGCAAAATCCATAAATACCGGATAGTGATAGACTTTTCTGGAAATCTTGTTCGCTAAATAAAATTCATAATGTTTTTGTATGACTTGCCTGCGGCCGGCTGTGAAGTCGGCCGCAGGCCGTATGTATATGCAGGCTGTACGTAGTGGCAGTTGTTGCGAAACGGTTGCATACGTTTGACATGAATGTTAATGAAGCGCGGCCGTGAGCGGCGCGTTTATTATAAATAAGTAATTCATCTTTTCATATCCTGCCGCACGTTACCTTTGCATCTGCAATAAATCAGGATTACAGATGCTTGTTATTAGATTGCTAAAGGCGTTGTGCCTGGCCGCCATGCTGGCCGTGGCAGGCGGCGCGCAGGCCGGTGACACGCTGCGCGTAAAGTTCCGTTCGCGCGCCCTTCTCGACGCTACGGCCACGGGCTACGGCAAGGACGGCGTGCAGGGATATTACCGTCTGGAGGATTTTCGCGTAGGGTTCAAGGCCAATTACGGCAGATACGAGCTTAAGGCCGACATCGGTCTTGGCGGAGGCAAGGTTGCGGTGAAGGATTTGCAGCTGAATTACCACGTCAACGGCGGCGTACTGTCCGTCGGCAACGGCTACGAGCCGTTTTCGATGGACATGCTCATCAGCACCGCCGACCTGCGCCTGCACCAGTCGGCGGCCTCCGTCCTGGCGTTTACCGACGGCAGGAAGCTCGGCGTTACGTATCATTTTTACAACCGCAACTGGTACCTTGCGACCGGCGTTTACACCAACAACGACATCAACCACATAGGCGAAGACAAAAAGAACTCGCTCGTATCGACATCGCGCGCGGTATGGCGCACGCGCGACGCGCGCCGTAGCAGCCTGTTACACGTAGGCGGAGCCTTCTCGTTCCGCACGAAGGAGGCCAACACCGAGGCTCCAGTGGGCGAGGTGTCGAGCGACGGCGTTACGTCGATGCTGCCCTCGCCGCTGCTCGAGGCCGAGGTAAGCGCCATGGGCAGCGAGCTGAAAGGGCTGCTCGAGGTACTTTACACGTCGAAGAAAACGCTTGTGCAGGGCGAGTATTTTATCGACAGGATTAACCGCACGGGCGGCCTTGCGGCGTACACCGCCCACGGCGGATACGTGCAGGGCAGCTGGCTTTTGCGTGGAGAAGGCTTTGAGTATGACGCCATGTACGGCATACCCGGCCGCCCGTCGTCGGACGAGGCCGTGGAGCTTGTGGCGCGTTTCAACTATACCGACCTTAACGACGGCGGTAGCGGCGTCTTCGGCGGAGAGGAGAAAGACCTATCGCTGGGCGTAAACTGGTATCTGAACAAGTATCTCGGCGTGAAGTTTGGCGGCAGTTACGTATGGGTGGGCGACCATTGCAACAGCTTCTACGACAAGGACTTTTTCATCGCCCAGGCACGTCTGCAATACATATTCTGAACCGTTGGTTTGGCGGAAGGCGGGTTGTCCGCAGTTCAGGTGTAAGCATACTTGTTCCGCCGGATTTGCAATCCGGCGGTTTCTAAGTGCGGATTTGCAACCCGCTCACCAACATACATCATTTTATAGATGTGCGGTTTGAGCGGATTACAAATCCTTATAGTAAATTTAGGCGGATT
>CAJJWN010000014.1 GCA_905196835.1 uncultured Prevotella sp. | reverse complement strand
GCTCAAGTACACCGTATGTGTATTTAGCCTTTTGCTTCTCTGCCAACATGACACCATACTCTGACGTCTTCTTGCGACGGTTGTTGCCATGCTGTCCAGGAGGGAAGTTTCTCCTGGACAAAACTTTGTCCGCGCCGAAAATAGGTTCACCAAAACGGCGCGCGATTTTTGATTTCGGTCCTGTATATCTAGCCATAATATCTTATTTGCTTTTCTATTCTCCAATAACCGATAAAATGTATATGGAGAAAATATTGATTTGTGTACTTGAATTAAACTCTTCTCCTCTTCGGAGGACGGCATCCGTTGTGCGGTAACGGAGTAACGTCTACAATCTCTGTAACCTCGATGCCTGCACCATGCACGGCACGGATAGCCGACTCACGTCCGTTACCCGGTCCTTTAACATAGGCCTTTACCTTACGCAAACCAAGGTCGTAAGCAACCTTTGCGCAGTCCTCGGCCGCCATCTGTGCGGCATAGGGAGTGTTCTTCTTTGAACCGCGGAAACCCATCTTTCCGGCAGAAGACCAAGATATTACCTGACCCTCACTATTGGCCAAAGACACGATGATATTGTTGAAAGAGCTATGAACGTGAAGCTGGCCCATAGCGTCAACCTTTACATTCCTTTTCTTAGATGTTGCTGTTTTCTTTGCCATAACTAATTATTATTTAGTAGCCTTTTTCTTGTTAGCAACAGTCTTCTTCTTACCCTTGCGGGTACGTGCGTTATTCTTCGTACTCTGACCGCGAACCGGAAGACCGTTACGATGACGTATTCCACGATAGCAACCAATGTCCATAAGGCGCTTGATGTTCATCTGTACCTCTGAACGGAGATCACCTTCTACCTTGTATTCAGCGCCGATAATCTCACGGATTTTGGCTGCCTGGTCGTCAGTCCACTCGCTGACCTTCAGGTCACGGCTTACGCCTGCCTTGTCCAATATCTTTGCTGAACTACTTCGACCTATACCATAGATATAAGTCAATGCGATTTCGCCACGCTTGTTCTGGGGCAAATCTACTCCAACAATTCTTATTGCCATTTTGTTATTGATAAATTAAAAAATTAATTTTAGCCCTGACGTAATTTGTACTTGGGGTTCTTCTTGTTGATTACGTACAAGCGACCTTTACGACGTACTATCTTACAGTCGGGTGTACGCTTCTTGATTGATGTTCTCGTCTTCATATATCTCTATAAATTTATTTGTATCTGAACACTATTCTGCCTTTTGTCAAATCGTAAGGGCTCATTTCGACTTTTACTTTGTCTCCAGGAAGTATCTTGATGTAGTGCATCCTCATCTTTCCTGAAATATGAGCCGTGATAGGACAACCATTCTCTAACTCAACACGGAACATTGCGTTTGACAACGCCTCCACAATGGTTCCGTCCTGCTCAATCGCATCTTGCTTTGCCATTCTTGATAATTTTATGAATTTCCTTCTAATTGTTCTACTTCCTTGAAAGAAGACAAGACTTCCGCCTTTCCCCTGCGCACTGCAACCGTATGCTCAAAATGAGCGGCCGGTTTGCCGTCACGCGTCCTTACTGTCCAATGGTCGGGCATCAAGTAAATATAGCGGCGGCCCAATGTTATCATCGGTTCAATGGCAATACACATACCATCTTTCAGCATTACTCCGCTACCGCGTGTCCCATAATTCGGGACGGCAGGATTCTCATGCATCTTGCGGCCTATTCCATGGCCTGTCAATTCTCTGACAACACCAAAGCCTGCAACTTCACAATGCTCTTGGACTGCGTTGCCGATGTCTCCAATATGCCTGCCAGCTACAGCATTCTCTATTCCAAGCAACAAAGCTTCTTTTGTTATCTGAAGCAAGTGCCTTACCTCGGCCTTGACATCACCAACACAGAATGTATAGCAAGAGTCACCATTGAAACCGTCAAGTATTGCACCACAATCAACAGATATGACATCTCCATCCTTCAGTTCCGTCTTACTATCCGGCACTCCATGAACAACGACATCGTTTATCGAAGTGCAAATACTTGCGGGGAAAGGAGCCCCATATGGATTGGGAAAACCTTTAAACGAGGGTGTTGCCCCGTTGTCCCGTATGAATTCTTCCGCAATCTTATCCAACTGGAGTGTTGTAACACCCGGCTTGATATGTTTGCCTATCTCGCCGAGTGTTTTAGCAACCAACATGTTGGCATTGCGCATCAATCCAATTTCATCTTCTGTCTTAAGAAATATTTTCATTCAGTACAGAAATCCGCCGTCAATATGCAGAAACTGTATTACGGCCACGCACACGGCCGGAATTCAACAATCCGTCATAATGACGCATCATCAAATGGCTCTCTATCTGCTGCAGTGTATCTATTACTACTCCCACCAAAATGAGCAGTGATGTTCCACCAAAGAACTGGGAGAATGCGTCCTGCACATCCAACAGTCCTGCGAGAGCTGGCATTATGGCGATGAAAGCAATGAACAACGAGCCTGGCAAGGTAATACGCGACATTACATTGTCAATGTAATCCGCCGTATCCTTTCCCGGCTTGATGCCAGGAATAAAACCATTGTTACGCTTCATGTCTTCAGCCATCTGCGTAGGATTCAAAGTTATAGCTGTATAGAAATACGTGAATGCTATTATAAGAGCAGCAAACACGACATTATACAACAAACTCCTGTGGTCCATAAGCGCACGGACAACATAGCCGCTTTGGTCTGTCGAATACTGATATATTGCCAATGGGATAAACATCAAAGCCTGAGCAAAGATGATAGGCATCACATTGGCTGCAAACAATTTCAACGGTACATATTGGCGGGCACCGCCATACTGCTTGTTGCCAACAATGCGCTTGGCGTACTGTACAGGTATCTTGCGCACACCTTGAACCAAAAGCAACGAAGCGCAAACAACGGCATAAAGGATGGCTATTTCAATGATGAACATGACAAGTCCACCGCCTGAAATCGCAGTAAAACGCGAGCTAACCTCCTGGATGAAGGCCTGCGGAAGACGTGCGATTATACCAATCATGATTATCAATGAGACACCGTTACCGATACCTTTGTCCGTTATGCGCTCACCAAGCCAAAGGACGAACATACTGCCCGCTGCAAGTATTATTGTAGCCGATATCATGAATACAGACCAATCAATGCCTGAAGCCAATGCACCATACGCTTGTGCTTTCAGGTTCATCAAGTATGAAGGCGCCTGGAAGACCAAGATTGCAACTGTAAGCACACGAGTGTACCAGTTAATCTTCTTACGTCCGCTCTCGCCCTCTCTCTGCATTTTCTGGAAATACGGAACAGCTACAGCCAACAGCTGCATAACGATGGAAGCTGAGATGTAAGGCATTATGCCCAATGCGAAAATAGACGCATTGGAAAATGCACCACCGGAGAACATGTCCAACAGCGACATAAGGCCACCGCTGGTTTGCGTTTGTAACTTCTGCAACATAGAAGGGTCTATGCCTGGGAGAACCACGAAAGACCCAAATCTGTAAATTGCGACAAACGTTATGGTAATGAGGATTCGCTGACGCAAATCCTCAATTTTCCAACAGTTCTTCAGTGTCTCGATAAACTTTTTCATTTACTTAGATTATTGTTGTGTTACCACCAGCTGCCTTGATAGCTTCTTCGGCAGATTTAGAGAATGCGTTTGCCTCTACTTCAAGCTTGGCTTTAAGTTCGCCATTGCCAAGAATCTTAACCAACTCCTTACCATTGGTCAAACCAGCCTCTTTCAGCTCGTTAATTCCAATCTTTGTAAGGTTCTTTGCTTCTGCTATAGCCTGAAGCGTAGAAAGGTTAACCGCAAAATACTCCTTGTGGTTGATATTCTTGAAACCAAATTTCGGGACACGACGCTGCAAAGGCATCTGACCTCCCTCAAATCCGATTTTCCTCTTGTAACCAGAACGAGCCTTGGCACCCTTGTGTCCACGGGTAGAAGTACCGCCCAGACCCGAACCTGGACCACGGCCCAAGCGGCGACGTGAATGCGTTGAGCCTTCAGCTGGTTTCAAATTATGCAGTTTCATAATAAATCCTTGATTTTTTGAAAGTTATTTACTCGATAACGGTTACCAAATGGTGAACCTTCCTTATCATACCGCGCAAAGACGGAGAATCCTCACGCTCTACAACTTGAGATATCTTATGCAAGCCCAGAGCATCAAGAGTACGCTTCTGGTCTATCGGAGCACCGATTTTGCTTTTAATCTGCTTGATTTTTATTGTTGCCATTTTCGCCTCCTTATCCTCTGAATACTTTTTCCATGCTTATTCCACGCGTCTTGGCAATGGTGTATGCATCACGCATCTGGCTCAACGCCACAATCGTAGCTTTAACAAGGTTGTGAGGATTAGACGAGCCCTTTGACTTGGCAAGAATATCCTTCACTCCCACGCTCTCGAGCACTGCACGCATAGCACCACCTGCCACGAGACCAGTACCGGCCGCTGCAGGCTTCAAGAATACACGCGCACCTCCAAAAGTCGCTTCTATCTCATGAGGAACAGTACCTTTCAAGACCGGAACCTTCACAAGATTCTTCTTGGCAGCCTCCACGCCTTTAGAAATAGCAGCTGTAACTTCACCAGCCTTTCCAAGTCCCCAGCCTATCACGCCGTTGCCGTCACCGACAACAACGATTGCGGCGAAGGTGAAAGTACGGCCACCTTTTGTCACTTTGGTGACACGGTTAATGGCAACCAACCTGTCCTTTAACTCAATGTCGCTATTTATCTTAACTTTATTCATTGCCATAATTGATTAAAAATTAAGTCCTCCCTTACGTGCTGCATCTGCAAGCTCCTTGACACGGCCATGGTAAAGGTAGCCATTACGGTCGAACACTACTTTTGAAATACCAGCCTCTACGGCTTTCTTTGCAATAAGTTCGCCGACTTTGGCAGCCTGCGCACATTTAGGCATAGCCTCCATACCAAGAGATGACGCCGAAACCAATGTCGTTCCGGTCAAATCATTGATTACCTGTACATATATCTGCTTGTTGCTGCGGAATACGCTCATGCGCGGACGTTCAGCCGTCCCGTTTACACGCTTACGGATTCTGAACTTTATCTTAATTCGCCTTTCTGTTTTCTTTGTTGTCATAATCGTAAAATATTAAAGTTACTTAGCAGCGGCAGTCTTACCAGACTTTCTGCGGATGACTTCGCCTTGGAACAATATACCCTTGCCCTTGTAAGGTTCAGGCATACGGAAAGAGCGGATTTTTGCACAAATAAGTCCGAGCAACGCTTTGTCGCAAGATTCCAAAATGATGACAGGATTTTGATTCCTTTCAGACTTGGTCTCAACCTTTACTTCCTTTGGCAACTGGATGAATATAGGATGAGTGTATCCCAAAGCAAATTCTATTATGTTTCCCTGGTTGGAGACACGGTAGCCGACTCCGACAAGCTCCAGAACTTTCTTGTAGCCCTCGCTTACACCAACAACCATGTTGTTCACAAGCGCACGATAAAGGCCATGGAATGCCTGTTTCTGCTTGTAGTTTACAGGGCTGTTCTCGTCTATTTCAAACAATATATGATTGTCTTCTATCTTTACGATGATTGAAGAATCCACTTTTTGCGAAAGTTCACCCTTTGGGCCTTTTACGCCGACAACACCATTGTTGAGAGTAACAGTGACTCCAGAAGGAATGCTGATTGGCAATTTACCTATTCTTGACATTTTCAATCCTCCTAAATTAATATACATAGCAAAGAACTTCACCGCCTATCTTAAGCGCCTTAGCCTCTTTGTCTGTCATTACACCTTTGGATGTGGACAATATTGCTATACCCAATCCGTTAATAACTCTCGGCATGTCTTTGTAACCGGTATACTTGCGCAAACCCGGTGTAGACACTCTCTTCAAGCACCTGATGGCGTTTTCCTTAGTTGCGGGATCATACTTCAACGCAACCTTGATTGTTCCCTGTGGTCCGTCCTCAATGAACTTGTAGTTCAGGATGTAACCTTTCTCGAAGAGGATTTTAGTAATCTCTTTCTTCAAGTTTGAAGCTGGTACTTCAACAACACGGTGATGAGCCATGATTGCGTTTCTCAACCTCGTCAGATAATCTGCTATTGGATCTGTCATAAAATAATTGTTTAATTAATCGGGACTGCCCCGACAATATTAAATAAAACTTCCTGTTTATTCTTACCAGCTCGCCTTCTTAACTCCAGGAATGAGGCCGGCCGAAGCCATCTCACGGAACTGGATACGCGAAAGGCCGAACTGACGCATGTAGCCCTTCGGACGGCCAGTTATCTTGCAACGGTTGTGCAGGCGTATGGGGTTAGCATTACGCGGAATGCTCTGCAACTTTCTTGCAGCCTCATATGCCTCTGCCGGGTCATCTGTCGTTGCAATGATTTTCTTCAAAGCCGCACGCTTCTCTGCGTAACGCGCAACAAGCTTCGCGCGCTTTACCTCGCGGGCTTTCATTGATTCTTTTGCCATATCTCTTAATCGTTTTTAGCGTTCTTGAAAGGTAAACCAAATGCCTTGAGCAGCGCATAACCCTCTTCGTCTGTCTGAGCAGAGGTAACGAACGTTATGTTCATACCCTGGATTTTATCGATAGTATCGATATTGATTTCCGGGAAAATTATCTGCTCCTGTATACCAAGGGTATAGTTGCCACGACCGTCAAACTTGCTCTCGATACCTTTGAAGTCGCGGATACGCGGCAAGGCTATGCGGATAAGCCTCTCAAGGAATTCATACATGCGGTCACGGCGCAAAGTAACCATTACACCGATAGGCATCTTCTTACGAAGCTTGAAGTTCGCGATATCCTTTTTTGAATATGTAGCGACAGCTTTCTGGCCGGTAATCATTGTTATCTCGTTGATTGCCACGTCAATGATTTTTCTGTCTTGCGTAGCATCTCCAAGTCCCTGGTTTACCACAATCTTCTTCAGGACAGGCACCTGCATCTTAGAAGAATAATTGAACTGTTTTTGCAGCGCGGGAGCGATTGTCTCCGCATATACCTTCTTTAATTCAGCTGTATTCATTATTTGATTTCCTCCCCTGATTTTTTAGCTATACGAACTTTTTTGCCGTCCTCTGTCCTCTTGATTGCAATACGAGTAGGCTTGCCACTCTTCGGGTCAATCAGGCTCAAGTTTGAAACATGGATAGGCGCTTCCTGCTTGATAATGCCTCCCTGGGGATATTTCGCACTGGGTTTCATGTTCTTTGAAACCATATTCACGCCTTCTACAATGGCGCGCTGCTTCTCCACCAGAACCCTAAGCACCTTGCCTGTCTTGCCTTTGTCCTCACCGGCCAAGACAACGACCGTGTCATTTCTTTTTATATGTAACTTGCTCATTACTTACTTACTTTAAAATGTTAAAGGACCTCAGGTGCCAAAGATACGACTTTCATATTCACCGCACGGAGTTCACGTGCGACAGGGCCGAAAATACGGCTTCCACGAAGCTCGCCTGCATTGTTCAGCAATACACAAGCATTATCGTCGAAACGGATGTATGAGCCGTCAGCACGGCGTATTTCTTTCTTTGTGCGGACAATCAAAGCCTTAGATACTGCACCCTTTTTCAAATCACTTGACGGGATGACATTCTTGACTGCAACGACAATAACGTCACCAACACTTGCATAACGACGGCGCGTGCCACCCAACACGCGAATGCAAAGAGCCTCGCGCGCACCGCTGTTATCACATACTGTAAGTCTTGATTCTGCCTGTATCATAATTACTTAGCTTTTTCAATTATTTGAACCAATCTCCACCTCTTTGTCTTACTCAAAGGACGGGTTTCCATAATGAGCACTGTATCACCTACATTTGCCTCATTCTTTTCGTCATGTACATGGTACTTCTTTGTCTTTTGGACAAACTTGCCATATATAGGGTGCATCTCTTTGAACTTGGCTGCAATAACAATGGTTTTATCCATCTTGTTGCTTGTCACGACACCCGTTCTTGTCTTTCTTAAATTTCTCTTTTCCATCTTGAACCATTGTTATTTGTTAAGCTCCCTCTGACGGAGAACCGTTTTCATGCGCGCGATATCACGACGAGCCGCTTTAATCTGCGAAGGATTCTCCAACGGCGTGATTGCATGATTCAATTTCATCTGATGGTACTTTGCAACCTCTGCCTCAAGCCTCTCAACCAAGTCCTTGGTTTCAAGTTCCCTTACTTCTTTAATCTTCATAATCAAGCGTTTTTATCGTAATCACGTCTAACAACAAACTTTGTCTTTACCGGCAGTTTCTGGGCTGCGAGGCGGAGAGCCTCCTTTGCAACGTCAAACGAAACGCCTTCAACTTCGAAGAGGATACGTCCCGGAGTAACAGGAGCGACCCATCCTGCGGGGTCACCCTTACCTTTACCCATTCGGACATCGGCAGGTTTGCGAGTTATAGGCTTGTCCGGGAATATCCTAATCCAAACCTGACCCTCACGCTGCATATAACGGTTGACTGCTACACGGGCAGCCTCTATCTGGCGGCTATCCAGCCATTTGGCCTCAAGCGTCTTGATGCCAAACGAACCAAAAGCCAGTTGTGTCCCTCTGTGGGCGTTGCCCTTATTGCCACGTCCGTCTTGAGGTCTTCTATATTTTACTCTTTTTGGCTGTAACATGATAGATTCTTTCTTTAACGGTTATTGCTTCTCTTACGATTAATTCTTGACTTGCCGTTAGGACGTCCACCTTGCTTCTCCTGCGAGAAATTGACAGAGAGGTCACGCTTTCCGTAAACCTCGCCGCGGCAAATCCAAACCTTAATGCCCAACAAACCTACCTTCGTGAGAGCCTCAGCCTGGCAGAAGTCAATGTCCGCACGGAATGTATGCAGAGGAGTACGTCCCTCCTTATACATTTCCTTACGTGCCATTTCAGCACCGTTAAGACGGCCTGTTATCTGCACCTTGATACCCTCAGCTCCGGCACGCATCGTATTAGCTACAGCCATTTTTATTGCACGGCGGTAAGCAATCTTACCCTCAACCTGGCGCGCAATGTTATTAGCTACGATTGTCGCATCAAGCTCCGGTTTCTTAACTTCGTAAATATTGATTTGTATCTCCTTGTCGTAAAGCTTCTTCAGCTCTTCCTTCAACTTGTCTACATCCTGGCCGCCCTTGCCTATTACCAGTCCCGGACGAGCCGTACAGATTGTGATTGTGACTAGTTTCAGCGTACGCTCAATGACGATGCGAGACACGCTGGCCTTTGCCAGACGCTCGTTCAGGTACTTGCGGATTTTCATATCCTCAACGAGGTTGTCACCAAAGTTCTTTCCACCGAACCAATTTGAATCCCAACCCCTGATTATACCGAGACGGTTGCTTATTGGATTAACTTTCTGTCCCATTCTGCTTCTTATTTTTCGTCATTAGTTTTGGCATCTACAAACAATGTAACGTGATTGCTACGCTTACGGATACGGTAGCCACGTCCCTGAGGTGCCGGTCTCATACGCTTCATCGTGACACCCTCGTCAACGAATACTTTAGAGATATAAAGCTCGCCGTCTTTAGCTTTACGGTCATTCTTAACTTCCCAATTCGCTATGGCAGAACGCAAAAGTTTCTCCACATCGGCAGCCGCTGCCTTCTTCGAGAACTTCAAGACACCGAGGGCGTGATTTACCTCCATTCCGCGAATCATGTCTACTACATAACGCATCTTACGCGGAGAAGAGGGCACGCCTTTAAGCTTAGCGAAATACAATGTCTTACGGGCTTCTTTTCTTTTTTCAGCCGCTATCTTTTTTCTTGCTCCCATTATATTTTCCTTTATTTTTTCAATGGTTAGCCTATTTTACTTTTTGTTACCGGCATGGCCTCCAAAGCGACGCGTCAGGGAGAATTCCCCAAGCTTGTGTCCTACCATATTCTCGGTAATGTAAACAGGTATGAATTTATTTCCGTTATGAACTGCAACAGTGTGGCCTACAAAATCAGGAGAAATCACTGATGCCCTGGCCCACGTCTTGACAACGCTCTTCTTTCCGCTTTCGTTCATCGCAAGGATTTTCTTCTCGAGCGAAACGTTGATATATGGACCTTTCTTTAATGAACGACTCATAATTACTCTTAGTTAACTTGATTATTTCTTATTAGCTCTTTCAATAATGTACTTGTTAGAAAGCTTCTTCGGAGCCCTTGTCTTGAGACCCTTAGCATACAAGCCCTTACGTGAACGAGGATGGCCTCCAGACTGACGTCCTTCACCACCACCCATCGGGTGATCATGCGGGTTCATGACAACACCACGGTTGTGAGGACGGCGTCCGAGCCAGCGTGAACGTCCAGCCTTTCCGGACTGCTCAAGAGCATGGTCAGAATTTCCTACACTACCGACGGTAGCCTTACAAGCACTAAGAATCTGGCGAGTTTCACCAGAAGGGAGCTTAACAACGCAATAACTGCCTTCACGAGAAGTCAACTGAGCAAAATTACCAGCCGAACGAACGAGCAACGCACCCTGTCCTGGACGCAATTCAATGTTGTGAATTACAGTACCAACGGGAATGTTTGCCAAAGGAAGCGCGTTACCAATCTCTGGCGCCGCGTCTTTGCCAGACATCAAGGTTGCACCAACCTGCAGTCCGTTAGGAGCAATAATGTAACGTTTTTCACCATCTGCATAATACAACAATGCGATACGAGCCGAACGGTTCGGATCGTACTCGATTGTCTTCACTACAGCAGGAACACCATCTTTCTCGCGTTTGAAGTCGATGAAACGATACTTTCTCTTATGACCGCCACCAAGATAGCGCATGGTCATCTTTCCTGTATTGTTTCGACCGCCGGTAGAACGCTTACCGCAAACGAGAGACTTCTCTGGTACGGATGCAGTAATTTCCTCGAACGTACCAATAATCTTGTGTCTTTGACCCGGAGTTACCGGTTTAAATTTACGTACTGCCATTTTTTATTTTCAAATATTGCTGTAAAAATCAATTGTATCACCCTCCTTAAGAGTGACGATAGCCTTCTTATATGCGTTCTTCTGGCCTTTTATTAGTCCTGCCTTCGTATAACGGCTCGAACGTTTGCCGGCATAACGCATAGTGTTCACATCCTCAACTGTGACGTTATACAGACTCTCGACTTCCTTCTTGATTTGGAGTTTGTTTGCTTCCGGACGAACTATGAAGCCGTAGCGGTTAGGCCACTTGTCTGTAATCTTGGTCATCTTCTCAGTGACCAACGGTTTTATGATAAATGCCATAATACTTTTCTCCTTCTTACTTGTTTAAGATTTCGTCGATTGTCTTCAGCGAATTTTCAGTCATGACAAGTACGTCGGCATCCAATACCTTATAGGTATTAAGCGTCGACGCAGCCATAACATCGGCGCGCTGCAAATTACGAGCCGACAAATATACATTTTTATTTGCATCCGGCAAAAGGAACAGCAGCTTCTTACCGTCAACTTTAAGATTTTTAGTAATATTTACAAAATCTTTTGTCTTTGGAGCGTCAAGATTGAAATCTTCAACTATTATAATGGCATTCTCTTTTGCCTTGTATGACAAAGCACTCTTACGTGCAAGAAGCGTGGTCTTGTGATTTATCTTTATGCTATAATCACGGGGCTTAGGACCAAATACGCGGCCACCACCTCTGAGCAACGGCGAATTGATGTCACCACGGCGAGCACCGCCACCGCCCTTCTGGCGTCCGAGCTTACGAGTTGAACCAGCGTGCTCGCTTCTTTCCTTAGCCTTAGCCGTACCTTGGCGCTGTGCAGCCATGTAACGCTTAACGTCAAGATAAATAACGTGGTCGTTGGGTTCAATGCCGAAGACAGATTCGTTTAACGTAACCTTTCTCCCAGTGTCCTCACCTTTGATATTTAATACGTTAATTTCCATTATTTCTCAATTAAAACGGTTGAACCTTTGCAACCAGCAACACTACCTTTCACAAGGATGAGGTTATGCTCCGGTATTACTTTTAACACTTTGAGATTCTGGGTTGTGACCCTGTCGCCACCCATCTGTCCGGCCATGCGCATTCCCTTGAACACCTTTGCAGGATAAGAACATGCGCCGATAGAACCCGGCTTACGGGCGCGGTCGTCCTGACCGTGGGTACTCTGACCTACACCACCGAAGCCATGACGCTTCATTACACCCTGGAAACCTTTTCCTTTTGACGTACCAACAACGTCTACAAAAGTAGTATCGTTGAAGATGTCAACGGTGATAGTGTCACCAAGGTTGTACTCCTCATCAAACTTGAACTCGGCCAAGTGTCTCTTCGGTGTCGTACCAGCCTTCTTGAAGACTCCCTGCATAGGCTTTGTAGTGTTCTTCTCCTTAGCTTCACCGAAGCCAAGCTGAACAGCCTTGTAGCCGTCTTTCTCGACAGTCTTCACTTGGGTAACAACACAAGGACCAGCTTCGATAACAGTGCACGGCACATTCTTGCCGTCGGCACTGAAAACGGATGTCATTCCGATTTTTCTTCCAATTAATCCTGGCATTTCAATTAATATTAAAAAGTTATACTATACTTTAATCTCTACCTCAACACCACTCGGCAACTCAAGTTTCATGAGCGCGTCAACAGTCTTAGCCGTTGAACTGTAGATGTCGATAAGACGCTTGTAATCGCTGAGCTGGAACTGCTCGCGCGCCTTCTTGTTCACAAACGTACTGCGGTTTACAGTGAAAATGCGCTTGTGTGTAGGCAGTGGGATAGGACCGCTTACGATTGCGCCTGTAGCCTTCACGGCTTTAACGATTTTCTCTGCTGACTTGTCAACCAACTTGTGGTCGTAAGACTTCAGCTTGATTCTGATTTTCTGACTCATCTTATCTTAATTTTTAAATTAAAGTTTTTAAGAGAGGAGGTACGCCCGTTAAGAGTCATTCGCTAACGTAACGCCTCACTCTCTTTATCATTTTGTTATACCAAGTCTACACGGCCTTTGATTTCCTCAAGGACGGTCTTTGCGATAGAGCTTGAAAGCGGAGCGTGATGGTCATATTCCATAGAGCTTGTCGCACGTCCAGAAGTGATTGTACGAAGCGCGGTAACATAACCAAACATTTCAGCCAGCGGCACCATAGCCCTGATGATACGCGCACCACTACGTGTCTCATCCATACCTTCTACCTGACCGCGACGCTTGTTCAAGTCGCCGATTACGTCACCCATGTTTTCCTCGGGAGTAACAACCTCAAGCTTCATGATAGGCTCCATCAGCACAGGTCCTGCCTTCACGCAAGCACTCTTATAAGCGTTGAGAGCTGCTATTTCGAACGACAACTGGTCTGAGTCTACCGGGTGGAACGAACCGTCAAGCAGGGTAACCTTCAGGCTATCCATAGGATAACCGCCGAGCACACCGCTCTTCATAGCAGTCTCAAAGCCCTTCTGTACAGAAGGAATGAACTCCTTAGGAATGTTACCGCCCTTGACTTCGTTAATGAACTGCAATCCGCCTTCCTTGTAATCCTCGTCGATAGGACCAACGTTGACAATGATATCGGCAAACTTACCACGGCCACCGCTCTGCTTCTTGTAAACCTCACGAAGGTTGACAGTCTTGGTAATTGCCTCCTTGTAGTTAACCTGCGGCTTGCCTTGGTTGCACTCAACCTTGAACTCTCTCTTCAGACGGTCAAGGATGATGTCGAGGTGAAGCTCACCCATACCAGAGATAACGGTCTGGCCGCTCTGCTCGTCAGTATGTACGGTGAATGTCGGGTCCTCCTCTGCAAGTTTTGCAAGACCGATACCCAGCTTGTCTACGTCTGCCTGGCTCTTAGGCTCAACGGCAATACCGATGACAGGGTCAGGGAAGGTGATTGACTCAAGCACGATAGGATGAGCCTCGTCGCACAAAGTGTCTCCTGTACGGATATCCTTGAAACCAACACCTGCACCTATGTCTCCGGCATCGATTACTTCCATCGGAACCTGCTTGTTTGAGTTCATCTGGAACAAGCGGCTTACGCGCTCCTTCTTGCCAGAGCGGGTGTTGTAAACATACGAGCCGGCCTCAACTTTTCCTGAATAAACGCGGAAGAACACAAGACGGCCAACATACGGGTCAGTGGCAATCTTGAACGCGAGTGCAGAAGTAGGCTCGTTCTCAGACGGCTTACGGTCTTCCTCCTCGCCGGTCGTCGGGTTTGTACCAACAATATTCGGAGTGTCGAGCGGCGACGGAAGGAATGCGCAAATATAGTCGAGCAAAGTCTGTACGCCCTTGTTCTTGAAAGAAGAACCGCAGAGCATAGGAGTGCACTGCATTGCCAACGTACCCTTGCGGATTGCAGCGATGATTTCCTCTTCAGTAATCGTATTGGGGTCGTCAAAATACTTCTCCATAAGAGCCTCGTCGAACTCGGCTGCGCTCTCAAGCAGCTTGCCCCTCCACTCCTCGGCCTCGTCCTTGAGGTCTGCGGGGATGTCGTCTATTTCGAACTCTGCGCCCTGAGTCTCGTCGTGCCAGAAAATGGCTTTCATCTTAATCAGGTCAACAAGTCCCTTAAAGGTTTCCTCGCTGCCGATAGGGATAACCAATGACACAGGATTTGCGCCGAGAACCTCCTTCATCTGGCGGAGAACATCGAAATAGTCTGCACCAGAACGGTCCATCTTGTTCACATATCCAAGACGCGGAACGTTGTACTTGTCTGCCTGACGCCATACAGTCTCCGACTGGGGCTGAACGCCGCCTACGGCGCAATATGTAGCAACGGCACCGTCAAGCACGCGCAAAGAGCGCTCCACCTCGGCGGTGAAGTCTACGTGTCCCGGAGTGTCAATCAAGTTTATCTTGAACTGCTTGTTGTCATAATGCCAATAACATGTGGTGGCAGCAGAGGTGATGGTTATACCACGCTCCTGTTCCTGTGCCATCCAGTCCATTGTAGCAGCACCGTCATGAACCTCGCCGATTTTGTGAGTCTTACCCGTATAGTAAAGGATACGCTCAGAAGTCGTTGTCTTACCGGCATCGATGTGGGCCATGATGCCGATGTTGCGAGTCAAATGTAAGTCTTGCTTTGCCATGTTTCTTTTTACCTAACTATGTTTTAAAACCTGAAGTGTGCGAATGCACGGTTAGCCTCGGCCATACGGTGCATGTCCTCCTTGCGCTTGAAGGCGCCGCCCTGGTTGTTGTAAGCGTCCATGATTTCAGCAGCGAGCTTGTCAGCCATGGTCTTGCCGCCACGCTTGCGTGCGAAGTTAATCATGTTCTTCATCGAGATGCTCTCCTTGCGGTCCGGACGAATTTCCGTAGGAACCTGGAACGTAGCACCACCAATACGGCGGCTCTTCACCTCAACCTGCGGAGTAATGTTGTCGAGGGCGGTCTTCCATATGTCAAGAGCCGACTTCTCCTCGTTGGCCATCTTCTCCTTTACGGTGTCCAATGCTTTGTAGAAAATCTCATAAGATGTATTCTTCTTTCCGTCATACATCAAATGATTAACGAACTTCGAGACCTTCTGGTCGTTGTACACGGGATCCGGCAGGATCACGCGCTTCTTTGGTTTTGCTTTTCTCATTTCTTTGTTTGAAAATAATTCTGCATGGGGCTGTTCACTTGTTCTTCAGCTTTCCCTCCGGAAACACTTACTCAACCTTTATAACAAATCTCCAGCAAAACGTTGATAAAAATGTCTGTTGTGTCCTTATTTACCGTCAGCAAAGGCGTTATCACTTCTTAGCCTTGGGACGCTTTGCACCATACTTTGAACGACGCTGTGTACGGTTTGCAACACCTGCGGTATCAAGAGTACCACGAACGATGTGATAACGTACACCGGGCAGGTCCTTCACACGGCCGCCGCGCACAAGTACGATAGAGTGCTCCTGAAGATTGTGTCCCTCTCCCGGTATGTAGGAGTTCACTTCCTTCTGGTTTGTCAAACGAACACGGGCAACCTTACGCATTGCCGAATTAGGTTTCTTCGGGGTTGTTGTGTACACACGAACACATACGCCACGACGCTGCGGACATGAGTCCAGCGCAGGCGATTTGCTCTTGTCAACAAGCGCCTTTCTACCTTTTCTTACCAATTGTTGAATTGTAGGCATTGTTGTTAATTTTTAGTTATATATTTATTTTTTGTTATTGTCACGACTAAGCATGGCTCGGACACAAGCCATATTTGGGCTGCAAAGGTACGAATAAATATCCAAACTACCTAATTATAAAGAACAACAAAAGCCTATACCGCCCGAAAATTCAAGCAATATAGGCTTTATTAAAATAAATTAACTCTTTACGCCTCGCCTTTGTTGATATTGAAAGGTGCGATTGTACCTTTTTCCTGCTGCGGCATCTTGATTTGCCCGAAAGCATTTTCATATCTTACGATATTGTCTTTCAGAGCCATAAGCAGCCTCTTGGCGTGCTCCGGAGCAAGGATTACGCGCGACTTGACCATCGCTTTGGGCACTCCGGGCAGTATGCGTGCGAAGTCGAGCACGAAGTCTGAACTTGAATGGGTTATTATCGCGAAGTTGGCATATTCGCCTTGTGCCACGTCTTGAGGCAGCTCTATTTGGAACTGCCCCTGCTTGTTGTTATTGTTTTCCATTTGTCTATATATATAAATAAGGTGCAATCTTGCGAAATGAATAATGAATAATCAGGCTACGCCTTACACCTATTCAGCCATTGCAATCCACACATTCCATTATTCATCATTCATTTTTCATTATTCATTGTTCATTTATTATTTGTTCCTGTACATTTCCGCCTGCTGGCGTATCAGCTCCATGTCGTCAAAGTAGTTTATTTTCATCGCCTCGCGCACCTCGTGCAGTGTCTGCGCCGCCACCTCGCGAGCCGCTTCAGAGCCTTTTTTCAGGATGTTGTACACCTCGGGGATGTCCTGCTCGAACTCGTGACGACGCTGACGGATAGGCTCAAGCTGGCGGTTGAGCACCTTGACGAGGAACTTCTTGCACTTCATGTCGCCCAGTCCGCCGCGGCGGTAGTGGTCTTTCAGCTCGTCGATATTCTTGTATTCCGGCCAGAAGTCGGCGAAGTCGTCCGCCGTACTGAACGCGTCGAGGTATGTAAACACGGTGTTGCCTTCCACCTTTCCCGGGTCTTCCACGCGCAGGTGGCCTGGGTCGGTGTACATGCTCTTCACCTTCTGCTCCATCTCCTTCGCCGGGTCAGACAAGTAGATGCAGTTGCCGAGGCTCTTGCTCATCTTCGCCTTGCCGTCAGTTCCCGGCAGACGGCAGCACACCGAGTTGGTGGGCAACATGATTTGCGGCTCTACCAGCACGTCGCCGTATATGTAGTTAAAGCGTTTCACTATTTCGCGCGTCTGCTCGAGCATCGGCTCCTGGTCCTCGCCGGCCGGCACGGTGGTGGCCTTGAAAGCCGTTATGTCGGCCGCCTGGCTTATCGGGTAGGTGAAGAAGCCCACGGGGATGCTCGTCTCAAAGTTGCGCATCTGTATTTCGGTCTTCACCGTTGGGTTGCGCTGAAGGCGCGACACGGTCACCAAGTTCATGTAATATACGGTCAATTCAGCCAGCTCGGGGAGCATCGACTGCACGAAGAGCGTCACCTTCTGCGGGTCAAGCCCTGCCGAAAGATAGTCGAGAGCCACCTCTATTATATTCTGGCGCACCTTCTCTGGGTTATCGGCGTTGTCGGTCAACGCCTGTACGTCGGCTATGAACACGAACATCCTGTCGAAGTCGCCCTCGTTCTGAAGCTCCACGCGGCGGCGCAACGAGCCTACGTAGTGTCCCAAGTGCAGGCGTCCCGTAGGCCGGTCGCCCGTAAGTATGATTTTTCCCATTTAATGTTTCCTTTCTGTAAATCCACAATTTATGAGCTGCAAACTTACAAATTTTTCATGAGAAAACAGCAGGAAAACATTTATTTACACAAAATACCGACAAAAAGCCTCACCTCTTCTTCATTATGCTGTTCACCACGCGGATGCTCGACACGAGCTTGTTGGTGGAGGTGAACACATCGACATTCCACACGTGGGACGAGCGGCCGCGGTGTACAATGGTGCCTACGGCGCGCACCGTGTCGCCCTCGTGCGCCGAGGAGACGTGGTTGCCGCTAACCTGCATACCCACAACGATTTCGTCGGGCTGGCAGGTTATCATCGAGCCGAGACCCGCCACGGTCTCGGCCAAGGCCAGCGTCGCGCCTCCGTGCAGTATGCCGAAGGGCTGGCGCGTGCGCTCGTCAACGGGCATGGTGGCCTCTATGCGGTCGGGCGAGGCGTAGGTGTACTGTATGCCGAGGTTGCCCATCAGTGCGTGCTTGGCCTGGGCATTGAGCAAGTCGAGCGGAATTTCAGACGCATGGACTTCCGAGAGGATAAGTTTCTCTACGGCCTGGGCCACGCCGTCCTCCTCGTTGGAGCCTGTCACGTAGTCGGCGCAGACCTTGACGGAGTCTTGCGCGTGCCCCATGGCAACGCTCTTGCCTGCCAACTGTAGCATCGTAACGTCGGCCACGCCGTCGCCGATGGCTATTACCTCCTCGCGCTTCACGCCAAGCTGCTCCATGAGCACGGCCAAGGTGTTGGCCTTGTCAACGCCGAAGGGAACGACCTCGAGGAAATACGGCTCGGAGGGGAACACGTCGAGCACGCCAGCCAGCCGCCGCTTCCAGTGGTTTTCCAGTCCGCGCAGGGCCTCGTAGTCGTCGCTTACCAGCACGCACTTGCACGGAGCAAAGTCTATTGCGATTGAAAATTCCGGCTCTTCCATTATTTTCAGGTGGTTGAGCCATGCCTCGCGGCGTATGTGTATGTCGTCGGCGTTGTCCGTAAGGATGTATTCGTCGTGATAGGTGAATATGGAAAAGCCGTTCTTGCGCGACTTTTTCTCAAGGTATGGTATTTGTTCGGGATTGATGCGGCGCTCGAACATCACCTCGCCCGTGCCCGCCTTGATTACCTGGCAGCCGTTGTAAGCCAGTATGAAACCGCCGAAATTGCCCAGTTCGAGAGCCTTTGCCAACGGCATAAGCCCCGACGTGGGCCTGCCCGAGGCCAGCACGATGCGTATTCCCATGTGTTGCACTTTAAGCAAGGCCGCAAGCGTGCGCTTGCTTATCTCCATCTCGTTGTTAAGCAGTGTCCCGTCTACGTCGAGAACCAATAGTTTGTATTTCATAGCGTCGGGCGTTTTGGTTTGTAACTAAAAAGACAGAGCATACGGGACGACGGCCAACCTGCCTGCTACATCCCTTATGCCGCTTATCTTTTGCAAATATAGCGAAAGACAGCGTGATACCAATACATTTGCAAGATTATTTCAAGTTTAAAAAAGTTAACGGCGGCGCGTCATGCAAAAGAGGTTCATCCACAGTTCAGGTGTATGGCAAATAAGAGAATTAAACGTTTGCATCTTACTGCAATCCTGGCGGTCGGAGCGCGGAATGACGGTTACCGACCGCCTGTTTGAAGTAGGATGTGTACATGAAAATACAACCACAACGGCCAAAGAACACACAATAATCCTACACACTTGAACTGCGGATGAACAAAACTAAAGCATTTACCTTATGAAACTGGTCTTTACCGGCTCTTCCCTCTCCGGCATCGGCTGGCCGCCGTTCTTCAGGCTCTTCAGCACCCAGGCCATGTTCCTGCCCAGCGTGCGCATGGTCTGAAGGCCCTCGGCGTCTTGCTCCGCCTCGCCCTTGGCGTGCCCGTGCACGCTGTTCCAATACTGCGAGCTTACCACGGGCATACAGCTCATCATGAAATACTTGTTAAGCCTGTCGAATGTCGCGCTCGCCCCTCCGCGGCGGCACACGGCGACAGAGGCCGCAGGCTTGTAGCGCAGCAGCGGCGCAGCCGAATAGAAGAGCCTGTCGAGCAGGGCGCAGAGCGAGCCGTTGGGGCCGGCGTAATACACGGGCGAACCCACCACAATGGCATCGGCCGTCTCCAGTTTTTCACGCACATTATTATATAATGTGTCATTAAACACGCACCGGCCAAGCTCCGCACACTTGCCGCAGGCTATGCAGCCCTGCACCGCCTTCGTTCCGATTGACACTATTTCAGCCTCTACGCCTTCCGCTTCGAGCGTCTTCGCCACCTCTGACAGGGCTATGTACGTGTTGCCCTCGCCGCGCGGACTTCCGTTAATCAGTAATACCTTCATTTCTTCTTTCCTTTAAATATAACGTTACATTGGTTTCATTTTTCCTCTGCAAAGGTACTGATTAGCGGCTAAAAACGTGTAAACTGATTACCTGTTTTAGGAACAATATTACGTTTTCAGGCCATGCCCGGCCACAGACACTTTTCCAAAAGACGGCAAAACGGAGTGCGAAAGACCGTCTTTCGCAGTGTAAAAGGCGGCCTTTTGCAAGGCGAAAGACGGTCTTTTGGAATACAGCCGGTAACATGCTGTGTACCAATGCGTTAACGTTTGCCGCCGAAAAGCGCGGCCAAGGGCGCGGCAGAAGGGCTGATAAAAAATATCAAACGCGGCCGATTGCACCGAAATGTAAAATTAAATTGCTATATTTGCACATTGTTTATTTATTCAAGGTAAAATCTAAAGCAATGAAAAACTTACTCAACAAATTCATGATTTCAGGCTGCGCCATGCTCGCCCTGTCGTGCGGCAGCAACATGCCGTACCAAGACCCCGACCTCTCTGCCGACGAACGGGCGGCCGACCTGGTAAGCAGGCTTACGCTGGAAGAGAAAGTATCGCTCATGCAATATGACTCGCCGCCCATCGACAGGCTCGGCATCAAGGGTTACAACTGGTGGAGCGAGGCCCTGCACGGCGTGGGGCGCGCCGGTCTGGCTACGGTGTTTCCGCAGTGCATAGGCATGGCCGCGTCGTGGAACGACGCCCTCGTGCAGGACGTTTTCACCGCCGTGAGTGACGAGGCGAGGGCGAAGAACAACGAGATAATAAAGAAAGGCGACCCGAAAATATACCAGGGACTGACCTTCTGGACACCCAACATCAACATATTCCGCGACCCGCGGTGGGGACGCGGACAGGAGACCTACGGCGAAGACCCCTACCTCACGGCGCGCATGGGCGTGAGCGTGGTGGGCGGCCTGCAAGGCCCCAAGGACGAGAAGTACAACAAGCTGCACGCCTGCGCCAAGCATTACGCCGTACACTCGGGGCCGGAATGGAACCGCCACGTGTTCAACGCCGAGAACATTGACCCGCGCGACTTGTGGGAAACGTACCTTCCGGCGTTCAAAACCGCAGTGCAGGAGGCAGGCGTAAAGGAGGTGATGTGCGCCTACAACCGCTACGAGGGCGAGCCGTGCTGTGGCAGCAACCGCCTGCTCCAGCAAATACTGCGCGACGAATGGGGCTACAAGGGCATCGTGGTGTCCGACTGCTGGGCGATAACCGACTTCTACACGAAGGGCGCGCACAACACCGAGCCTGACTCGGCGCACGCTTCGGCCAAGGCCGTGGCAAGCGGAACCGACCTTGAATGCGGCCAGACTTACCAGTCGCTCGTCGATGCCGTCAACGCCAAACTCATCAGCGAGAGCCGCCTCGACACCGCCGTCACCCGACTGATGAAGGCGCGCATAGAGCTTGGCGAGTTCGACGAGGACGTGCCATGGCGCAACATCCCGTACAGCGTGGTTGACAGCAAGGAGCACCGCGACCTCGCACTGCGCATGGCCCAGCAGAGCATCGTGCTGCTGCAAAACAACGGCGGACTGTTGCCTCTGCCCAAGACGGGGCTGAAAATAGCCGTAATCGGCCCCAACGCCAACGACAGCGTGATGCAGTGGGGCAACTACAACGGCTTCCCGTCGCACACAATCACCCTGTTGCAGGGCTTGCAGAGCAGGGTGCCGGAGGACAAGCTGATATACGAGTACGGATGCGACTACACGTCGTCTGTAGGCCTGCAAAGCCTCTTCGCCGACTGCCAGGCTGACGGCAAGCGCGGCTTCAAGGCATCATATTGGAACTCGCTCGAGCCGGAAGGCAAGCCCGACGTGGTTACACACGTGTCTGACCCGTTCCGCTTCACCACCGCCGGAGCCATCGTATTCGCCCCGGGCGTGCAGCTGGGAGGCTTCTACGCCGAATACGAAACAACGTTCAGCCCCAAGAAGAGCGAGGAAGTGGTGTTCAGTTTCCAGACACAGGGCAAGGCTCACCTGCACATCAACGGCAAGGAAGTGGCCGAAGCGCTTAACACGAAGAACAACAGGGCTTACGCGATGAAGGTGGAAGCAGGCAAGACTTACGACATAAAGGTGGACTTCAAGGCGAGCGAAGGCGACTGCGCCACGCTTAACTTCGACTTCGGACGCGAGGTGCCGCTCGACATACAGCAAAGTGTCAACAAGGTGAAAGACGCCGACGTAATCATCTTCGCAGGCGGAATAACGCCCGGACTCGAGGGCGAGGAGATGCCGATAACCGTGCCCGGCTTCCGCGGAGGCGACCGCGAGTGGATAGAACTGCCCGAAGTGCAGACACGACTGCTGGCCGAACTCAAGAAGACGGGCAAGAAAATAGTGTTTGTCAACTTCTCCGGCTCGGCCATAGCACTGACCCGCGAGGCCGCCATGTGCGACGCGATAGTGCAGGCATGGTACCCGGGACAGGCCGGTGGCGATGCCATCGCGTCGGTGCTCTTCGGCGAATACAACCCTGCGGGCCGACTGCCAATAACGTTCTACAAGAGCACCAAGCAGCTGCCCGGCTTCGAGGACTACTCCATGAAGGGACGCACATACCGCTACATGACGGACGAGCCTCTCTTCCCCTTCGGCTACGGACTTAGCTACACCACGTTCGCTTACGGCGACGCGGCGGTATCCGCCACCGAATTCGACACCGACGAGGGCTGCACGCTGACCGTTCCCGTCACCAATACGGGCACGAGAGACGGCGACGAAGTGGTGCAGGTGTACCTGCGCCGTCCGTCAGACAAGGAAGGGCCAGTGAAGACGCTGCGCGCATTCCGCCGCGTAACGCTGAAGAAGGGCGAGACGAAGAACGTTGAGTTCAAGCTCGACGGCAAGTCGTTTGAGTGGTACGACACGCAGTCGAACACCGTCCGCCCCGTAAGCGGAGAATACGAAATAATGTACGGCGGCACGTCAGACAGCAAGGCGTTGAAGACCGTAAAGGTAAGCCTTAAATAAAAAAGAAAGTCCAAGGAGCAGTCTCCTTGGACTTTTTTTATTCATCTTTCTTTTCCCAACTTCTCAATCTCTCACCTTCTCACCCTTTAAAATCTCGCCCTGCCGGACGCTGGAAGATGCGCAGGCCGAACTCCTGCGCCATTACGACGGCATAGTCGAGCACGGAGCTTTGGAAGCGTTCGAACGGCGTCCAGTCTACAAAGCGGCAGAAGCAATACAGCTCGAGCGGAAGCCCCTCGGGCGCAGGCTGAAGCATACGCACCATTATCATCATGTCGCTTTGCACGTCGGGATGGTGCTCCATGAAGTCATACATGAAGTCGCGGAACACCTGCGTGTTGGCGACGGGGAAGCCGGTGTCGGCATAACGTTCCGCCGGAATGTAGCCTTTCCTGACAAATTCATCCAGCTCGTCGGCCGAACAGAAGTGCACGGTGTTGGCATCGACGTTGACCGACAGCTTCAGCCGCCGTCCGCCCGACTCGCGCATACCGCGCCAGTTCTGGAAAGAGTCGCTCACGAGGGCGTAAGGCGGTATGGTGGTTATGGTCTTGTCGAAGTTCTGCACCTTGACCGTTGTCAGCGACACCTCGAGCACATAGCCGTTGGCCCCGTACTTCTGCATGGTTATCCAGTCGCCCGGGCGCAGCATGTCGTTGGCCGAGAGCTGCACGCCCGCCACCAGGCCGAGTATTGAGTCCTTGAAGATGAGCATCAGCACGGCGGCCGACGCGCCCAAGCCTGCCAGCACGGCGGTGGCGCTCTTGTCGATGACTATGCTCACTATGAGGATGCACCCGACGACAAATGCCAGCAGGTTGAACATCTGGTAGACGCCTTTCAGCGGACGGTTGCGCAGCTTCTGGTGCGATTCGGATATCTCATAGAGCGAATGAATGAACGCGCTTACGAACAGCAGGGACACAACCACCAGGTAAACGTTGCACACCTTAAGCAGCACCGACAGCATCCACGGATGGTGGGGCAGCACAAGAGGCAGGCATACATACCACACCACGGGCGGAATGATGCGGCGGAAGGCACGCATGACGCGGCGGTTGAACAGATAGTCGTCCCATGTAGCCTTAGTCCTCGCCGTGACCTTCTGCACGGCGGGCATCACCCCGAAGCGGAAAGCCGCCGTACACACCATCGACAACAACGCCACGGCGAACGCCGCCGTAAGCGGATAGACCCAGCCCATGATGTCGTCGGACACCCCGGCGGTGTATTTCAAAAAGTCCAAAAGATACTTGTAAATGTCGTCCATACCGTTAAACACTGATTGGTTGCATGGCGCAAAGGTACAAAATAATGGCAACAAAAACAAGCGTAAACGCCCGTTCGTCAGGCCATCGGCAACAAGCCGCATAACCGCCTGTCAGCCAGCGCGTTGCAAAAGGCCGTCTTTTACCGTGCAAAACACGGCCTTTTAGCCTGCGATTTGCGGCCTTTTGCAATGCGAAATACGGCCTTTCACCGAGCACCACGCACCACACAAACGGACAAAACGCCGCAAAAAGCGGCGGAAATGACAATATTTTTTTACAAAACCGCTTGCGTTTCAGATATTATACGTATATTTGCCGACCGAATACAAACTACTTTACCTACATTCATCCGGCCGCAACAGGCCGCGCGAAGCAGGCGAGACTGGCTCAAGAAGAAGACTTTATACATTATTTATATTACTAATCAAAACAACAAATCTATGGTAAACAAACATTTACACGTATTCGTTTGCGTGCTAATTGCCCTGTTGGGGGGGGGTAATTTCGCCCATGCCAATTAGCGCACAAACGGTCAACTCTGACGTGACGGCAACTTGGCCGTTCGACCTCGGAACAGAAGGACAGACGGCAACTATCACGCCGACAGAGGGCGACGGATGGTTCAAGAGCAACTATGTGACGCTGGGCAGCAACTTCACATACAACGGAACGGAGACTCCAAAAGAAGACGGAGCCCTGCCACAGACAAAAATCCAATCCGCCGGCAAAGACAAAGGGGCTACCGAGAACAACGCCATCGAGTTTATGCTGTCACCAAAGACAGGACTTAAGTTCACACCGACAAAAGTGTCTTTCATCAGCACAAAATGGGGCACAGGCGGCGGCATATACGACATTTTCTGGGTCAATGCCGACGGTTCGACGGTAGAACTGGCAAATGGAGCAAAACCTTCACGCGAAAACGGGAATGACCCCGCAGGAGAGAAGTTTCACCAATTTGAATACAATGTAGCCGAAGCGGCGGCCTCTGAAGGGCCATGCGGCTTGCGTATAAACGTCTACAGCCTTGACCCAGGCAAGAACGTAGGCTTCGCAAACGTCATTATCGAAGGCCATATCGAGGGCACAGCGGTAGAAGTACAACAGTGCAACCTCACCGTAAAAGTATCTCCCGAGGGCGCAGGTATTGTCAATGTACAACCCGTAGGCAACGTTTTCGACGAAAACACCGAGCTTACCCTTACGCAGACACGCAACTTCGGCTACAAGTTTACAGGCTGGAGCGTCGGCGAAGAGACAAAATCTACCGAAGACACATACAAGTTTGCCATTACAGGCGACGTTACCGTAACGGCGAACTACGAAAAAATCAACACTTACTCACTTACCTACGGCGCTACGGGCGGCGGCAAGGACTACATGATTACGCCGACGCCTGCACCCACAGTGGTTGACGGCAAGAACATGTACGAGGAGGGACAGGAAGTAACCCTCACCGCTACCGGCAACTACATACTCGATTTCGCAAACTGGAGCAGCGGCGAAACAACGCCTGAACTCAAAGTCACCATGGACGCAGACAAGAATGCAACCGCCGCATTCTCATCCAAGCTCGACTGCATCGCGGGCTGGGACTTCTACACGGCAGGCAACGAAAGCCGCAAGGCTGACTTCTACGCCGCCGACAACGATGCCGACGTGCTCATCATGCGCAACGAAACCGGCGAACAAAGCAGCTGGCTCGACAAGAGCATAGCTGACGAAGGCGGACAGGAAGGGCGCGGAGCCGCCGTTAACTGGAAAGAAAACGCAATAGGCGACTACTACTGGCAGACACAAATCAACGCCGAAGCGTTCAAAGACATAACGGTACACTCGGCGATGTTCTATAACTTCAACGCCTACCCGAAGCAGGACGTTGAATATTCGCTCAACGGCACTACATGGACGAAAGCCGGCACATTCAACCTCGACAAACAGAAGACATGGTTTGAGCAGGACATCAAGCTGCCAGAAGAAGCCAACAACCAGAAGACTGTCTACATACGCTGGAAGTCTGACAAGACGTCCGCCATCACCGGCTCAGAGAGCGTAAAGGACGGCATATCAATCGCCGACATCTACATTACAGGTACTCAAGAGTACGTCAACGACGGCGTTGCGCCCAAGTTGGAGTCGACCGTTCCGGCGGAAGGAGCGACCAACGCGTCGGCCAACGGCCGCATCGTGCTCAACTTCGACGAGAAAGTTAAGGTGAAGGAAGGCGCTACGGCCACGCTCGGCGACCTTGAGCTTGAGCCGCAGGTATCGGGCAAGACGGTGATGTTCGAGTACAAGGGCCTGTCCTACTCCACCCGGTATACCTTCACCCTGCCGGCAAACACCGTGAGCGACCTCACCGACAACTTCATCACTGACGACATCACGGTCAACTTCACCACGATGACGCGCCCCGTGGTAACCAAAGCCCTGTATGACTTCATCGTGCCCGACAACGGCACAATAACCGAAGCCATAGCCGCAGCCGCCAATCGCGAGGACACAAGCAAACGCTTCTACATCTTCGTAAAGCAGGGAGACTACGTAATTCCGGCATCGGAGACAGAGCCAGTACCGGGCAGCGACGGCAAACAATACCCCGACCCGAGGACAATAGTCAGCACTCCCAACGTGTCCATCATCGGCGAGGGCATGGACAACACGTCATTCGCCAACACCGTACCCGACAATATAAAGAACGAAAAAGGGGAAGACGTCAATCCTCTCGAAGGATTGGATTACAGCGCAACGTTCGAGTTTACGAAAGATGTCACTGGCATGTACGTGCAGGACATCACTTTCCGCAACAGCATGGATGACGGGACAGGACGCAACTGCGCACTTGACGACGGCGGAAACAAGAACGTATTTAAGAACGTCCGCCTCTACGGCTACCAGGACACGTACCTTTCTGACAACCAGAACGGACGCTTCTACTTCGAGGGCGGCGAGCTGCGCGGACGTACCGACTTCCTCTGCGGCAAGGGCGACGTATATTACAACGGCGTAACACTTGTAATGTGCGAAGCCGGAGGTTACCTCGCAGTGCCCTCATTGCCGAAGGAGTACGGCTACATCTTCAAGGACTGCACAATCAAGGGTGAAACCAACGGCGTTGACGGCAACTATACCCTTGGCCGTCCGTGGGGAGAAGGCACGCCTATCGCACTCTACATAGACACGAAAATGGAAGTACAGCCCACAGCAGCAGGCTGGAGCGAGATGGGCACAGGCTGGCCGGCACGCTTCGCCGAATACAACTCTACAACGGCCTCCGGCACAACCATTGACCTAAGCAACCGCAAGAAAACCTTTGCCGGCACGCACGATAACAACCCCGTGCTCACCAAGGAGGAGGCCGACTCATACACAATAGAGAAAGTGATGGGCGGTGACGACGACTGGAACCCGGCTTCACTGACCGAACAGGCGTCAGCCCCGACAAACGTAAAGATTGACGGCAGTACGCTGACATGGGACGACAGCCAGTACGTTCTCTGCTGGGCGGTATGCAAGGACGGCAAGGTAATCGACTTCACCACCGAGCCTACATACACCGTTGAAGACGCAGTCGCAAAGTATTCGGTACGAGCGGCCAACCAGATGGGCGGCCTCGGCGAGGCAGCCGAAGCGCAAGTGGCAACCGGCATCGACGAGGTTGGCGCGGCTGAAAACGGCGAAGCCGTAAGCACCGCATATTACAGCATCGACGGAACGCGCGTCAACAACGAATACCGCGGCGTGGTAATAGAAGTAAAGACCATGGCCGACGGCAGCAAGACAGTGCGCAAGACCATAAGGAAATAACACCGACAAGCCCCTACGCCCGGCCCGGCATGGCCGCCATAAGCCATGCCGCCGGGCGCAAGGGCTTTAACCTATAAACTAAAAACAAAAGAACATGCTAAGAAGATTTTTACAAATGGCATTGCTGCTTGTTCCGACCATGCTCGTATCAACACCGAGCATGGCTCAACAAGTTGAAAAAACGCCTGCTTTCCCAGGTGCCGAAGGCTTCGGACGATACACCACGGGCGGGCGTGGCGGAAAAGTAATACACGTAACCAACCTCAACGACAACGGCGAAGGCTCGTTCCGTGCAGCGTGTGAAGAGACAGGAGCAAGGACGATTGTATTCGACGTTGCTGGAACAATCCACCTTGAAACACCGCTTCAACTGCAAAACGGCAACGTGACAATTGCCGGGCAGACAGCCCCGGGCGACGGCATCTGCATCGCCGAGAACCCGTTCCAAATACAAGCGAACAACGTCATCATACGATACATGCGCTTCCGCCTCGGCAACAAGTACGTAACAGAAAAGAACGCCGACGGATGGGACGGACTCGGAGGAATGGACAAGGAGAACATCATCGTAGACCACTGCTCGGTAAGCTGGAGCATTGACGAATGCCTGTCTATATACGGCGTGCGCAACGCCACCGTACAATGGTGCATCGCGGCGCAAAGCCTCCAAGCGTCGGGACACTCTAAAGGCGCACACGGATACGGCGGCAACTGGGGCGGTTCTGGCGTTACATACCACCACAACCTGCTGGCTCACCACGAAAGCCGCGTGCCTCGCCTCGGCCCGCGCTACACAACGCAGCTTGACGAACGCCTCGACATGCGCAACAACGTGTTCTACAACTGGGCAGGCAATGGTTGCTACGGCGGCGAAGCCATGAACGTGAACATAGTGAACAACTATTACAAGCCAGGCCCCGGTACGTCAAAGCGCGACGCAGAGACAATACAAAGGCGCATTGCGGCGATAGGCGTGCGCACGAACGAGTACATACAAGATTATCCCGATTACGAGCCGACGCTGCACAAATGGGGAACGTTCTTCATAGACGGCAACGTAAACTCGAAATACGACGACGTTACAAACGACAACTGGACTTACGGTGTGTACAACCAAACTAAAAACGACGCAAGTGTAGACTATACGTACACCGACGAAGTGAAAAAGCAGATGAAGCTTGAAGAGCCTATCGAGTTCGTACACGTAACCACCCACTCCGCCAACGACGCTTACGCCCGCGTACTGTCATACGCAGGATGCAGCAAGGTAAGGGACGACTATGACAACTTCATTATCAATGAAACGGAGAAAGGACTGGCTACATATACGGGTGACGGGTATGAAGATGACGGCAAGCACAAAGACAACAACCCCGGAATGATAAACACCCCGGAGGACAACCGCCCCGACAACGCGCCTGCCGACTGGAGTCCGTGGCCTGAACTGACATACGTTAAAGGAACCGTAGCCACCGACACTGACGGCGACGGAATGCCTGACGACTATGAGACGTCCAACGGCTTTGACCCCAACAACCGGGACGACGGCGCTGAAACAGCCGACAACGGATATACAAACCTTGAGAACTACCTGAACAGCCTCGTTGAAAACATTACCAAAGGACAGCTGGCCGGTGGCGAAGTGATGGGCATCGACCGCTACGTCGGCGACGACCCCGTGGCTACTGAATACGAGCTGTCACCGCAGACATACGACTATACGGATGAAAACGGAGACTGGCTGTTCACCAACGGTTTCAGCATAACAACATCAAAGACAAAATCCGACGGTTCAGGCTGCGGCATTTCCGGCATCAAGTATGCACGTAATGAAGACTATACAATAAACATTCCTGCCGGAATAAAGATTTCGAAAATCGGCATTACAGGTTATAGCAACGGCAAAAACGGAGAAACCGCATACCTATCCGAACTCGGCAATGAGACATTTACGGCAGACAAATACGTATTCCCGTCACGAAATGGGAACACGTCTGTGACACATTCAATCACACTGGCAGAAGAAACAACGGGAAACCTACACTTCCGCATAGCCGGTTCAGAATGCGTATGGATAATAAAACTTTATCCCGAAACGTCAACAGGCATTACAAACATCACAACGGAAGAAAAGCCGGGCAACGGCCGCATATACAACCTGCAAGGCATGGAGGTGAAGGAGCCGCTTGCGCCGGGCATATACATCCGCGACGGAAAGAAATTCATCAAGAAATAAGACGGCAATACGGCGAGAATAGGAGACGGCGGGAATAGGCCGTCGAAGCGGGCCGTAATAGCCGACCGAACGACAGGCGGGAGCCGTCCAAACGACCAGTTTGGACGGCTCTTTCTTTATGTACGGCTAAACGGCTGACTGCCAGCGAGTTAGCAAAAGGCCGCCTTTTACACGCTAAAAGGCGGCCTTTTGCCGTGCAATTCACGGCCTTTCGCAGTGCAAAACACGGCCTTTCGGGTTCATCCGCAATTCGTTTGGATGAGATAATTGTATCTTCTTTTGTATTTGTCATTACATTTCGTGTACATATCCTGTTGCAATCCAGGCAGTCGGTAACGGTCATTGCCTGGATTATATCAGGATGTAGCCATAAGTAAGAAAGATAAACGCAGGAATAAATGTTTTATACAATCCAAACAAACAGCGGATGCCCCCTATCGCGGTGCGTCCCACCTCACGTCCGCAAAACAGCAGTTAAGCAAATTTAACGCGCAACGACAATCGAGATACAAATATATGCAGTAATTTTGCAGCGCAAATCAGTTTTTCTGAAAGGAGATTACATTACCTTGGCAATTCGGCCGGAGCCAATCCGCGGCACGGCTGAAAGTAATGGGACGGCTCTTCTCCTTACACTTACTTGAACGTCTGCGTCCCGTCTTGCAGAATTTTCACAAGGCCGAAGCCAGCAAACATGCGCGGCAGGCCGGAGACAATTCGATGCAACAGACAGGAGGATTTGCCGCAGCAGCGACAGCACGTTATTTACAGCAATCGACATACACGCACGCAACCGCATCCGCGCGGCTGCGATGGCTCATCGTGTGTAAATATTTCCAACAAACATTTTTATCAATAAAAAAACAAGACAGCATGAAGAAGTTTAAATTACTTGCAATGGCCGCGGCCTTGATGCTGACGGCTACGTGCTTCACGGCGTGCGGCGACGACGAGGGCGGCGGCATCGGCAACATCGACCTGCCCACGCCGCAGTATGAAGAGGTAAGCGGAAAGTATGAAATCACGTCGGCCGGCTCGCCCTACGAGAGCATAGAGCTTAGCGCAAGCGGCAACTACATCGTGACGCTAAGCAGCGGCGGGAACTACTACAACGCACCGGTGAACGGCGTGGCAAAAAGCAGCAGGCGGTCGCTGCTCGACAGCGGCAAGGCCAAAGGACTGACGCGCGCCACTGAATACGACGGCGTAATCTACGGAACGTTCACCAGCCTCGGCGGCAACGAGTTCGCCCTTGAAGGCTTCGGCACGATTAAGCTCGGATATTCGGGCGACGAGGTAACCAGCATCGAGGTGACAACGCAGGACGGACAGACCACGCAGTACGACGCAAAGAAAAAGCCCACGATGAACGGCGACAACGTTACCAACGCACTCTGCCGCACATGGAGGATTGAGAAAATACGCGACGTGTACTACGACAAGCAGACAGGCAAGACCGACGACATGACCGTAACACCTGAAAATCCGGGCGAGGATGGCTATGACATGCCGATAGAAGTGGTTTGGTCGAAGTCGGGCACATACTTAGTGTCATACCTCGACGGCTCTATCGGCGTAGCCGAGTGGAAATGGAAGAACCGCGGCGCGGGCCAGCTGTATTACGCATGGGACGGCGACTGGACAGGCGACTATTGCACGATAACCTTCGACGGCAACCGCGCCGTGATACATGACAAACGGGAAGACGAATACGGACGCGACGAGTCGTGGACTTACCTCGTAACCGACGACACAACCGAGACGCCCGGCACCGACCTGCCCGAAGACATGTCGCCGCTCGCCAACGTGTTCACGGGCAAGCTGCTCAAGGAGATGAACGGCGACCGCTTCGTCTACGAAAACGGGTTTCTCACGCAAATAGTGAAAAGCTACGAGACCATAACCTTCCGCTACAACTACATCACCAACCCTAGCGCAGGACTACCCGACGTACAGGTGATGGACGGCGACGAGGTGGAATATGAAGTGGAGCTGAACGAGCAAGGCTTTGCCGAGCGCGTTTACGGCTTAAAGCACGACGACACAAGCATCTTCACATACGACGGAGAAGGACACGTCACCACCATAGACGACGGACGCGAGGGGCGCATGTACACACTTGTATGGGAAGACGGCAACCTCATAAGAATGAGCTATACGCACAAAAGCGACGGACGCCCCGGTAACGATTGCCGCTACGAATACGACGGACAAGCCAACTCAAACAACATAATGCTGTACTACAAGATTTTCAGCGTTGACCTTGACGAGATACAGAACCTCTACTACGCAGGCCTGTTAGGCAAGTCCACCGCGCAACTACCAGTCATGGAAATCGACATTGACGACAACAGCACCAATACATACGTTTGGACGGACAACGGCTATACAAGCCTTAACGAAGGCGAAACAATACAGCCGGGAGACGAACAAGACGTAACTTTCAGCTTCTACGAATAACAAAATTCAAATCTCAACCAACACATCACAATGAAAAAGGCGATGCGGAAAAACTGTCCGCATCGCCTTTTCTTTATTACATGAAGCCTGCTTATTCAGCCTCAGCCTTCTCTTTCTCGCTGTAATCGATGACGTTCTTGCGGTTGGCCTGCATACGGTCATAGTCTTCCTTTGAGCCGACAATGATTTTGTCGAACTCGCGCAAGCCTGTACCGGCAGGGATAAGGTGACCGCAGATAACGTTCTCCTTCATGCCCTCGAGATAGTCTACCTTGCCGCGGATTGCAGCCTCGTTGAGCACCTTGGTGGTCTCCTGGAACGAAGCGGCCGACATGAAGCTCTTTGTCTGGAGAGCGGCGCGCGTGATACCCTGGAGTATCTGCGTAGACGTAGCGGGCACAGCATCACGCACCTGAACGGTGCGAAGGTCGCGGCGCTTCAGCGTAGAGTTCTCGTCGCGCAGTTTGCGCGCGGTGACGATTTGTCCGGGCTTCAGCGTCTCGCTGTCGCCTGCATCGGTGACAACCTTCTTGCCCCAGATGCGGTCGTTCTCCTCTGCGAAGTCGAGCTTGTCAACGATTTCCTGCTCAAGGAACGTAGTATCGCCCGGGTCGTTGATTTGCACCTTGCGCATCATCTGGCGCACGATAATCTCGAAGTGCTTGTCGTTAATCTTCACACCTTGCAGACGGTAAACGTCCTGCACCTCGTTGACGATATACTCCTGAACGGCCGTCGGGCCCTTGATAGCCAGAATGTCGTTGGGCGTGATTACACCGTCAGAGAGAGGCGTTCCGGCGCGAACGGCGTCGTGTTCCTGCACAAGGATTTGCTTAGACAGCGACACAAGATATTTACGCTGCTCGCCGGTCTTAGATGTGACGATGATTTCACGGTTGCCTCGTTTAACCTTGCCCATGGTTACCTCGCCGTCGATTTCGCTGACAACAGCCGGGTTAGACGGGTTGCGCGCCTCGAACAGCTCGGTGACACGGGGAAGACCACCGGTGATGTCGCCCGCCTTGCCGACGGTACGCGGTATTTTCACAAGGGTTGTACCTGTCTTCACCTTCTGGCCGTCTTCCACGACTACGTGGCCGCCAACAGGGAAGATGTATGTGCCGACAACATCGCCGTTGGCATCGAGAATGTCACAGGTTGGCACCTTGCTCTTGTCTTTCGACTCGGTGATGATTTTCTCGGTAAGACCCGTAGTGTCGTCGGTCTCCGAGTGGAAGGTCACACCGTCGATGACATCACGGAACTTAAGCGTACCGGCGTATTCGGTCACGATGACGGCGTTGAACGGGTCCCAACGGGCTATCATGTCGCCCTTCTTCACTACGGAGCCGCCCTTGAAGTAAAGCGTGCTGCCGTAAGGCACATTGAGCGTAGAGAGCACGATGTTGGTGTTCGGGTCAACGAAACGTATTTCGGCCAAACGGCTTACAACCATCTCGCAAGCTACAGGACCGTTGTCGCCTTCTTCCTCGAACGGCACGGTACGAAGCTCGTCAAACTCTATACGGCTGTCGTTCTTCGCCACGATTGAAGCGTTGGCGGCTGCGTTGGCAGCCACACCTCCGGCGTGGAACGTACGAAGCGTAAGCTGCGTACCCGGCTCGCCGATGGCCTGTGCGGCGATGACACCCACGGCCTCGCCCTTCTGCACCATGCGGCTGGTGGCAAGGTTGCGTCCGTAACACTTCATGCAGACGCCCTTCTTGCTCTCGCAGGTGAGCACGGAACGGATTTCGACGCTCTCAATGGGGCTCTCCTCTATTATCTTGGCGATTGGCTCTGTTATTTCTTCGCCTGCCGCAACGATGAGTTCGCCCGTATTGGGATGGATTATATCATGAACCGATACACGGCCGAGGATGCGCTCGTAAAGCGAAGATATGATTTCGTCGCCGTTCTTCAACGCCGTGCAGACAAGTCCGCGCAGCGTGCCGCAGTCCTCTTCGGTGATGATGACATCGTGTGAAACGTCTACAAGACGACGTGTGAGGTAACCCGCATCGGCGGTCTTCATCGCGGTATCGGCAAGACCCTTACGCGCACCGTGGGTAGAGATAAAGTATTCGAGCACGCTCATTCCCTCCTTGAAGTTGGAGAGAATAGGATTCTCGATAATCTGCGCGCCCTCGGCACCGGCCTTCTGCGGCTTCGCCATAAGTCCACGCATACCTGCCAACTGGCGTATCTGGTCCTTAGAACCACGGGCACCGGAGTCGAGCATCATGTAAACGGCGTTGAAACCCTGGTCGGCTTCGGTCATTTCCTTCATCAGGACGTCGCCAAGCTCGTTGTTGACGTGCGTCCAAGCGTCGATGACCTGGTTGTAACGCTCGTTGTCGGTGATGAAACCCATGTTGTAGTTGTCGGTAATCTGGCGTACTTCCTCGTTACCTTTCTCTACCAGCTCGGCCTTCTCCTTCGGAATGATGATGTCGTCAAGGTTGAACGAAAGTCCGGCAAGATAAGCCATGCGGTAACCAAGGTTCTTGATACCGTCAAGGAACTCGCACGCACGGGCGAAACCTACGGCCTTGATTACGTCGGCGATGATGTCGCGCAGGCTCTTCTTTGAAATAATCTTATTGACGAAGCCAACTTCTTCGGGTATGATGCCGTTGACGATTACGCGGCCTACCGAAGTCTCGACCATGTGGTTATAGTAGCTGCCGTTCTCGTCAACATCCTTGACTACAACCTTAACCTGGGCGTGCAAGTCACACTTGCCCTCGTTGTGGGCAATGATTGCCTCCTCCGGGCCATAGAACGTAAGACCCTCACCCTTTGCACCCGGACGGATTTTGGTGATATAGTAAAGCCCGAGTACCATATCCTGCGACGGCACGGTGATAGGCGCGCCATTGGCAGGATTGAGGATGTTGTGGCTCTGGAGCATCAAGATTTGCGCCTCAAGCACGGCCTCGTTGCTCAACGGAAGGTGAACGGCCATCTGGTCGCCGTCGAAGTCGGCGTTGAACGCGGTACAAGCCAACGGGTGAAGCTGGATTGCCTTGCCCTCGATAAGCTTGGGCTGGAATGCCTGTATACCGAGACGGTGAAGCGTCGGGGCACGGTTGAGCAGAACGGGATGTCCCTTCATCACATTCTCGAGAATGTCCCAGATAACGGGCTCGCGGCGGTCAACTATCTTCTTGGCGCTCTTCACGGTCTTCACAATGCCACGCTCTATGAGCTTGCGGATGATGAACGGCTTGTAAAGTTCTGCGGCCATAAGCTTAGGCAGACCGCACTCGCCCATCTTCAGCTCGGGGCCTACGACAATCACCGAACGTGCGGAATAATCGACACGCTTACCGAGAAGGTTCTGGCGGAAGCGTCCCTGCTTGCCTTTCAACGAGTCAGACAGGGACTTCAACGGACGGTTTGACTCGCTCTTGACCGCACTGCTCTTGCGTGAATTGTCGAAAAGGCTGTCAACGGCTTCCTGCAACATGCGCTTCTCGTTGCGCAGGATGACTTCGGGAGCCTTGATTTCCATGAGCCTCTTCAGGCGGTTGTTACGTATGATGACACGACGGTAAAGGTCGTTGAGGTCTGACGTAGCAAAGCGTCCTCCGTCAAGCGGCACGAGCGGACGAAGCTCGGGCGGGGTAACGGGGATAATCTTCATTATCATCCACTCGGGCTTGTTGATGTTGCGGCTCGCGCGGAACGCCTCTACCACCTGCAAACGCTTCAACGCCTCGGTCTTGCGTTGCTGTGAAGAGTCGCTGTTGGCACGGTCGCGCAACTCGTAAGACAGAGAGTCAAGGTCGATGTTGACAAGCAAGTCATAAATTGCCTCGGCACCCATCTTGGCAATGAACTTGTTGGGGTCGCTATCGTCAAGATACTCGTTGCCATCGGGCAAATTGTCCATTATGTCGATATACTCGTCCTCAGTCAACAAGTCCATCTTATGAGAGCCGTTAACCTCCATGCCCTCGGCGTCTTTCTTGCCTTCCATTACGCCGGGCTGTACCACGATGTACTTCTCGTAGTAAATTACAGCGTCGAGCTTCTTCGTAGGAAGTCCGAGAAGATAACCTATCTTGTTTGGCAACGAACGGAAATACCAGATATGTGCAACCGGCACAACCAGCTCGATGTGTCCTGTACGCTCGCGGCGCACTTTCTTTTCGGTAACCTCCACGCCGCAACGGTCGCAGACTATACCTTTATATCTAATGCGCTTATACTTTCCGCAGGCGCACTCGTAGTCCTTGGTTGGGCCAAAAATACGCTCGCAGAACAGGCCGTCGCGCTCAGGCTTGTAAGTACGGTAGTTTATGGTCTCAGGCTTTGTCACCTCGCCATAAGAATTTTCAAGGACTTCCTCAGGCGACGCAAGGCTGATGGTAATCTTCGTAAAATTACTCTTTATCTTAGAATCTTTCTTGAAAGCCATATGTCTTATGTATATTTGTTATGTAAAGAGTTCAGTTGTCAGTCGAGGGTGATGCTCAAGCCAAGTCCGCGAAGCTCATGCAGCAGCACGTTAAGCGATTCAGGGATGCCCGGCGTAGGCATTGGCTCGCCCTTTACTATTGCCTCGTAAGCCTTAGAACGGCCTACAACGTCGTCAGACTTGATGGTAAGGATTTCCTGAAGCACATGGCTCGCACCAAACGCCTCAAGCGCCCAAACCTCCATCTCTCCAAAACGCTGTCCACCAAACTGCGCCTTACCGCCAAGCGGCTGCTGGGTGATGAGCGAGTACGGACCGATACTGCGGGCGTGCATCTTGTCTTCAACCATGTGCCCGAGCTTGAGGAAGTATGTTATACCGACTGTTGCTGGCTGGTCAAACTGCTCACCGGTCTCACCATCATAAAGATGGGTCGAGCACAAACGCGGCAGACCTGCCTTATCGGTCCATTCCTGAAGGTCGTCAAGCTTGGCTCCATCGAAAATAGGTGTAGCGAACTTGACGCCGAGACGCTTGCCAGCGGCACCAAGAATGGCCTCGAAAATCTGTCCGAGGTTCATACGCGAAGGCACACCCAGCGGATTGAGCACAAGGTCAACGGGACGTCCGTCCTCAAGGAACGGCATGTCTTCCTGGCGTACAACCTTGGAAACGATACCCTTGTTACCGTGACGGCCTGCGAGCTTGTCGCCAACGCCAATCTTGCGTTTCTTGGCAACATAAACCTTTGCCATCTGCAGAATGCCGGAAGGCAGCTCGTCGCCGATAGTTATGGCAAACTTGCGGCGTTTCAACTCTGCATCGAGAAGTTTGTACTTCTTGATGAAGTTCATTATGAGCTTCTGGATTAGCTCGTTAGTGTGCTCATCCTCGGTCCAATTATTCGACTGTATGCCGTCATACTCAAGGTTCTTGAGCTGCGCCATAGTGAACTTGCTGCCCTTGGTTATTATCTCTGCACCGGTATAGTCCTTGATGCCCATAGACGACTTACCATCAGTAAGCGTAAGAAGCTTGTCTACGAGAATATCCTTCAAGTCGTCAATTTTGGCTGCATATTCCTCGTCTATCTTGGCAAGCACAACCTTGTCCTGCTGCTTTGAAGCACGGGTCTTGACTGCGCGCGAGAACAGTTTTTTGTCGATGACGACACCTGTAAGTGACGGATTTGCCTTCAACGAAGAATCTTTAACATCGCCGGCCTTGTCGCCGAAGATTGCACGGAGCAACTTTTCCTCCGGCGACGGGTCGCTCTCTCCCTTGGGTGAAATCTTACCAATGAGAATGTCACCCGGCTCTACGCGTGCACCGACACGGATGATACCGTTGTCATCAAGGTCTTTAGTCGCTTCTTCGCTGACATTCGGGATGTCACTCGTAAACTCCTCCATGCCTCGCTTGGTCTCACGCACATCGAGTGAATACTCGTCAACATGCACAGAAGTAAGGATGTCTTCACGCACAACACGCTCGTTGAGCACGATAGCGTCCTCGTAATTGTAGCCTTTCCAAGGCATATAAGCCACAAGAAGGTTGCGTCCGAGAGCAAGTTCACCGTTCTCTGTAGCATATCCTTCTGTCAAGATATCGCCTTTCTTGACCCTCTGTCCCTTGTCGCAGATTGGACGAAGGTCGATTGTCATATTCTGGTTGGTACGGCGGAACTTCGGTATTCGGTATTCCTTGAGCGCAGGCTCAAAGCTTACAAACTCTTCTTCCTCCGTACGGTCATAAAGTATTCGTATGGTTGTAGCGTCAACGTACTCAATAACACCATCGCCCTCGGCAGTAATCATCGTACGCGAGTCAACACAGACCTGACGCTCTATACCAGTTCCTACGATAGGAGCCTCATTGTGAAGCAAAGGAACGGCCTGGCGCATCATATTGCTGCCCATCAATGCGCGGTGCGCGTCGTCATGCTCCAAGAACGGAATCAAGCCGGCGGCGATTGAAGCAATCTGCTGCGGAGACACATCCATAAGGTCTACTTCCGACGGTGGAACAACTGGGAAGTCAGCATCCTGACGGCACTTCACAACGTCACGGATGAACGTACCGTCATCATTAAGCGGAGCATTGCCCTGTCCTATAATATGGTCTTCTTCCTCCTCGGCCGTGAGATATACGATATTTTCGTTGTCCAAATCAACGACACCATCCTTCACCTTGCGGTAAGGAGTTTCGATGAAACCAAGGTCGTTAATCTTTGCATAGACGCAAAGAGACGAGATAAGTCCGATGTTCGGACCTTCAGGACTTTCAATCGGGCAGAGACGGCCATAGTGAGTATAGTGTACGTCACGCACCTCGAAACCTGCACGCTCGCGCGACAAGCCACCAGGGCCAAGGGCAGACAAACGGCGCTTGTGCGTAACTTCAGCAAGCGGGTTGGTCTGGTCCATAAACTGCGACAACGGGTTGGTTCCGAAGAACGAGTTGATGACGCTTGAAATAGTCTTGGCGTTAATCAAATCGGTCGGAGTAAATACCTCATTGTCACGTACATTCATACGCTCGCGGATGGTACGGCTCATACGTGCCAAACCTATTGAGAACTGGTTGCTGAGCTGTTCGCCGACAGTACGCACGCGGCGGTTGCTCAAGTGGTCGATATCATCCACAGTGGCATTTGAATTAACCAGCTGTATAAGATACTTAATGATTTCGATTATGTCTTCCTTGGTGAGGATACGCACGTCCATGTCTGTATCCAGGCCAAGCTTCTTATTTATACGGTAACGGCCAACAGTGCCGAGGTCGTAACGCTTGTCTGAGAAAAACAGGTTTTGTATGACCTCCCTTGCACTTGCGTCGTCTGCCGGGTCGGCATTGCGCAACTGGCGATATATATAAAGCACTGCCTCCTTTTCGGAGTTGCTTGGGTCTTTCTGCAAAGTATTGAATATTATCGAATACTTGCTTGCCGCATCAGCGTCCTTGTGCAGCAAGATGGTAGAAGCGCCGCTGTCAATGATGTCGTCGATATTGTCCTTTGTGATTTCAGTCTCACGCTCCATGATGACCTCATTGCGCTCTATTGAAACCACCTCACCTGTATCCTCGTCAACAAAGTCTTCATTCCAGCTCTTTAATACCCTTGCTGCCAGCCTGCGGCCTATGGCCTCCTTCATATTCTTCTTGTTAACCTTGATTTCTTCTGCAAGGTCGAAAATCTGAAGGATATCCTTATCCGTCTCAAAGCCAATGGCCCTGAGCAAAGTTGTTACCGGTAACTTCTTCTTTCTGTCGATGTAGGCATACATCACATTGTTAATGTCTGTGGCAAATTCTATCCAAGAGCCCTTGAACGGAATTATACGCGCAGAATAAAGCACTGTACCGTTGGCATGGACACCTTGTCCGAAGAAGACGCCGGGTGACCTGTGCAACTGCGATACGACAACACGCTCCGCTCCATTGATAATGAACGTACCGTTATCCGTCATGTAAGGTATCGTGCCAAGAAACACGTCCTGAATAAATGTGCCAAAGTCCTCATGGTCAGGGTCGGTACAATACAGCTTCATCTTCGCCTTGAGGGGTACGCTGTAAGTCAACCCGCGCTCCAAGCACTCGTCAATAGTATAACGCGGCGGGTCGATGTAGTAATCCAAGAACTCAAGAACGAAATTGTTTCTCGTGTCGGTGATAGGGAAATTCTCGGCGAATACCTTATACAAACCGTCATTCTTGCGTTCTTCGGGCGGTGTGTCCAACTGTAAGAAGTCCCTGAAAGACTTTAATTGCACATCGAGAAAATCCGGATACGGCATCGGATTTTTCACGCTGGCAAAGTTTACTCTGTTATCAACAATTTTTGAAGCCATTACAGATTAATGTTACCGTTATAAATACCACCATTCAAAAAACTCCAGGCATGTAAACGTCGCAAAACTTACTGCCCGCAAACGCAGCGGTGGATGACTGCATCGTAAAAGACACAAAAAGGTTAAGACTCTCCGACTGGGAGAATCTTAACCCGTTATATTCTTGAAGTCTCAATTATTTGAGCTCAACCTTAGCTCCAGCCTCTTCGATAGCCTTCTTCAGGTTCTCAGCCTCGTCCTTAGAAAGGCCTTCCTTCAGTGTAGAAGGAGCACCGTCTACGAGGTCCTTTGCTTCCTTCAAGCCAAGGCCGCAAGCTTCCTTAACAGCCTTTACAACCTGCAGCTTAGCGCCACCAACCTCAGCGAGGACAACATCGAAAGATGACTTCTCCTCAGCCTCAGCAGCTGCACCGCCAGCAGCAGGACCAGCAGCAACAGCAACAGCTGCAGCAGCGGGTTCAATTCCATACTCGTCCTTCAGGACTGTTGCCAACTCGTTAACTTCCTTAACTGTCAAATTTACCAATTCTTCAGCAATAGCTTTGATATCTGCCATTTTATTCTAAATTTTAATGTTTTTAAATGTTAAATGTTTGGGTGTTTACTTATTCAGGACGCTCGCCTAATGTCTTGAGGACACCATGTATTGTATTCGCGCCTGACTGAAGAGCCGAAACAACGTTCTTCGTCGGAGACTGGAGCAAAGCGACAATCTCTGCGATAACCTCGTTCTTGCTCTTGAGTGATGCAAGTTCTTCCAGCTTGTCGGCACCAACATAGATGCTCTCCTCTGCGTATGCAGCCTTCAAAGCGGGAATGCCCTCTTTCGTGTAGCTTTTCAGCAACTTTGCAGGTACATTGGCTGTATTACAGAAAAGCACAGCCGTACTGCCCTTGAGGCAACCATACAAAGGTTCGAAATCAACGTCTGAAGCCTCGAAAGCCTTGTGGAGAAGAGTGTTCTTCACAACGACCATCTTGATTTCGCGTTTGAAGCACTCGCGGCGAAGCTTGCTCGTTGCCCCGGCATTCAGCCCCGTTACATCAACGAGGTAGAAATGAGGATAGGCCTTCAGCTTCTCTCCGAGTTCAACAACTATAGTATCTTTTACTTCTTTTCTCATCTTACAAAACTTTTAGAGTTATTCAACTGATTTAGGATCAATCTTGATACCCCTACTCATCGTGCTCGAAATATAGATACTCTTTACGTATGTACCTTTGGCAGCAGCAGGTTTCAACTTGATAACAGTAGCGATAAACTCTTTCGCATTCTGATAAATCTGCTCCGCAGAGAAAGAAACCTTGCCGATGGAAGCATGTATGATACCGGTCTTGTCAACCTTGAAGTCTATCTTGCCCTGCTTAACCTCTTTAACTGCTTTAGCAACATCCATAGTTACAGTGCCGCTCTTGGGGTTAGGCATCAAGCCGCGCGGACCAAGGACACGTCCAAGAGGTCCGATTTTGCCCATGCATGACGGCATTGTGATGATGACGTCAACGTCAGTCCATCCGCCCTTAATCTTGTCGATATATTCGTCAAGACCAACATAATCAGCGCCTGCCTCTTTTGCAGCAGCCTCAGCATCCGGTGTACAAAGGCACAACACACGCGTAACCTTACCTGTACCGTTAGGCAGGGAAACAACACCCCTGACCATCTGGTTGGCCTTGCGCGGGTCAACGCCCAAGCGTACATCGATATCAAGAGAAGCGTCGAACTTTGTCGTAGTAATCTCCTTGACAAGTTCAGCTGCTTCTTTCAAAGAGTATGCTTTCCCTACTTCAACCTTATCAGCTACTGATTTTTGATTTTTTGTCAGTTTACTCATGTTCTTGAAGTTATAAATTATTTACCAGGGAAGTCCCCTTTTACAGTGATACCCATACTTCTTGCCGTACCTGCAACGAGTCTCATAGCCGACTCAACAGTAAAACAGTTGAGGTCTGCCATCTTGTCCTCGGCAATGGCGCGTACCTGTTCCCAAGTCACAGAAGCCACCTTCTTGCGGTTAGGCTCGGCAGAGCCGCCCTTTACCTTGGCAGCCTCCATGAGCTGAACTGCTGCCGGAGGAGTCTTAATCTCGAAGCTGTATGACTTGTCAGCATAGTAAGTGATAACGACCGGAAGCACTTTTCCAGCCTTATCCTGGGTTCTGGCGTTGAATTCCTTGCAGAATCCCATGATGTTGATACCCTTTGAACCGAGAGCCGGTCCTACGGGAGGAGAGGGATTTGCAGCGCCACCTTTAATCTGTAATTTGATTAATCCAGCAACTTCTTTAGCCATTTCTTTTATTAATTAAAAATTGGTAGATATAAAAGAACACCCGCACCCGTAACAATGCGTCATTCCTTTGCGACTTGCATAAAACCGAGTTCCAGAGGCGTCTTGCGTCCGAAAATCTTTACCATGACCTTGAGTTTGTGCTTCTCGGTGTTCACCTCTTCGATGACACCGGTGAAGCCGCTGAACGGGCCGTCCGTAACCTTCACCGTTTCGTCTACGCTGAAAGGAATGTTCACCTCCTCTGCAAGCTCCGACTCTTCGGCCGTTCCGAGTATACGGTTAACATCAGACTGCTTTACGGGGGTCGGATTGTCCAAACCGCCGAGGAAGCCTAACACGTTAGGCATAAAGCGCAATGTATGGGCTACGTCGCCTTTAAGCTCCGCCTCGACAAGCACGTACCCCGGAAGGGCTATCTTTTCCTTGACGACCCTTTTTCCGTTACGCAGCGTGGCATGTTTCTCCATAGGTATAAGCACCTGGGAAACATACGACGAGAGCATTGCGTTGTGCTTCAGTTCGGCTTCGATGTACTCTTTCACCTTGGCCTCCTTGCCGCTTACAGCACGCAACACATACCATTTCTTACCTGATCCTGCCATTTACTCTTAACGGATTAATTAGGATAGACGGTACTCATGACAAACCTGAACACGGAATCCATAATGAACACCACAATCGCAATGATCAAGGAAGCAGATAATACAACCATTGCGGTGTGAGTAAGTTCGGCCCGTGTCGGCCATGACGTTTTATGCACAAGTTCGTCATAGCAAACTTTGCAATAATTTGTTACAGTCTTAAACATATTATCTCTTTTTAGCACGGGAAGAGAGGCTCGAACTCCCGACACCTGGTTTTGGAGACCAGTGCTCTACCAACTGAGCTATTCCCGTAAAAATAGGCTCTCGTCTACAAGGCGAGAGCCTTATCGGTATCAGACAATCCTATGGATTAGTCGAGGATTTCAGTAATCTGACCTGCACCTACCGTACGGCCGCCCTCGCGGATAGCGAAACGCAGACCAACGTTCAATGCAACTGCGTAGATAAGGTCAACGGTGATTGTTACGTTGTCACCGGGCATTACCATCTCTACGCCTTCCGGCAGAGAAATCTCACCCGTGCAGTCCATCGTGCGGAGATAGAACTGAGGACGGTACTTGTTGCCGAACGGAGTATGGCGGCCGCCTTCCTCTTTCTTCAGGACGTAAATCTGAGCCTTGAACCTCTTGTAAGGCTTAATCTGTCCCGGGTGGCAGAGCACCATACCACGCTTGATTTCGTTCTTGTCGATACCACGGAGAAGCAGACCTACGTTGTCACCAGCTTCACCCTCGTCAAGTATCTTGCGGAACATCTCGACACCAGTAACGACAGACTTCTTGTCCTCGCCAAGGCCGAGCAGTTCAACTTCGTCGCCAACCTTTACGCGACCAGTCTCGATACGGCCCGTAGCAACAGTTCCACGTCCAGTGATTGAGAACACGTCCTCAACCGGCATAAGGAACGGTTTGTCAAGGTCACGCGGAGGCAGCGGAATCCAATTGTCAACTGCGTCCATCAGCTCCATTACCTTGTCTTCCCACTTAGCAACGCCATTCAAAGCGCCGAGTGCAGAACCGCGGATGATAGGAGTATTGTCGCCGTCGTACTCGTACTGGTCGAGCAGCTCGCGCATTTCCATCTCAACGAGCTCGAGCATCTCCTCGTCCTCAACCATGTCGCACTTGTTCAGGAAAACAACCAAACGGGGAACGTTCACCTGGCGTGCGAGAAGCACGTGCTCACGTGTCTGGGGCATAGGACCGTCAGTTGCAGCAACAACGATGATTGCACCGTCCATCTGAGCAGCACCGGTAACCATGTTCTTCACGTAGTCGGCGTGTCCCGGGCAGTCAACGTGTGCGTAGTGACGGGTAGCCGTCTCATACTCCACGTGTGCAGTATTGATGGTGATACCACGCTCTTTCTCCTCGGGAGCGTTGTCAATCTGGTCGAATGACTTAACTTCAGAAAGACCCTTCTTTGCGAGTACAGTCGTGATGGCTGCCGTCAAAGTAGTCTTACCGTGGTCTACGTGACCGATAGTACCAATGTTTACATGCGGTTTGGTACGTACGAATTGTTCTTTAGCCATAGCTTTACTTATTTGTTACTTTAATGAATAATCGTGTATTTTCTGCTTCTTTTGTCACAATCATAAAGTCGTAGAGCTGTAACCGAGATTTGAACTCGGGACCTCTTCCTTACCAAGGAAGTGCTCTACCACTGAGCTATTACAGCAGCGAGAGCGGAAAACGGGACTCAAACCCGCGACCCCCAGCTTGGAAGGCTAGTGCTCTATCAACTGAGCTATTTCCGCAAAAGACTTCTACTGAGTGGGTGGTGATGGATTCGAACCACCGAAGGCGAAAGCCAGCAGATTTACAGTCTGCCCCATTTGGCCACTCTGGTAACCACCCTTGTTGTTCATGTTTCAGTACGTCCGCATTCCGTTGAGCCTCTTGTCGGATTCGAACCAACGACCCCGAGATTACAAATCACGTGCTCTGGCCAACTGAGCTAAAGAGGCAAGCAAAGCAGCCGTCAGGCGCTTGTTCGTAAGGACGTGTCCTAAAACGGCTGCAAAGATAGGCATTATTTTCCAACCGCCAAAACTTTTGGCGTTTTTTTTTAATTATTCCGCAGTTTTTCCTTGAATTTGACGAGTTGCACCTTCATTGAGTCCACACAGAGGTCTACTCCTTCCTCAAACGTGTCGCATACTTTCTGGACGAACAAGCGCGAGCCCGGCACCATTACCGTCATGCTTGTTTCCTTGTTGAGGGCGGTGGCCGGCTTAACTACTTTAAGGCCTACTTCCACTGTCTGAATATCCTCGTAAGACTTTTCCAGCTTTGAAACTTTCTTTTCAACAAATGCTTTCAACTGCTCGGTAGCGTCGAAATTTACAGATTGAATTCTAATTTCCATAGTTACCTCCTTGTTTTTATAAGGTTAATAAAGGTTCAGGCCCTCGGATGGGCCGACTCATATACTTTCTTAAGTTGCTCGAACGTAGTGTGCGTGTAGATTTCCGTAGTTGTCAGCCTGCTGTGTCCCAGCAGTTTCTTCACGCTCTCTATGCCGGCGCCGTTGTTGAGCATGGCCGTGGCGAAAGTATGGCGCAGCACGTGGGGGCTGCGTTTCTTGAGAGTGCAAACACGCGAGAGGTGCTTTTTCACCTCGCGCCGCGCAGTATGGTAGGCCATGCGTGTGCCGTCGGCCGACAGCAGCAACGCCGGCGACTTCTTCTCAACACTGGCGTCGCGCAAACTCATGTACGCCTCCAACGAGGCTCTCAATTCGCCGCCAAAGGGTATCACGCGCTGCTTGTCTCTCTTGCCGGTAACTTTCAGCTGGCACGCCGCAAGGTCTACGGCCGCATCGTCAAGGCCAAGCAACTCTGATATTCGCACGCCGGTCTCATATATCATTAATATAATAGTACGCGCGCGTACATCTTCATACCTGCGCATGTTCCACATGCTTTCGTCCAGGAGAGCGTCCATGTCGGCCTCCCTTACGAACTGCGGCAGCGGCTTTTCCTTCTTCGGCCCCTTGACGCCGTGTGACGGGTCGGCGGCGACGAGCCCTCGCGACAGGGCAAAACGATAAAAGGAACGCACCGCGCTCAGCCTCCTGTTGACCGAGGTCGCAATGTTTCCTTTATCCATCATGCTCTCCATCCAGTCACGGATGACATCGGAGTCGACTGTCTCCCATGTGAGCGTAGCGTCCAAATTCTTGAAGAACGACTCAAACTTCTGCAAGTCGTCGCCGTATTCCCCGACCGTCCTTGCGGAACAATTCCGCTCCGAACGGAGGTAGTCCAGAAATTCTTTCACTAACATAAGAACGTCGCCTACTAATGTTTTCGGCAACGAATTTACGAAATTATAACCGAACTACCAAATTTTCAGGTATGTTTTTTACTCCTCGGCGGTTCTCAGCTTCTGGACGTAAATGGCGTGCTGCATCTTGAGGCGCTTCAAGACGGACGGCTTCGTGAACTGCTGGCGTGCGCGGAGTTCCTTTACGACGCCGGTCTTCTCGAATTTCCTCTTAAACTTCTTCAACGCTCTTTCGATGTTCTCGCCATCTTTTACTGGTACGATAATCATGTTTTGTCCTTTATTTTTAATATGTTAAACTTATTTTCTTACAGATGCTTTCATTAGCGGCTGCAAAGTTACGGCGTTTTTTTCTGATTTGCAAAATATTGCGAGTTTTTTTCCTTTCGGCCGTGCGATATTTTGAAAAAACGTGCAAAGCACAGCTCCGGGAGCCGTATTTTGTAAAATTATTTCTATATTGCAGGCGATATAAGACTAATGATAAAAAAGTAAACAGAATGGGAAAACTAATCAACGAGTTCAAAACAGTTCGCCGTAAAGGGCAACGCGGTTGACATGGCTGTCGGTGTAATCATCGGCGGCGCGTTCGGAAAAATCGTGTCTTCAATCGTCAACGACCTCATCATGCCGCCTATAGGATGGCTCATAGGCGGCGTAAACTTCACCGACCTGAAGGCCACGCTGCCTGCCGTGGACATGGGCATAGAGAAGCTGGAGCCTGCCACCATCAACTACGGCAACTTCATCCAGACCACGTTCGACTTCCTCATCATCGCCATCTGCGTGTTCCTGATGCTCCGTGCAATCAACAAGCTCATCAAGAAAAACGATGATGCGAAGAAGGAAGCGGAAGCCGCAAAGCCTGCGGAACCGACGAAGGAAGAGAAGCTTCTCACCGAAATACGCGACCTGCTGAAGCAACAGGCGGAGAAATAACTCTTCGACGAAAAACCGTCCGACGGTCTTTCACCTTCCAAAAGGCCGTCTTTCACACGCTAAAAGGCCGTGTTTTGCGATGCAAAACACGGCCTTTTATAACGTCATTGATTATCAAGCAGTTACGAAGACAGGGCAAACCACCGCGCGGACGGCTGCCAACGGGCTATATCGGGGCGCAGACTGTTGCCTGACAGGTGCAGCACCTTGCCGCGGCAAACAGCCATTTCAAGGTCAATGCGCGTTCCACGGCATCACCCATCCGGCCTTGTCCCTCGGCCAAGTCTTCAGGCAGTCTTCCCAAGCAGGCAGGACCAACGCTACGAACAGCAGCCACACCACAGCAGAAACAACCGCCGGGGCTACAATCCTGCGCCTGAACCCGTAAAACGATGCAGGCCAAAAGAGCCGCCAGCCCCCAGCTGCAATATATCATCAAGCTGCCCAGCGTGCTCTTCAACATCGGGAAAATAATCGCCGCAAATATCAAGAACCAGCCCAGCATGAACGCCACCGTGTGCCCCGTAATGCTCAATCCGGCCTTACCAACCACCGCCATGCGCCAATAAGCCACGGCCGCAAGCGGCAGACCGCCCAGCGCAGAAACGGCCAGCGACTGGAAATAATTAAAGAAGCACGCGAAAACCGTCATGAAAAACGCGATGCAAAATGTAACAAAATACTCCTTCATAAGCAAGACTTTTTTAACACAAACAATTGCAAATACGCATCAAGACAATGAACATTGCAGCCATGCGGCCTAATAAGGACAAAAAGGCAGATGCGAATTTCCTCCATTTTGCCCAAAGATAGGCATTTTCTGTTTGAGTTCAAAGCAATTCAAGCAAAATCAATTATTATTTAACAAATTACAACGGCAAACATTTGCAATGTGTAAGCACCACCATACTTGCACAACGATACAATCAAGCATTTTGCATTTAAAGGTTCATCCGCAGTTCAGGTGTAAGCATACTTGTTCCGCCGGATTTGCAATCCGGCGGTTTCTAAGTGCGGATTTGCAACCCGCTCACCAACATACATCATTTTATAGATGTGCGGTTTGAGCGGATTACAAATCCGCACTTAGAAAAAGGCTGCCTTTCGCATCATGAAAGGACGCATATTGCAAAACCGTCCGTATTCCGTCATGCGTCAATCACATTTCCGCCGCGCAATACCTTTTTATTAAACAGAAAAGCATTACCTTTGCAAACAGAAATTACTTGAAATACGGAAACAAACCAAACAATCTACACGAATGAAAACAATTACCACAATGCTTTTCGCCGCCGCGCTGCTCATCGGGACGTGGGGCGAAGCCTCAGCAAGAACGAAACCAGCAACGAAGCCGCGCATTCTTATCAGCACCGATATCGGCGGCACCGACCCCGACGACAACCAGTCGATGGCACACTTCCTAATGTACAGCGACGAGTTCGACACGGAGGGACTGGTGTCGTCGCCGTCTTACGGAACGGGCAGCAAGGAGGAAATCCTGCGCATGATTGACGTCTACGAGAAGGACCTGCCTAAGCTGAAACAGCACGCGCCCGAGCTGGCCTCGCCCGGCTATCTGCGCTCGATAACGAAGCAGGGGCGCAAAGGCCCGGCGCCGCTCTGCGGCTACCAGACGGCCACCGAAGGCTCCGACTGGATTGTGAAGTGCGCCCGCAAAGACGACCCAAGGCCGCTGTACGTCCTCGTGTGGGGTGGCCTTGACGACCTGGCGCAGGCTCTACACGACGCACCTGACATAGCCCCGAAGATAAGGGTCTACTGGATTGGTGGGCCTAACAAGAAGTGGAGCGTAAACAGCTACGTCTACATCGTGGAGAAAATTCCCGACCTGTGGATGATTGAGAACAACGTGTCTTACCGCGCCTTCATCAGCGACGGCAAGAACACGGACAAATACAACCGCGGATTTTACGAGCGCTTCGTAAAGGGAGCGGGCACCCTCGGCGACGACTTCTACGCCTACCTTGAAGGCCGCCCCAAAATGGGCGACACGCCGTCGCTGCTATACATGATGGACGGCTACCCGTCCGACCCAAGCAAGGAGTCGTGGGGTGGAAGCTTCGAGCCGTGCACACACAGCCCACGCGTGGTGTTGCGACACACGGCAACGGCGGAAGACACCATACAAAATTACGCCGTGATAGAGTTCCACGTCAAAGGGCCGCAGCTCGACAAACGGATGAAGGGCAAGCCATGCATAACGCTCAACATAGCAAAGCAGAGCTGGGAAGGCTATTACATGGGCGACGGCGACTACATGGTGAGGTATTCTACCTACACACTGGGCACCCTGCCCTACACCATCACGTCTGACGTTGAAGGCTTTTCGACGCAGAGCGGCGCCATAACAATAAAGAACGAATGGCCCGGGCAACGCCGCGACACTGATTACACCGTAGGCAACAGCTGGTATACCGACGTTGCCTACCCGGCGCAGTTCCACACATTCTTCCAGGGAGGCAAGACTATTTACAAATGGCGCAACGAGGTGATGGACGACTGGGGACAAAGGTGGAGCTGGCTGTTATCAGCAGACAAGTGAATAGTTAACTTGTCTGCTATCAAATTCCGGCGCAAGCCTCAGTAAGCCAGGCGCGCTCTTCCGCGTCGAGAAGGGGCGAAAGGCGGTCCAAGACGGTATTGTGGTAGTCGTTGAGCCAGGCAGTCTCCTCGGCGGTAAGCATGTCGCGGATGATTGGCCCGGTGTCTATCGGGCAGAGGGTAAGCGGCTCGAACTGGAGGAAACGGCCGAACGGCGTCTCCTTGTACGGCGCAATGAGCAGGGTGTTCTCCGTGCGCACGCCGAAGAGCGACGGCAGATAGATGCCCGGTTCGTCGGTCACGGTCATGCCTTCGACGAGCGGCGCGGGCTTGTATTCCATGCGTATTTGGTGAGGTCCTTCGTGAACGTTGAGGTAAGAGCCTACGCCATGCCCCGTGCCGTGCAGGTAGTTGAAGCCGTAACGCCACATGTCCTTGCGCGCGATGGCGTCGAGCTGCGTGCCTGACGCTCCGCGGGGAAACTTCAACAGCTCGAGCTGTATGTGGCCTTTGAGCACGAGCGTGTAGACGAGCCGCTGCTCGTCGGTGACCGGCCCGAGGGCTATGGTGCGCGTAATGTCGGTTGTTCCGTCAAGATATTGCGCCCCGGAGTCGAGCAGCAGCAAGCCTTCGGGACGCAGTGCGGCGTCGGTCTCGGATGTAGGTTCGTAGTGAACGATGGCTCCGTGCTCCTGATACGCCGCGATGGTGTCGAACGACAGGCCTCGGTACAGCGGCTGCGAAGCGCGCAGCTGCTCCAGCTTCGCGCTCACGCTAAGCTCCGTCTGCCCTCCTGCCTCCACCGCCGGGCGCAGCCAGCGCAGGAACTTAACCATGGCTACGCCGTCACGCAGCATGGCGCGGCGGAAGCCTTGTATCTCCGTCTGGTTCTTCACGGCCTTCATCGCGGGTATCGGCGACGGCGCAACTACCTTCAGGCAGCGCGGCATATTAAATAAGGTATAGTTTATTTCGCCGTCATCCATCAATATGTTGTACTCCCTGTACGCCTCGAGAGCCTTGCCCACGTCGGCGTAACCGGCCGTACCGACACCCTCGCCACGGAGGTATGCCTCAACGCCGGGCGTAAGTTTGGCCTTGTCTATGAACAATGTCGCGCGCTCGGGTTCGATTAAAAGATACGCCACGAACACGGGGTTGCAGTGTACGTCGGTGCCGCGCAGGTTCAAGGTCCACGCTATGTCATCGAGCGCGGCGGCCAACATGCCGCAGGCGTGGCGCTCTTTCAGCGCGCAGCGTATGCGCTCCAGCTTGCTACGGCACGGCTCTCCGGCGTACTCCATGGGGAGAATTGCCACCTCGCTTTGCGGCACTGGCGGACGGTCAGCCCATATCCGCGCCAGCGGGTCGAGGTTGGTGCGCACCGTGATGCCGCCCTCGGCGCGCAGTTCGGTGATTAACGCCTCGACGGAAGCCGCCGAGTTTACCGTCCCGTCAACGCCCACCACGGGGCTTCCTACGGCGGCCAGCTTCATGCCCAGCCACCGTGTGATTGAAGGAGTGCCCTCTACCCTCTCCTTCATCAGGCTGAACGGCGTGCCGCGCAGCTGCTCCTCGGCGGCGAGGAAGTAACGCGAGTCTGTCCAAAGGGCGGCGTCCTGCATGGTTACCACGGCCGTTCCGGCAGAGCCGTTGAAGCCACTTATCCACTTGCGGCCTTCCCAATGCTCCGGCACATACTCGCCGTTATGCGGGTCTGTGCTGGGAAAGATGAAAGCGTCTATGCCTTCCCTGCGCATCACTTCGCGCAGGGCTTCTACTCGTTTGTTGATTGTCTCGTTCATATATACTGTTGGGTTATAAGGTTTTGCGGTCATGAGGTTATAAGGTTGGGTGTGAGGTTATAAGGTTTTGCGGTCATGCGGTTGTACGGTTTGTTCTGTAAGACAGACATTACAAAGATATGTCTTTTTAACTTTAATAACAAACTAAAAGGAGAATAAACAGCACATATTCAGCTTTTTTCGCTAACTTTGCACAACAGAAACCAATGAATGTCTTACATTTATTAAACAATAGGTTATTATGGAATTTTTGACTAATGAAAAACTGACAATCGTCGGCGCAGCCGGAATGATTGGTTCTAACATGGTTCAGACAGCCCTCACAATGCGTCTGACTAACGACATCTGCCTCTACGACGTGTTCTCACCCGAAGGCGTGGCAGAGGAAATGCGCCAGAGCGGCTTCGGCGACGTGAAAATCACGGCCACAACCGATGCCAAGGAGGCGTTTACCAACGCTAAATACATCATCTCTTCAGGCGGCGCTCCCCGTAAGGCAGGCATGACCCGTGAAGACCTTTTGAAGGGAAACTGCGAAATCGCAGAGGGCCTTGGCAAGAACATCAAGGAGTATTGCCCCGACGTTAAGCACGTAGTAATCATCTTCAACCCGGCTGACCTTACCGGACTGGTTACTCTGTTGTACTCTGGCTTGAAGCCCTCACAGGTTACCACCCTCGCAGCTCTCGACTCTACACGCCTCCAGAGCGCACTGGCAAAGAAGTTCAACGTAATGCAGAGCGAGGTTAAGGGATGCGCTACATACGGCGGCCACGGCGAGCAGATGGCTGTGTTCGGCTCTCACGTTACAATCGACGGCCGCAAACTGACCGACATAATCGGCACAGCGGAGTTCCCCGAGGCTGAATGGGAGCAGATGAAGAAGGACGTAACGCAGGGCGGTGCGAAGATTATCGAGCTGCGCGGACGCTCTTCATTCCAGAGCCCGGCTTACCTGTCGGTTGAAATGATACGCTCGGTGATGGGCGGCGAGCCGTTCAAGTACCCCGTAGGAACTTACGTTTCAACAGACAAGTACAACCACATCATGATGGCGATGAACACCACTCTCGACACAACTGGCGCTCACTACACCGTACCCCAGGGCACAGCCGAGGAGAACGCGAAGCTCGACGCAAGCTACGAGCACCTTTGCAAGATGCGCGACGAGCTGGTAACGCTGAACATCGTGCCGGAAATCTCGAAGTGGAACGAAATCAACCCGAACCTCTAATCAAATTCTTTTCATACGCAAAGTGGCGCGCCCTGCTTCAGGGTGCGCCACTTTTTATTTGCGAAAGACGGTCTTTTGCAACGTGAAAGACCGTCTTTTGCACGCTAAAAGACGGCATTTTGCAACATGGCCGGACATGCGTTGTCTCCATGTAAACATTTTTCACATGAAAAGTTTGCGGCAAACGGCATTTCCTTATACCTTTGTAATGCTACACAAAAAGCGTTGAACCATGGGAAAAACATTAATGACAATGCTCGCCGCAACCGCCTGCCTCTGCGCTTCCGCACTACAAACGCCCAAGCCTCAACGGCTGTACACCGCGCAAAACGACACTATCGAACAAAGAAACGGCAGCACGACGGCCTGCACTGACCGCCCCATCGTAATGCAAGACACGCTGCGCCTGAAACTGAACAGACTGAAAGTAGACAGCAAAGCAGTTGAAACAAAGAAGTTTGACACGTTCAACGAGAAGATGAAAGAGCCGTGGCTCGGCGACCTTCTGAAAGACATCATCTTCCATTGACAAGGCAAATCAAAACCAATAAAAGCGCGATACATCATTAAAATCATATCGACAGCTAATCAACTATAAAATAATCAATTACACAAATAATAATTTTGCACTATAAAGATTTATCCTTACTTTTGCAAAAAGAAAGGGACAACATTATAGAAAGGAGGCCAGTCATGGGATACAAGATATTAAATCAAGACAAAAGAGAACAAGTAGCAGAAAACAACTCACTGACGGACGACTTTAAGCTTACAGACGTTACGAAAGAGGAACTTGACAAAAGGAGAATACCTGTATATTCATATTTGATGTAATGCTTGAAAACTCCTATCCTTTCCGCTTTATAATGAACGAATATGAGGAAGAGCCCGACGAGGGCTTTTCTCATTTAATGCTGTTCAAGTTCAAATCGACAAAGTCAAACCTAACATACATCGTCAGGGTAGAAGTTTATAAATACCACATTTATGCCGTAAAGTTCTACCTCAAAAACATGCAGGACTCCAAGAACAAATACCGCATAGCGACAAACACTTACGAGCCGAGAAGGATAATAAACACCTGCATCAACATCATGTTATCCATATACGAAAAAGACCCGGAAGCCTCTTTCGGATTCATCGGGGCGAACGGCATGGACGAAGACAGCACTTACTGCACAAAGCGTTACAGGTTTTATTCAAGGCTTATGGCGACATATTTCAGCAATGAAAAGTTTTACCATAAGGAGAACAAGGCTAAAAGCGCATATATGCTGATAAACAATAAAGTCCTTGACAGAAATCCTGACTTGGTAAAAGAGATAGAAACGTTTTTCGCCGAAAGGTACGATTATTTCGACTGACACATCTTGAGAAACTATCTCACTTGACCTTAATTGTGTCGAATCCGCCGCAATTAAAAACATTCAAACACATTCTACCTCATCAGCCAGCGGCCTTTGTGGTGTATCATCGGCACCACAACCTCCTCGTTAAGGCTGTCGCCGAGGCACAGCACGAGGAATACGTTTGACGTACGGACGACCGACTTGCTGCCGGGCGAGGCTACGGTGTCGTTGACAAAGCGCATTATCCGCACGTCGCTTACGCCGTGATGCTCCTCATTCATGCGCCCTACGAACATCGAGGCGTTGGCTTCAAGCTGCTCGCGGTAGCCCGAGGGTATGGTGTCGGGCAGGTACATGCCTCTGACAAAGTAAGCATAGTTCCTGGCAAAGAGCGAGTCATAGTATTCCTTCGCCGCCCGCGCGGCTGCGTCATCGGGCTTCCTTTCCTTAGAACATGAGAAGAAGCCAAGCGCGAGAAATGAAAATATAAGGATGATTAGTTTGCGCATGGAAGTATATTTTTAGGAGTTAAGGAGTTAGTTGCATAACTCCTTAACTCCCTGACAAAATCATTTCTGCCTTATGAAGATGTTGATTGGAGTGCCTGTAAGCTTCCAGTTCTCGCGGATTTTGTTCTCGAGGAAGCGCTTGTAAGGCTCTTTCACGTACTGTGGCAGGTTTGCATAGAACACGAACGAGGGTATTTGCGTGTTCGGCAGCTGCGAGCAGTACTTGATTTTTATGTACTTTCCTTTGATAGATGGTGGCGGATAAGCCTCGATAAGGGGCAGCATCACCTCGTTGAGCTTTGTCGTCCCTATCTTCAGCTTGCGTGCCTGGTACACCTCCTTGGCCGTCTCGAGTACCTTGAATATGCGCTGCTTGGTAAGCGCGGAGGCAAAGACGATGGGGAAATCGGTGAACGGAGCCATGCGGTTGCGTATGGCGTCGGTGAACGTGTCGATTACTTTCTGCGTCTTGTCCTCCACCAAGTCCCACTTGTTCACTACCACAACGAGGCTCTTGTTGTTCTTCTGGATGAGCTGAAAGATGTTCATGTCCTGCGCCTCAATGCCCCTCGTGGCGTCAACCATGAGTATGCACACGTCGCTGTTCTCTATTGCACGGATAGAGCGCATCACGCTGTAAAACTCCAAGTCCTCCGTAACCTTGTTCTTGCGGCGTATGCCTGCCGTGTCGACAAGGTAGAAGTCGAAGCCGAACTTGTCGTAGCGCGTATAGATACTGTCGCGCGTCGTGCCTGCTATTTCGGTCACGATGTTGCGGTCTTCGCCGATGAAGGCGTTGATGATGCTGCTCTTCCCGGCGTTGGGACGGCCTACTACGGCGAAGCGCGGTATGCCTTCTTCAAGCAGTTCGCCGCTGTCTCCCTTGAGCTTTGACACCACGATGTCGAGCAAGTCGCCCGTTCCGCTGCCGCTCATGCTGCTTATGCAGATAGGGTCTCCCAGTCCGAGTTTGTAGAACTCGGCCGCGTCATACTGCTGGGTACTGTTGTCCACCTTGTTGGCAACGAGCAATACGGGCAGCTTCGTGCGGCGGAGTATCATGGCAACGTCCTCGTCAAGGTCGGTAACACCGGTGCCGACATCCACCAGGAAGAGCACGAGGTCGGCCTCTTCGGTGGCCACGATGACCTGCTTGCGTATTTCCTCCTCGAATATGTCGTCAGACTTTACGACCCATCCGCCGGTGTCAACGACGGAAAACTCGCGCCCGTTCCAGTCGCACTTGCCGTATTGGCGGTCGCGCGTGGTGCCGGCCACATCGCTGACGATGGCCTGGCGCGACTTGGTAAGGCGGTTGAAAAGCGTAGACTTGCCCACGTTGGGGCGGCCTACTATCGCTACTAAATTTGCCATAGTTTATTGAATTAAGAGTTAAGAATTAAGAATTAAGAAAATATGACTTTCCTTTTCAAAACCCGTCACTCCAATATTAAACAATCAAATTGCATCGAGTGAAGAAAAAGAACTTATGAAAACAGCTGCAACGGCATATTTTCTTAACTCTTAATTCTTAACTCTTAATTTTCCCTCTCATTCCGGATTGTACCCGAAGTTATCAAGCTCGCGCTTCGAGCTGCGCCAATCCTTGTCAACCTTAACAAAGGTTTCGAGGTAGACGGGCTTGCCAAAGAAACGCTCAAGGGCCTTGCGCGCCTCGGTGCTCATCTTCTTGAGGGCTATGCCCTGATGACCGATGATGATGCCCTTCTGCGAATCCCGCTCTACGTATATTACCGCATTGATGTGTATGTGGCGGTCGTCCTCCTTGAACGACTCTACCCTTACCTCGACGGAATAAGGTATTTCCTTGTCGTAGTAGAGCAAGATTTTCTCACGGATGATTTCACTTACGAAGAAGCGCGCGGGCTTGTCGGTGAGCTGGTCCTTGTCGAAATAGGGCGGCGAGTCGGGCAGCAGCTCCTTGATACGGCGCAGCAGGATGTCCGTGCCGAACTTGTTTTTGGCCGAGATGGGCAGTATTTCGGCGTTGGGCAGCAGCTTGTGCCACCGCTCCACAAGGTCGCCGAGGGCCTTTTGGTCGCTCTCGTCAATCTTGTTGATGAGCAACAGCACGGGGATGGTCATCTTTGCCACCTTCGTAAGGAAATCCATGTTCTTCTCGGGGTTCTCAACCACGTCCGTGACGTAGAGCAGCACGTCGGCGTCCTTCAACGCCGACTCGGAGAAAGCCAGCATCGACTCCTGCAACTTGTAGTTGGGCTTGAGCACGCCGGGCGTGTCTGAGAACACTATTTGCATGTCATCGGTGTTGACTATGCCCATAATCCTGTGGCGCGTGGTCTGTGCCTTGAACGTGGCAATGCTGATACGCTCGCCTACGAGCTGGTTCATCAGCGTCGACTTGCCCACGTTCGGGTTGCCCACTATGTTCACAAATCCTGCCTTGTGCATCTGTATCTCCTCGTTTTTTGCCGTCAACCGCAGCCTGTTGCGGCGTCGGAATGAATGTAGTCTGCAAATATACGTATTTTTTTCGGTACGGCAAGCGTTTGCAATCCGCGCCGTGCCGAAAAGCCGACAAAAAGATGTTAAAATGCGAAAGGCTGCCTTTTACAATGCAAAAGACCACGTTTTACGACACAAAAGGCCGTGTTTTGCAATGCAAAACACGGCCTTTTACAAGCGCACTGATTATCAACGACTTACAGGCATGGCAAGAGATGCGGGCCAAGCGGTGTCAGTCCTTCAGCGAATACGTCACCGTCGAGACTACGCGCAGCTTCTTAATGTAAGGCGTGTTGCCGTCGCGGTCGGTGATGGAGAACTGCCCCTGCGCAGCGTCGAGTATTTTGCCGAGGCGGCTGTCGCTGTTGTCGGCGAACTGGCGGGCTGTCTGCTCGGCGTTCTTGATGGCCTCCTGCATCATCTTGGGCTTCATCTGCTGGAACGACACGTACTCGTACACCACGCCGTTGCCGTAGCCGCCGTCAACAACGGCCACGCCCTGCTTCAGCAGCTCGCCCTGCCGGGCAATGATGGAACGCACCAGCTTAACGTTGCGCGACGTCACCGTCACCGTCGAAGTTATGTTGTAACGGTAGTCATGGTTCTGTACGCCGTAGCGTTCGGCGTTCATGTCAACCACCACGGGCGCGTTGACGCTTATTTCGGCGTCCTTCACGCCGTTCTGTTTCAGAAAGGCCTTCACCTTGGCCGTGGTCGAGTTGATGCGCGTGTAGAGCGCGGGCAGGTCGTCGCCTATTTCCTTCGTCAGTATGGGCCACGTCACCTTGTCGGCCTCGACCTCGCGTTCGGAGAGGCCCTTCACCGTCACCTTACGCTCCTTGTCGGATATACTGTCAAGTCCCGACTTGATACACAGCCCCAAAACGATGATGCCTATGGCTATCAGCGCGGCTTCCTTAATCCTGTTCATAGTGCTAATATTATTGGTTTACGGCGTAAAGTTACGGAAAAACGACCGTAACAACAAGCATAAACAGCCTGAAAACGCATCTTTACGGCTGTATAAACGAAAAAAGAGCCGTGTCCTGATACATACAGGACACGGCTCAATATAAAAGTTTGCGTAGTAATCCTTACTTTGCCATGGCAGCCTCTGCGCCGTCGTAAGCCCATGTGTAGTATGAAGCTCCGTGCACGAATCCGGCACCGAAGGCCGTCATCACGAGGTTGTCGCCCTTCTTCAGAAGGTGTTCATACTCCCAAAGCGCAAGCGGAATGGTGGCCGCGCTGGTGTTGCCAAAGTGCTCGATGTTCACCATCACCTTGTCCATCGGCAGGTCGAGGCGCTTTGCCACAGCCTCGATTATGCGGATGTTTGCCTGGTGGGGAACGATGAAGCGGATGTTGTCTTTGTTCAGACCGTTACGCTCTGCAATAAGGGCGCAGTCGTCGCTCATGCTGGTTACGGCATAGCGGAACACCGTGCGGCCCTCCTGATAGAGGTAATGCAGACGGTGGTCAACGGTGAAATGAGACGCCGGACTTACCGAGCCGCCCGCCTTGGTGTGCAGGAAGGGCAGTCCCTTGCCGTCGGCGCGGAAGTAAGAGTCCTTTACGCCGATGCCTTCCTCCGTCGTTCCTTCCATAAGAACGGCCGCCGCGCCGTCGCCGAAGAGGGCGCATGTGCTGCGGTCTTTATAGTCAACGACCGACGACATCTTGTCGGCGCCGATGACGATGATTTTCTTATAGCGTCCGCTCTGTATCATCGTGGCCGCCACGTCCATAGAGTACAGGAAGCCGCAGCAGGCCGCCCAGAAGTCGAACGCAAAGGCGTTCTTCAGTCCGAGCTTGCCGATGACGATTGAAGCGGTTGACGGGAAGGGATAATCGGCCGTCGATGTTGACACGATTACGGCGTCGATGGAGTCGGGGTCGGCACCGGTCTTCTTCATAAGTTGCTTGGCCGCCTTGCGCGCCATGTATGAAGTGCCGAGGCCTTCCTCCGTCAGTATGCGGCGTTCACGTATGCCGACACGCGTCATAATCCATTCATCGTTGGTATCGACCATGCGCGACAGCTCGTCGTTGTTGAGCACATAGTCGGGTACGTAACCGCCGATGCCGGTTATTATAGCGTTGATTTTCTCCATTATTCAGCCGCTTCCTTAACGATAGCTATCTTTCCACGGTAGTAGCCGCATGTGGGGCAAACCGTGTGGTAAACGTGGAAGGCTCCGCAGTTGGGGCATACAGCCAGTGTGGGGGCTACTGCCTTGTCGTGGGTTCTTCTTTTACGTGTACGTGTCTTTGACTGTCTTCTTTTAGGATGTGCCATTTTCTTTAATCTTTAATTATTGTTCTTAATTTTTCCAATTCACTCCAACGCGAGTCCACCGGCCGCTCGCCGTCCCCCTCGCCGCTTCGGGCGGCAGAGTGTTCCTCGAGGGCTTTTATCATGGCAGGGTTGCATTTTCCAGGTGTATGCACGTGCTTGATGGGGATGCTCAAGGCAATGAACTCGTAAACAAACCACGAAATGTCGAGCAAGTGGTCGTCCTTGCCGACGGTTATGAGGTCTTCGTCTTCTGAATATTCTTCTCCGATGCGTGCCGTAAGCGTATTGTCGGCACTGACGGGCTGCTCCATGTCGTCGAGGCAGATGTCGCAGGGCACGCTGACTGTGCCTTCGGTGTGCACGCCGAGGCGGAACACGCCGCCCGAACGGCTTACGCTGACGCTTGCGTGTATGTCGCCACGCCTCACTTCGGGGGCGTCAACGGCCTCGAAGTAAGCGTCGCCAAGGTCGTACTCGAAGGTCGTAACGCCTTCTTTCAGGCCCGCCAGGTCTATTTTCAAGGACTCTGAACTGTACATATTCACGGTTATGTAAAACAGCAAAGAGTGCCCTTTACCCTTCGCCAACGCGAGGCGTCGGCACGGGCGGCACAATTCTTCGGGCTGCAAAGTTACGAATTATTTTTCATACAAGCATAAAGATTGTATAAAAACATTCTTAATCGCCGTCAAAATAGCTATTTGTTGCCAAACCTAAGGGGCAGGGTGTACCTTACGCTGACGGGCTGCCCGTCAACCGTGGCCGGCTTCCAGGCGGGCATGGAGCTTAGGATGTCGCCCACGGCAACGTCTATCATCGCACGCCCGGGCTTGACAATCTCCACATCGTCGATGCTTCCGTCGGCACGGACTACAAACCGCGCCAGCACCTTTATCGTCTTGCCTCGGTAGCGTGAGGCGTCGCGCTTCTTCCACTCCGAATAAAACCATCTCAGGAATACGTCCTGACCGCCCACAAACTCGGCCGGGGTAATAACGGTAGCGAGGTTGCACGGCAGTTCAAACCGCGTGGCGTAACCCGTGCGCACGGCCTCTCCGTCCTTGCGCCCGGGCGTCCACCGGGGCATGGAAGCAAGCATACGGAGCACTGCGCTGTCAACCTTTTCAGAGTAATGCTCCTTCAACCCGACGGGTGTCACGCTGCCGTCTTTCTCGACGACAAAGCGCGCACGGACGTAAAACGTCCACTTCGGACTGCCCTTCAGGCTGTCACCGGCGAAGTATTTTGCGGCATATTCGCGCATGGCCTCGCGTCCTCCGGGAAATTCGGGCTTGACGTCAACCTGCTTCAACGGTACCACATCCTCCAGTCCGTCGCCGCCGGACGCAACGGGCACGGCCTCCGGCAATACGCGGGGAACAGACGTAACGCCCTGCGCCTCACCTGCAAACGCGGCGGCACAGGACAAAAACATGAAGAGCGCACACGCGCACTTCCTTACTTTTGAACAATAAACGCTTTGATATTTCATGGCATAAGTATGTGTTTGTCCGTTTGTTTTAGCGATGCAAAGATACTCTTTTCCCCGTTATGGCGTATATGCCGCCGCGACAATTAACAATAATTTCACCTGCAACCGGCGGCAAGCAAAATTCCAATACGCGGTTAATCCGCAGTTTGTTTGGATGGCATACAAAGTTTATTAATGAAGACATTTGTTCCTCCGGATTTGCAATCCGGAGGTTCTTAATTGCGGATTTGCAATCCGCTCATATATATCCATATTCTTATAGATGCGCGGTTTAAGCGGATTACAAACCCTTATAGTAAATTTAGGCGGATTGCAAATCCGCCTAAACATATTACCAACAGCCTGATTTGCAGAAGACAATAAACGGTAAATACTTTTGCCAACCATCCAAACAAACTGCGGATGAACCCAAAGAGGCGGCTTTTAGCGTTGCAAAATGCCGTCAATTGCACGCTAAAAGGCCGTCTTTTACAAGCTAAAACACGGCCTTTTACAACGCCATTGATTATCAGGCAGTTACAAATACGGCAAAAGCCGTAGTCCAAGGGCACGCAAAAAGGCGTGGCTACGCTCGTCCGCGCCGCCACGCCTTATATTGAGAGAGTTATTTTCCTGCTGTACTATTTCTTCTTGGTAGTGATTTCCACCACACCGTTCTTGGCCGCTTCGCCATACTTGTCGGTGGTGTGCTTGGCATCCTTGTATATGGTCATGCTTTCAATATCGCTGGCTTTTATGTTATTGATGTCATCAACAGGCTTGCCGTCAACTACATAATACAGGTTACCTTCCACCGTTACCGACCGCGCATTGTCAGGCACATAATTCTCTCCCTTTAGCTCTATCACACCGCCTTTGCCTTTAGCCACACCCTTGTCGCTGCGGAACGTGACGGGTATAGTGTACCTCACGGCCACCGGCTTGCCGTCCTGCTTGCCGGGAGTCCACGCCGGCATGGCGTTGATTACACGCAGGGCTTCCGCGTCGAGCAGCGGGTCTACACTGCGCCTCACAACGGCATCGCTCACCGTTCCGTCGCTGCCGATGACAAACTGCACTATTACGCGGCCCTCAATGCCGTTCTTTGCTGCCTCTGCCGGATACTTGATGTTATCCGAGAGCCACTTCATAAAAGCGGCTTGGCCGCCGGGAAACTCGGGCGCCTGTTCCGTAACGTCGTACACCTCGCCATCAGGAACTGGCACGATAGCTTCCGGCGCACCGGCTTCCGGCTGCGCTTCTGCCTCCCGGGCCACGCTTTCGGCGCGCTGTACAGGCAGCTCCGCCACGGCACTGGCAGGCGTGGCGGCCTGCGCCTGCACAACGGGCATCACCTTACTTACAAGAGCCTCGCTCTCGCTCTTGATTTCATTACTCAGGCTCTCGGCCTTAGGCGTGGCGAAAGCCACTACGGCTACAGCCGCAACCGGGACGGCGACGAGCATACGCGCACGGCTCCACGGATTTGATTTTCTTTTTAGCATCATAGTAATTCTTTTTTTAAGTGAACTTTGGTTTAGATTGTTTGCCATTGAAAAGAGTTTGTCGCCCACAGCCTTGCGTATCAGCAGCAGCTGGTAGTCGGCGGCGTTGACGCCCGAAGAGAGCACCCGGCGGTCGGCCTCATACTCGTGTACGCTTTGCAGTTCGGCTTTCAAGAGCCACGCTGCGGGGTTGAACCACTGGAAGACGATGAGCACGTCGCACAGCAGGATGTCCCAAGAGTGCCGCCCGGCGATGTGTGCGCGCTCGTGCAAGAGTATGTATTCGGGATTGTCGCGGTAGTCTTTCTCGCTGACGACGATGTTGCCCATCCAACTGAACGGCGACACGTCGCCCTTCACCACTACCGTTTTCACTCCGCCGTCGCTACTCACCACTCGGCCGCCTCGCAGCATCCGCCGCAGGCAGAGGAGCGACCATGCCTCGCGGCCGGCGAAGAACGCCACACCTATTATATATATTGCGAAGCACACCTGAGCCGCCGTAACGCTGAAGCCGGGCGCATCCGCCGCCACGGCCTGCATCACAATGTCTTCCACTATGACGAAACCGCCGACCGGCTCAGGCGCACTTTCCACCGTGAAACGTACCGACGGCAGCAGCAACGACACGCCTATGATGCCCAGCAACACCGCCCGGTTGAAGCCGAAAAACGTCTCGCGGCTAAGCAGCAGCTTGTAAACCAGGTAGAACGCCGTGAGGCACAGCGCGACTTTTAGCGAATATATGAAAAACAGTCCCATAGCGATTTTGCGGTTATCAGGTTTTAAGGTTATGAGGTTTTACGGTCTATGCAGCATCGAAAAAGCAAGGGCAAAGCCAAAGTTTACCTTCTTACTTTTTTACCTTTTTACTTTTTACTTCCCTTCCTCAACCTTTTTGATGAGCTCGCGCAGGTCGTCCACGGATATTTTCTCTTCCTTAACAAGGGCGGAGACCACGCCGAGGTACGACTTGTTGAAGAACTTGTTGACGACGTTGCCCAGCGTGCCGCGGCGGTAATCGTCGCGCGTGAGCACGGGGTAATACTTGTAGCAGCGCGGCGTAACGGCCTCATGGGCAAGGAAGCCCTTGTCTTCGAGTATGTGGACGAGGGTTGACAGCGTGTTGACATGCGGCTTCGGGTCGTCATACAGAGCCTGAAGCTGACGTATGTGCATCGCCCCACGTTCCCAATAATGGTTCATTATCTCCTCTTCCTTGACTGTAAGCGGTTTCATAATCTGTGTTTTTTCGTTTACACCGCAAAGTAACTAAAAGTTTTAGTAACTACCAAATGTTTTGCAGGAAATTAAACTAAAAGAGTTCGTTATTTAACTATTGTTGTATGTTTTGTACGGTTTTTAGGTTGTGCGGTTATGCGGTTATACGGTAAGTGTTGAGGTTATTGGGTTTTACGGTCATGCGGTTGTACGGTTTTCAGTAGTCATCATACCCCTAAAACCTACCGTATAACCGCACAACCGTACAACCCCATAACCCCAACACATACCGTACAACCCAATAATCGCACAACCCCATAACCGCAAACAAACAATATTACCGCCCCAGTAGCGTTATATGGATATATGCAATGGACTGACAGAATACGCCATGTGAAAATCATCCTCGTGGTGGCGGCGGTGCTCATAGCCGTGGCCTCACTCGTTGTGTCCGATTCGCTCGTGCGCGAGCTGAAGGCCGAAGAACGCAACAAGATGGAGGTGTGGGCGGAAGCCATGCGCTCGCTCAACATGGCCGACGAGACGACCGACCTGAACCTGGTGCTCAAGGTAATCAACGAGAACAACACAATACCCGTAATCGTGACCGGCGCACACGGCGAAGTGCAGACCTTCAGGAACGTGAAGCTCGACGGAAAGACGCTCGCCGACAGCCTGCAACAGGCCGGAACGCTGGCCAAACGGCTGCTGGCCGAGGGGCGGTACATCAGGATTAAGCTGGGCGAAGGCGCGCACGACGGCTACATTGACGTGTGTTACGACGACTCGGTGATGCTGCGCCGCCTCGCCGCATACCCTTACATACAGCTCGGGGTGGTGATGCTCTTCGTCGTGGTGGCAATCTTCGCCCTGCTCACATCCAAACGGGCGGAGCAGAACAAGGTGTGGGTGGGCTTGTCGAAAGAGACCGCCCACCAGCTTGGCACGCCCATATCGAGCCTCATGGCGTGGACGGAAATACTGAAAGAGAGCTATCCCGACGACGCGCTAATACCTGAAATGGACAAGGACGTGCGCCGTCTCGAGCTAATAGCCGACCGTTTTTCGAAAATCGGCTCTCTGCCAGAGCCCGTCCCGGCGAGCCTGACGGAGGTGATGGAGCACGTCATCGAGTACATGGACCGCCGCACTTCGCAGAAAGTAAGGTTCATAAAAGACTTTCCCGAGGGCGACATCATCATCAAAATCAACGCCTCGCTGTTCGAATGGGTAATAGAAAACCTGTGCAAGAACGCCGTTGACGCAATGGAGGGCAGCGGCACAATAACCCTTCACCTCGACGAAACGGCAGACAAGGCAATAATAGAAGTGACCGACACGGGCAAGGGAATACGCAAGAAAGACCTGCGCAACGTGTTCCGACCGGGTTTCACCACCAAGAAGCGCGGCTGGGGACTGGGCCTCTCCTTGGCAAAACGCATAGTCGAGGAATACCACAAAGGCCGCATCTTCGTAAAGAGTTCGGAGCCTGGACGCGGCACAACCTTCCGCATAGAGCTAAGGAAATAAGCGGCGGCCTGCCGCCAACCGCCGCCACGCCCGTAGCCCTACAACCACCCTTTTCATCACTTCCTTCTCACTCTAACAGAACTCCCCAACCTCCCAACCAGTCTTCACAGTCTTCCCAGTTCTCCCCGTCCCCCTCTAAAAGAGCATCTTTCACCTTTCAAAAGGCCATCAATTAGAACGCAAAAGGTGGCCTTTCGCAATGCGAAAGGCCACCTTTTACAGCATCATATCTATCTTATTGATTGTCAACAAGTTAACAAACTCACTTTTACGCGTCATGTAGTTATTTCCACTTAAACGTTACCGGCAGCGTATAACGCACCTCGACAGCCTCGCCCATCTGCTTTCCCGGCTTCCATTTCGGCATGTTCCGTACCAGGCGCAGCGCCTCTCCATCAAGCGCCGGGGTTATTCCACGAACCACCTTCGGGTCTTTTACCGTCCCGTCTTTACCTATAACAAACTGAACTATGACTCTCCCCGAAGCGTCGCTTTCAGGGTCTAGACATCTCATGTTTTCCTCAATATACTTCATCAAAGCCGCCTGACCGCCGGGAAAGCTCGGCTGTTCCTCAACCATTCCGAACACTTTGTCAGCATTCTCGGCCTTGACCGCCGTCTGCTCCTGCCCCAAATGCTCCATAACATCGCTGCCGCAAGCCGACAAAGCCGCCGCACCCAAGGCTATACCGGCCACGATCACAGCCCGACCGGCCAACCTCCGCAGCTTCAGCTCGCGCTCGATGTAACGCACTTCGGCCTCGCACGCCGGGCACGTTCCGCGGCATTCGCCCTCGAAACCGCATTCCGCAGGCTCATACTTTATGTCGTTGGCATCAGCAATTGCCTTCCTCACGTCCTTCAACACATTACAAACAGACTTGCCTTTGTTCATATTCTGCTCCATTTTATTGCAAAAATAAGAAAAACAGTCATGAAAAGAAATAAAAGCAAAGAAATACACACATTATGGAATAAAAAACATACTTTTGCGCACATGAAAGCACCGCTCATCGGCATTGAACGCCACCGCATCGCCACCGACGGACAAGGCGTCACCACGCTCGTAGCCTTCCACGGCTGTCCGCTTCGTTGCAAGTATTGCCTCAATCCGCAATGCTTCGCCGACGGAGCATCATATCCCGCCATGACACCGCAAGAACTGTATTAAAACGTGTCCGTTGACAACCTCTACTTCCTCGCCACAGGCGGCGGAGTGACCTTCGGCGGTGGCGAACCGCTGCTTTACAGCGAGTTCATCCACGACTTCTGCCGCATCGTTCCGCAAGAATGGAACATCTGTATCGAGACCTCGCTCAACGTCGAACACAACTACATGGAAAAGCTATTGCCGCACATCGCCCACTGGTATATAGACATCAAGGACATGGACGACCGCATATACCGCAAATACACTGGCAAAAGCAACAAACAAGTAATCGAAAACCTGAAACTACTCGCTGCACACACACCGCAGGAACATATAACAATCCGCCTGCCGCTCATCCCTAACTACAACAATGAAAAGCATCGCGAAGCAAGCATAAATACACTAAGAAATATGGGATTTGAAAACTTTGACATGCTCAAATACATCACTCCTGCCCCATAAAAGCACAATCTTAAACCGACATACCAATCTAATTGCATACCAACCCTCCCAGACTTCCCCGCTCTCCCAGCACTCTCAGTCCTCCCAGATTTCCCAGTTCTCCCAGCACTCCCGGTCCACCCGATGAAAAAAGCCGAATATAAAAAAAGAGCCTCCCCGAAGGATTGCCCTTCGGGGAGGCCCTACTGAAAGAAGG
>CAJJWN010000013.1 GCA_905196835.1 uncultured Prevotella sp. | reverse complement strand
TAACGGCGCAGCTGAACAGCCAATGGAGCGACCCCGACAGCGAGGTTGAGTTTCCACAAACCAACATAATAGAGACCACGGGAGTAGGATAAATCACCTCGGAAGCAGTAATAAAAGCAGCGGAAATAGGCAACGGGACGGTGGTAATAAAGGGACAAATCAGCAAAGCCGACCTTGACGTAATAGCAAAAATCACTGATACGAAGATAAACCTTGACCTCTCACAGGCAACATTGATGAACGAAGAAGGGACACAAGCCATAACAGAGTTTCCTGCGTCATTCCAATATAACACCTTTACCCGTAATGAGAGCGTCTTGACAGGCATCATCCTGCCTTCAGGAATAGAAAGTTTGGCTGTGAATTGCTTTCTGAACAGTGTGAACATGACATCAGTCACGCTGCCTGAAGGACTTAAAACCATAGGCAATACGGCGTTTGACAAATGCCAGAAACTCAACGGTATTTCTCTTGAAGGCGTTGAGACTATAGGTCAGTTTGCGTTCCGTGCTTCAGGTTTGTCAGGCAAATTGGTTGTGCCAAGCAGTGTCAAGTCGGCAGGGCAAGGATGTTTCACTAATACAAAAATAACTTCTGTTGAATGGAATTCTGATTGCAGAGTTGCCGACCAAGCCTTTAACATGTGCGCTAACCTGACAAGTATTACATTGAATACGGATGCGGAACTTGGCATAGCAATAGCCAACTACGTAGGTGAAGGCACAGGTGCAACCCCTGCATTCAACCTGACATGCAATAGCCTAACACCGCCTGCGATGACAAATAAGACATTCCAGTATTCGACAATCAACAATATATACGTGCCGGAAGAAGCGTTGGAGGCTTATACTGTTGACAATCTTATGTGGGCGACATACGCAGACATCATCAAGCCGATACAATAAGCATGGCAATATCCGTTCCGGCGTGATTTGCAATCCGCCGGTTCTTACTATAAGGATTTGTAATCCGATATACAGTTCCTTGTTTGTTGACGGCAAGGAGTGACGGTTTAAGCGGATTGCAAATCCTTATAATACATTTCGGCGGATTACAAATCACGCCGAAACACGGTAATAAGTCGCCGTCAAGGCAATGACTTATTACCAACTGACCGCTTAGAATATGGTTATCACAACATTATCATTATACCGAACTTACGTTATATAAATGACCGTTGGATTGCAAATTCAACGTGACGGATAAAGTATTGACACTCAATACATTACGAAACGCCATGCAAAAGGCCGCCTTTTACAAGCTAAAAGGCGGCCTTTTATGATGCGAAAGACGGCCTTTGGCAATGTCAAAGGCCGTCTTTTGTATTTCAGGTTGTATTCAACCGTTATTCAACAGGCAATTCATTTCAACGCCACTCCTTTGGTGACAGGGTGTGGTAGGTGTCAGAAGTCGAGCGTAACGCCTTTCGAGTCAATCTTCTTGTACGTCTTTCCGTTCACCGTAGCGTTGACAGAGTTGGTGGCGGTGAATGTGTGTCCGCTCGCGCTTACTCTGATGTTGTTCAGCTGTACGCCGTCGGTGTTGTTTATGACGATGCCCTCCTTGGAGTTGTTCACTTCGAGGTCGGTTATTTGTACGTTCTTAACCGGCATCTCGGGCAGGCCGTTGAAGAAGGCCGCACGGCGCGCACGGCGGCATATTACGTGGTTGATGAATATGTCGCGGAAGCACGGCGTGGTCTCGTCTGCCTTGTACCGGGGCGTGTTTTCCTTGTTTTCGTCGCCGTCTTCAAGAGCCTCCACGGCCGACTTTCCGCCGTAGTAGAGGTCGAAGGTGATGGCGTCCGTCTGTATGTCGAACATCGACACATTATTTATATATATGCCTTCCACCACGCCGCCGCGGCCACGCGTGCTCTTGAAACGCAGGCCCACATCGGTGCCGAGAAACTGGCAGTCGCTCACGTACACGTTCTTCACGCCGCCGCTCATCTCGCTTCCTACCACGAAACCGCCGTGCCCCTTGAACACGGTGCAGCCGTTCACGATGACGTTCTCGCACGGAATGCCGCGCTTGCGGCCGTCGGCATCCTTGCCGCTTTTTATGCAAATGCCGTCATCGCCTACGTCAAACGACGAGTTGACGATTAGCGCGTTCTTGCACGATTCGAGGTCAATGCCGTCGCCGTTCTGCGCGAACGACGGGTTGCGCACCTGCACATCCTCCACCAATACGTTCTCGCACATCAGCGGATGTATGTTCCATGCCGGCGAGTTTTGGAATATTACGCCCTTAAGCCACACGTTCTTGCAGCCTACGAGGCTCACCATTACGGGGCGCAGGTACTGCTTTATTTCGTTCCATCCGGCCTCGCCCTCTACGCCCGTAGGCACGTTCATGTCGCTCATTGTGGAGCCTTTGAGCGCGCCTTCAGACGGCCACCATACCTTGTCTCCCTGCACGACGCCGCCGCGCTTGGTAAACTCTTTCCACTGCTTTGCCGTCACCTTGTCGCGCTTTACAGGCCGCCAGTATTCGCCGTTGCCGTCGATTACGCCCTGGCCGGTAATCGCCACGTTCACAAGGTTTGTGCCCGAGATGGGCGACTGGCATCTGCGTGTGTTTAGACCCTCGAACGACGTGTCTATGAGTTTGTACAAATCGGGGTCGGGCGAGAACAGGATGATTGCGCCTTTTTGCAGGTGCAGGTCTATGTTGCTTTGCAAAACAATCGGCCCGGTGTACCATACGCCCTGTGGAACGACGAGCCTTCCGCCGCCCATCTGCGACAAGGCGTCTATTGCTTTGGCAAAAGCCTCGGTGCAGAGTGACGACCCGTCGCCCTTCGCTCCGAAGTCTTTGAGGTTCACTTTGTTGTCCGGGAAGGTGGGAGCGGTGACCTGCTCCATGCTGAACGGCAGGTTTTTGTACAGGTGTGCGTACTTCGCCTTGCCCGTGTCGGCGTTTGCGCCCATGGCAAACAGTGCCGCGCAAACGAGTGTAAGGATTTTTTTCATTTGTTTAGTCAGGTTATATTAAGTAATTTAAGATAGTTTCCGTCATTTCTCTTCCTCGTAATCCACGTATTCGCCTTCGCTTTTCGAGAAGATTTTTCGGTTTGCCTCGTCGGGCGAACGGCGGTCTATTATTACCTCGTCGTCGGTCGTCTGTCCGCCGCTCCATTGTTGTTTGGTTTGCCGTTGGCCGTTGCCGGAGGTGAACTTGCGCTTTATGTTGTGGAACGAGCGGTATATGCGGTAGGCCGTGACGCATACTATGACGAACGCCACGAAGATAATCAGCAGTATGAAATTAAGCAGGAAGGCAAGCATTGGGTTATTGTTTTTTCTTGTTAGAGTATGCCGACAGCAGCACGTACCACATTATTATTATGGCGAAGGCCGACATCCTGAATATTAAGAGCAGCGGTATGCAGCTGATGATGAACGTATAGCGCACCTCGTTGCCGCGCCATCCCCAGTGCTTGAACTTAAGGGCGAACATCGGTATTTCGGCCACCATAACCCAGCTCGACAGCAACACGAGGGCCAGTATGGCGAAAACCATGTAGGGCGACGACTCTATCAGTGCGCCTGCACCTAACAGCAAGGAGCCCCAGAACAGCGCGTTGGCAGGCGTCGGCAGGCCGATGAAGCCCATGGCCTGACGTTCGTCGAGGTTGAACTTGGCAAGTCTCAACGCCGAGAACGCCGCCATTATGTAAGCTGCGAAGGGCAGCACGGGGCGCAGGGGCTCAAGCCATGATGGATAGTCGAGCACGCACAGCGTGCTGAACACCATCGTGGCAGGGGCTACGCCGAAGGTAACGTCGTCGGCGAGCGAGTCGAGTTCCTTGCCGATGGGCGACGACACGCCGAGCAGGCGCGCGCTCATGCCGTCGAAGAAGTCGAACACCGCGCCTATGATGATGAATAGGAAAGCCATGCCGAGCTGGCCTCCGAAGGCGAAGGCCGTAGCCACGCAACCCGAAACGAGGTTGCAGCAAGTAATGGTGTTGGGGATGTGTCGTTTTATCATGTTTGGGGTTATGCGGTCTTGAGGTTGTGTGGTTGTACGGTGTTTTTGGGGGTTATGCGGTCTTGAGGTTGTGCAGTTGTACGGTGCTTTTGGTGGTTATGCGGTACATCTTTGGGTTATGCTGTCTACATTGAGACCTTAAAACCGTATAACCTCCTACCTTAAAACCGTAAAACCCAATAACCGTAGAACCTTAAAACCCTATTTCAGCCTTGCTATCACCGTCTTGTCGCCGGTGGTGCTCTGGCCCATCTTCACGCAGATTTCCGTGCCGAGGGGCAGGTAGATGTCAACGCGCGAGCCGAACTTGATGAAGCCCAGGTGCTCGTCTATGTAGCAGTCTTCCTCCGCCTTGGCGTAGGTGACAATGCGGCGGGCCACCGCTCCGGCTATTTGTCGGCACAAAATCTCCGTGCCTTCAGGCGTTTCGAGCATTATGTCGGCGTGTTCGTTCTCCTCGCTGGCCTTCGGCAGCCACGCCTTGTGGTAGTTGCCGTTCTGGTGATGCACGAACTTCACCTTGCCGTCCACGGGGAACCAGTTGGCGTGCACGTTGAAAAGGCTCATGAAGATGCTCACCATCAGCCGCTTGTCGTGGAAGTATTCGTCCTCGACAACCTCCTCGATTACCACCACCTTGCCGTCGGCCGGGGCTACGACCGTCTTTTCCGTGTCGCCGTCGAAGTATCGCTTAGGGCAGCGGAAGAAGTTTAGCACAACGCCGTACACCGTGCCGAACACGATGACGAACGCCCAGAAAAACGCCTTGCTGTCAACGTATATCCACAGCACCATCGCCACGGCCACAATCGCAATCAGTCCGTAGACCAGCGTGTCGGTGCCTTCGCGGTGAAGCCTTACGTTCTTCAGTTTTCTCATTCTTTTTCCCATAGCGTGACGTTGTGCGAAAATTTTTGCAAAGTTACTCCTTTTTTGCGTATCTGGCAAATTTTTCCTGCTATTCTTTACCCCGTCGTTCCTTTTGGAAAGCGTATCGGGCAATTTTGCACATTACGGCGCGCCGCAACGTGTCAAAATGTCAACGCCGCCGCGTTACGTCAATGTTTTTCGTCCGGAAACAGAAAACTTTTCATGCCGAAGTGTGCCGCCCGTTGTCTGAAACCTTTACAACGGTTTTCCGTGAAATAGCTCATCTTTGTACGGCTTTTGGCTGTTCAAGTGTAGCGAATACTGCATTTGCGAAGCAACATTTACCCTGTTCGCATCGAAAAAGGCGCAAAAATCATCCTTGAAAGCTGTCGCCGCGCTCCTCAAAGGCGGCCTTCGGCGTTGTAAAAGGCCGTCTTTCACCATGCAAAACACGGTCTTTTGCATCGTAAAAGACGGCACACGGCATTGCAAGAAGCCGCCGCACGCCGTAACATCCTGTAAATAAGGCATTTGCGTTAACGCTCAAATTCCGCCCGTTTTTCGGCCAAACGCCCTTCCGTTTTTCGCCGACGGCCTTCCCGGAGCGTCAAACGCACGCGGTTTTCGAAAACTTGAAATGCGTAAATATTATATAGGAACACATCCTTTGTAGGGACATAATTCATTATGTCCGCACGTTCTGAAAGAACGTTTTTGGCAATTTTACTTGTATAATACGCCTCTCCGCGGCGTGCGGACATAATGAATTATGTCCCTACAAAGGGTGTTTCTTATTATGTGAACTCGCTGTAACAAGTCTGCATTTCCCCGTTCTCTGTCCTTAACTGCTTTTTCTCCATACTTTATTTTGCATTCCGCTCGGTTTGCATTACCTTTGGATAAGGTAAGCTGCACCTCGGAAATGAAAATAAAAGTTCGTTTCACTCTCTTTTATTTTGCATTCCGCTCGGTTTGCATTACCTTTGCATAAGGAAGAAAGAACGTTTTGGAAAGTAACATTTATTATGCGATACATTCTCAATGCACCCGATAAAATTGACGCGGCGGTGCGCCTGCCGGCGTCGAAGAGCATCAGTAACCGCGCGCTTGTGATGAACGCGCTGGCCGGCAGCAAGGTAATGCCCGACAACCTGTCGGACTGTGACGACACGCGCGTCATCCTCGACGCCCTGCGCCGTATGCCGGAGACTATCGACATAGGGGCCGCAGGCACGGCGATGCGCTTCATGACGGCTTACCTTGCGGTAACTCCGGGCAGCCACACGCTTACCGGCACGGAGCGCATGAAGCACCGTCCCATACGCGCTTTGGTGGACGCGCTGCGGTATATCGGCGCCGACATAGCTTACGAAGGCGAGGATGGTTACCCTCCGCTGCGCATCAACGGGCGTCGGCTGGAGGGCGGACGGCTCGAAATTCCGGGCGACATCAGTTCGCAGTACATATCGGCGTTGCTCATGGTAGGCCCGGTGCTGGAGCGCGGACTGGAGCTTAGGCTTACGGGCGAGATTATCTCACGTCCGTACATCGACCTTACGCTGTGCATGATGAGGGGCTTCGGCGCGGACGCGGAGTGGACCGACGTTGACACCATCAGCGTGCGCCCCGTGCCTTACGGGCCGCGCCCGTTCTTCATAGAGAACGACTGGAGCGCGGCGTCTTACTGGTATGAGACGCTTGTGCTGGCGCGCGACGGCGAGTCGGAGGTTCGCCTCGACGGCCTTACCGACGGCTCGCGGCAGGGCGACTCGGCCGTGAAATACCTGTTCAGTATGCTCGGCGTGCGTACCATTTTCAAGACACGCGAGCGCGGAGTGCCCACCACGGTGACGCTGAAGCGCGTCGAACCGGTGCCGCCGAGGCTTGACTACGACTTCGTTAACCAGCCCGACATGGTGCAGACCTTTGTTGTATGTTGCGCGCTGGCAGGCGTTCCGTTCAGGTTTACGGGGTTGGCTTCTCTCAAAATAAAGGAGACCGACCGCGTGGAAGCTCTTAAGACGGAGATGAGGAAGCTGGGCTACGTTGTCCGTGAGACGGCCGCCGGAGAGCTTAGTTGGGACGGAGAGCGTTGCCAACAGGCCGACGATTTGGTTATAAAAACGTATGAAGACCACCGCATGGCGATGGCTTTCGCCCCGGCGGCGACGGTCTTTCCCGGTCTGAGAATTGACCAGCCGCAGGTAGTGAGCAAGTCATACCCCCACTTCTGGGACGAGCTTCGCCGCGCCGGTTTCACCATAACGGAGGAGCGTTGACATGGGCGCGTGGGCTTGGTTGCTGTATCTCGCCGCGTTGGCGGTAATCGCCGTAGTGCTGAAGCGGCTTTTCGGCCGTGGCGGCGAAGTTCCTGCTAAGGAAGAAACAGCCGTGAAGCAGGACTGCGCCTCATGCTCCGCAGGCGCGGGGAAGTGCTTGCAGGAGTGCGCCATGGAGGCCGCCGTGGCCGACATAGAGTATTTTGACGACGAGGAACTCGACCGTTTCCGCGGCCGCCAGTCCGACGGTTACACCGACGAAGAGGCCGCAGAGTTTGCCGAAGTGATGTACACCATGCGCCCGGAAGAGGTCAAGGACTGGCTGCAGAGCCTCCGCCTGCGTTGCGTCAGCCTGCCCGACCAGCTCAAGGACGAGGCCTATATGCTGGCCGAGGAATAGGTTTAGCATGGCTTATGGCGTAGTCCTGTGGCGTATGAAAATAATATTTGATGCTTCATTGACATTATGAAGAGACCGCATATAGTACAATATCAGGGGTCGAAGAGACTTCTTGCATCACAAATTCTTGCGTATATGCCCCACAAGTTCAAGAGGCTTGTAGAGCCTTTTGCCGGCATGGCTGCCGTGTCGATAGCCGTAGCGCAGGAACACATGGCGGAAAGTTTTTTGATAAATGATATAAATGCTCCGTTGATTGACGTATTGCGTGAAGCTGTTAACAATCCCGACCGCTTACTGGAAGAATACGACAAGGTGTGGAGCGCACAGTTTTCTTATTCCGATGGTAGCGTGGCGCATTTTTATAATGTGCGCGAAAGGTTTAACGGCGGTGACACCTCTGCGGCAAACATGCTGTATTTGTTGGCGCGTTGCGTAAAAGGTTCGGTAAGGTATGGACGTAACGGTAATTTCAATCAGTCGCCCGACAAGCGTCGGCATGGTACATCGCCTAAGACGCTTGCCGCTAATTTGAAAGCCATATCAGGCTGTTTGAACGGCATTGCAGACTTTTCTTCTGTTGATTACAGTGAGGTGTTGGCTACCGTCCGTAAAGGTGATATTGTGTATATGGACCCTCCTTATCAGGGCGTATCCAATGTCCGGGACAACCGTTATTGTTCGGGTGTTGATTTTGACGAGCTTGTAGCATCGATAGACAGGCTTAACTCCTGCGGTGTAGATTGTCTAATCAGTTACGATGGGAAATGTGGAAGTAGGAAATACGGTCGTGACCTTCCGGTTGAACTCGGGTTGAAGAAGGTTATGCTGAATGCTGGTGTGTCAAGCCAAAGCGTTCTGCTTGGCAAGAAAGAAACAACTTTTGAGGCTCTGTATGTAAGTCCCGGCCTGCAAAAGGCTTGCGAGTATATTGAAAGAAAAATACAAACACCTGTTTTAGAAAGGGCTATTGTATGAACAAACTGACAGAAGCCTTTATTGAAAGACTGAAGACCGTAAAAGGGAAACGTGCACTGACGGTAGTAAATCATATTCGTGAACATGGCTACATAACGTCTGAGGAACTGGAAAATACTTATGGCTACGACCATCCTCCACGCGCAGTGAGAGACGTGCGTGAGCAAGGCATACCCATTGAGACATATCGTGTGAAGTCATCCGATGGCCGCAGCATAGCTGCATACAGGTTTGGTGATTATGATGCAGTGGCCTTCTAACTTGGCAAAGAAGGCGGGGCGCACGGCTTTGTCCAAAGCGTTGAAGAAAGCGTTAATAGGAAAATATGGTTCAAAATGTTTCATTTATTTACAGGAAATGGACGAACGTCAGCTGCAGGTTGACCATAGAGTACCATATGAAATAGGCGGAGAACACGGCGGCAAAGACATTGACAGTTATATGCTTCTTTCTCCATCGGCCAACAGGGCAAAGTCTTGGACGTGTGAACATTGTCCGAATTGGACGGTGAAAGACGTTCGTTTCTGCATGAAATGCTTTTGGGCGCACCCAGAGAATTATGACCATGTGGCTGGAAAGGAACAACGTCAGATAATAATAACGTTTACAGGTAACGAAATTGATGATTACAATATGCTGATAAAATTGGCTGGGCGTGAAGGTGCCGAAAGCACTATAAAAATGCTTATTGACAAGTATCTAAGAGCAAAGTAGTGGTAGACCGTATAATGGCTGCAATGAAAAAAGGGTATTGTTGATGCTGGCGTAATGCAATAAAACGGATAACTTATGAGTTAAGAAAATAATGGAGCAGATTTATTCTGCAAGTATCTGACATACATGCAATTCAAGATATATAGACATATAATCCCCATCCTTGCACTGCTTGTGCTCCTTCTCGCCGCCGGGTGTTCTACCGAGAAGAACACTCCGCAGAGCCGTTGGTGGCATTCTTTTACCGCGCGGTACAATACTTATTATAATGGTACGGTGGCGTACATCGACGGTTCGCTTGAAAAAGAGAACGGCCACAAGGACAATTTTACCGAAATCATACCCCTGTACACCGTCGGCAAGCCCGAAAGCCGCAGCCTCGGCGAGGGCAACTTCGACCGTGCCATCGAGAAATGCCAGAAGGCCATCAAGCTGCACAGCATCAAGCGGCGACCCAAATGGACGAAAAGCAGGAAGAAGACGGAGAAAGACATAGAGTGGCTTAACCGCAAGGAGTACAACCCTTTCTTGTGGAAGGCGTGGCTGCTGATGGGCCGCGCCCAGTTCATGAAGGGCGCGTTTGACGAAGCCGCGTCAACTTTCGCCTACATGAGCCGCCTTTACGCCACGCAACCTGCCATATACGGTAGGGCGAGGGCTTGGCTGGCGAAGTGCTACATAGAGCAGGACTGGCTCTATGACGCCGAGGACGTTATGACGAAGATGCGCCGCGACTCTATCCATTGGCGTGCCCGCAAGGAGTGGGACTACACCTATGCCGACTATTACATCCACACGGGGCAGTATGCCGAGGCCATACCTTACCTGCGCAAGGTAATCAAGCACGAGATGCGCCGCAAGCAGCGGGCGCGCGAGTGGTACTTGATGGGGCAGCTCGAGGCCGCCCTCGGACATGAGGAAAAAGCCTACAAGGCGTATAAAAGGGTGTTGAGGCTAAGTCCGCCATACGAACTTGCCTTCAACGCACGCATCGCAATGACCGAGGTTATGGCCGGACGCAAGTCGGGAAAGATGATAAAAAAGCTCAAGCGCATGGCCCGGTCGGACAACAACAAGGAGTATCTTGACCAGGTATATTACGCTATCGGCAACATATACCTTAACCAAAAAGACACCCTGAATGCCATCTCCGCCTACGAACAGGGCAACATCAAGTCTACGCGCAACGGCATAGAGAAGGGCGTTTTGCTGCTTAAGCTCGGCGACCTGTATTGGGAACGCGAGGATTACAGCAACGCACGGCGTTGTTACGGTGAAGCCATCGGGCTGCTGGAAAAGGAGCGCGACGACTATGAACAGCTGTCCGACCGTTCCAAAGTGCTTGACGAGCTGGTGCCGTACACCGATGCCGTGCATCTGCAAGACTCGCTCCAAGCCCTCGCCAAGATGCCCGAGGCGGAGCGCAACGAGGCCATCGACCGCGTAATAGAGGCCTTGAAGAAGAAAGAAAAAGAAGAACGCGACGCCCAGGCGGAGGCCGAGGCGCAGCAATATCTGGCCGAACAGGGCGGCTTGGGCAACAACATGGCGCAGAACAAGACGCAGACCGGCATGACGGACAGCAAGGGTACGTGGTACTTCTACAACCCTACGGCCGTAAGCCAGGGTAAGGCTACGTTCCAAAAGCTGTGGGGACGGCGTGAGAACGTTGACGACTGGCAACGCGTAAACAAGACCGTCGTGGCGCAGGCTACGCCTTTCGAGGAGCTGACCGACGAACAGCGCGACTCCATAGCGGCCGTTGAGGCCATGCAAGACTCCATAGAGAACGCCATGGACAGCGCCCACAACGACCCGCACAAGCGCGAATATTACCTGAAACAGATACCTTTCACGCCCGAGCAGGTGGCCGAAAGCAATAAAATCATCGAGGATGGACTGTTTCATGCAGGTGTTATTTTCAAGGACAAGCTCGACAATCTCGCATTGAGCGAGAAGACCTTGCGCTGCCTTACGGACAATTACAAGGACTATGAGAACATGGATGAGGCTTACTACCACCTCTTCCTGTTGTACTCGCGGCGAAAGGAGAAGAGCCTGGCCGACACGTATCTCAACCTGTTAAAGCGCGATTTCCCCGAAAGCGAATGGACGGTGCTGCTCTCTGACCCCAACTACGAGGCCAACGCACGCTTCGGAGTACACATCGAGGACTCGCTATATGCCGCCACGTACAACGCCTTCAAGGCCGACAGGTTTGACGAGGTGGCGGCCAACACCGCGCTTTCGGCCGAGCGTTTTCCGCTCGAAGCAAACCGCGACAAGTTCATTTTCATAGGCGGATTGAGCAAGCTCAACAGCGGCGACAGCGACGGATGCCTGGCCGACATGCAGGAACTTATCAGCAAATACCCCGAAAGTGACGTTGGCGAAATGGCCGGAATGATAATCAACGGAGTAAAGGCCGGACGGCCTCTGTACGGCGGAAAGTTCGACATAAGCGACATTTGGGAGCGGCGCACGGTTGTACTCAACGACAGCGACTCCATCGCCGCGCGCACGTTCGTTGCCGAACGCAACACGCGTTTCTCGTTCCTCTTGGTCTACCAGCCTGATTCCGTAGATGCGAACAAGCTGCTTTTCGAGCTTGCGAGGTTCAATTTCACCAACTTCATCGTGCGCAACTTCGACATAGCGACCGACGAGCAGGGCGGCCTGCAACGCATGATTGTAAACGGCTTCTTTAGCTACGACGAGGCGTTGCAGTACGCGCGCCAGCTTTACGGCAACGCCAATATAGCCCGTATGGCGGCCAAGGCGCGCGCCATAATTATCAGTGACACCAACCTCGAGCTGCTCGGCACGCAGTACAGCTACAACGACTACGACAAGTTCTATGAGCAACACTTCGTGCCTTTGAAGGTAAGCACGGTGCGCCTGCTCACCGAACCGGCCACCATAGAGTACGAGCCGGGCACGGAACTGGGTGAAGACGGCGGCGACGGATTGTATAACGGCGGCGTAATAGAGGACGGACTGTTTATCGAGGACGAGCCGGCGGCGCAGCCACAAGACACTGGTACAACACTGATAATGGACGAATCGGCCGATGCGCAGCCGGCCGAAAGCACAGGTGCAGGCACTCTCGTAATACCTGAAACGGCTGAACCTGAAGCTCCGCAGACAGGCGGTGGCGGCGTGACAATACCCGACGAACCGCAGGAAACGCCCGAACCTGCCGCACAGCCGACCGACGGCGGCACGATAACCATACCCGATGTGCAGGACAATGCGCCGCAGGAAGAGCCGCAAGGCACGGGTAACACGTTCACCATAGACGACGCCCCGTCGGCGCAACAGCCTGCGGCGGAAGTGCCTGAAACACAGGGTGGTACGTTCATTCCTGCCGAACCTGAACATGCTCCGCAGTCAACACCCGTGCAAAAGGCGGCAAATGAGCCTGCAAAAGACGGCAAATCGCAGGCCGAAAGGCCGTCAATCGCAGGCCAAAAGACGGCAAATGACAAAGTGGAGGAAAACAAGCCGCAGGACGACGGCCTTGTAATCGAGTTCAACGACGGCTTCGGCGGCACTGACGATGGCGGCAACAACGCTCCCGAAGAGGACAACCGCCAGGACGGTTTCGACCTTGAGGATGAGTATTACGAGCTTGACGGATTTTAAAAAGGTGAGAAGGTGAGAGAGTGAGAATGTGAGAGGGAAAGGTAAAAAGGTAAAAAAGTAAAACGGTAAAAAAGTCCTTACTCCTTAACCCCTTCCCTCCTTACTCCCCAAAAAATTACAACAAATGAGCAACGGATTACTTTTATGGGCCGACGACGAGATGGAACTGCTCCGCGCCCACATTTTGTTCCTTGAGAAAAAAGGGTATGACGTGGTGGCCGTGACCAACGGCACCGACGCCATAGACCAGTGCAGGCAAAAGACTTTCGACCTAATCCTGCTCGACGAGATGATGCCCGGCCTTAGCGGTCTTGAGACTTTGCAGCAAATAAAGGAGCTTTCGCCAGCCACGCCCGTGGTTATGGTTACCAAGAGCGAGGAGGAAAACATCATGGACCAGGCCATAGGCTCCAAGATAGCCGACTACCTTATAAAGCCCGTCAACCCCAATCAAATCCTTCTTTCGCTGAAAAAGAACATCCACCGCAGGGCGATTGTTACCGAGGTTACGCAGAGCGGATACCGCCAGAGCTTCCAGGACATAGCCATGCAAATCGACGCCTGCAAGACCATAGGCGACTGGATGGAGGTGTACCGCCGCCTTGTGCATTGGGAACTGGAGCTTAGCTCGACCGACAGCAGCATGGCCGAGATGCTTAAAATGCAGAAAGAGGAGGCCGACAACGGCTTCGCCAAGTACATAAAGGCGCACTATATGGACTGGATGGACGACATAGCCGCGTCGCGTTCGGCGGCCTCCGGCCCTTCGGCTCGTCTCCGCATGGGCGGTGCCGGGCGGCAGACCAAGCTGCAAGAGGTGGACGAACGCCCCATGATGAGCGTCGATGTGTTCAAGCGCAAGGTGTTTCCGTTGCTTGATAATGGCGAAAAGGTGTTCATGATAGTCATCGACAACTTCCGTTTAGACCAGTGGCGCGTGCTGGCGGGGGAAATAGGCGACATGTTCGACATTGACGAGCAGACCTACGTCAGCATACTTCCCACGGCCACGCAGTACGCTCGCAACGCCATATTCAGCGGCCTGATGCCGGTTGAAATAGCCTCGATGTTCCCCGAACTGTGGGTTGACGAGGACGAGGAGGAGGGCAAGAACCTCAACGAGGGGTCGCTAATCAAGACCCAGCTTGACCGCTTCCGCCGCCATGACACCTTCTCTTACAGCAAAATCAACGACTCCGCAGGCGCGGAGAAGTTTCTCCAGAAGTTCAACTCGCTGTCGGCCAACGACCTTAACGTGCTCGTAATCAACTTCATCGACATGTTGAGCCACGCCCGCACGGAGTCGAAGATGGTGCGCGAGCTGGCCGGTGACGAGGCCGCCTACCGCAGCATAACGCTCAGCTGGTTTCGCCATTCGGTGCTGTCGGAGCTTTTCCGGCTGCTCGCCCAGGGCGTATATACCGTGCTGCTTACGACCGACCACGGCAGCATACGCGCCTCGAAACCGGTAAAAATCATAGGAGACCGCAACACGAATACCAACCTGCGCTATAAGCTCGGCAAGAACCTGAACTATAATTCAAAAGAAGTGTTTGCCATAAAGGAGCCTCACCGCGCAATGCTGCCAGCCCCGAACCTAAGCACGTCGTACGTTTTCGCCACGGGCGACGCCTTCTTCGCCTACCCGAACAACTACAATTACTACGTGTCTTACTACAAGGATACATTTCAGCACGGCGGCATATCGATGGAGGAAATGCTTGTTCCGCTCGTCACAATGCGGCCGAGGAAAAGGTAATTTAATAGCAGACAAGGGATGAGTGACAAGCAAACAAGTGACAAGACTAATCGGCTTGTATGCTTATACCTCGTCTGCTCGTCACTAAAAAAAACAGGCTTGTCTGCTTGTTACTCGTCACTTGTCACTTAAAAAGAAAATATATGGAAATAAAAATCAGCAATCTTGACAACATCAACGAGGCCGCGCGCCGGTTTATCGACAACATGGGCGATGCCCGCGTGTTCGCCTTTTACGGCAAGATGGGCGCTGGCAAGACCACGTTCATCAAGGCCGTGTGCGAGCAACTGGGCGTAGACGACGTAATAACGTCGCCCACGTTTGCCATAGTCAATGAGTACACGTCGGCCACATCGGGCGAAACCGTCTACCACTTTGACTTCTACCGCATAAAGAAGCTCGACGAAGTGTACGACATGGGCTATGAGGAATACTTTTACGGGGGCGGCCTTTGCTTCATAGAATGGCCCGAACTCATAGAGAGCCTGCTGCCTGAAGATGCCGTGAAGGTAACCATCAGCGAGGCCGAAGACGGCTCACGCACGGTCAGCTTCTAACCGTCTGCCAGTCAGCAAGTTACAAACCGCATTCCAAAAGGCCGTCTTTTGGCCTGCAAAATGCCGTCAATAGCAATGCAAAATGCGGCCTTTCATCGTGTGAAAGGCCGCATTTTATTTTGCTGTTTGCTGTCTTTTGTTTTACCTATGGCTTATTCCGCAGGGAAGTTCATGCCAAGGTTGTGCATTATGAAGCCGTAGATGTCGGCCTGTTCCTCGAGCACCTTGCTCATGGGTTTGCCTGCTCCGTGGCCCGCCTTGCTGTCGATGCGTATTAGGGTGGGGTGTGTTCCGTCGTTGCATTCCTGCAAGGTGGCGGCAAACTTGAACGAGTGCGCCGGCACGACGCGGTCGTCATGGTCGGCCGTTGTCACGAGTGTGGCCGGGTAGCGCATGCCTTTCTTGAGGTTGTGCAGGGGCGAATACGATTTAAGATACTCAAACATCTCCTTTGAGTCGTCGCTCGTGCCGTAGTCGCTGGCCCAGTTCCAGCCGATGGTGAACTTGTGATAGCGCAGCATGTCCATCACTCCCACCTGCGGAACGGCCACGCGGAACAGGTCGGGCCGCTGCGTCATGCACGCACCTACGAGCAGTCCGCCGTTAGAGCCGCCTACTATGGCAATCTTGTCCTTGCCCGTATAGCCGTTCTTTATCAGCCATTCGGCCGCCGCGATGAAGTCGTCGAACACGTTTTGCTTCCTCATCTTCGTGCCTGCCTGGTGCCATTCCTCACCGTATTCGCCGCCTCCGCGCAGGTTGGCCTGGGCGTATATGCCTCCGCTTTCAAGGAAGGGAATGCGAGATGAGGAGAAGCCTGGGTTGAGGCTGATGTTGAAACCGCCGTAGCCGTACAGGTAAACGGGGTTGTGGCCGTCGCGTTTCAGCCCTTTCTTGTAGGTAAGGAACATCGGGATGCGTGTTCCGTCCTTGCTGGGATAGAACACCTGTTCGGTGACGAAGGCGTCGGCATCGAAGCCAACCTTGGGTGCGCGCAAGAGTGAATACGTGTTTTGCCCGATGTCGTAACGGTAAACGGCGCCGGGGACGGTGAACGACGTGAAGGTGAAGAAGCACTCCCGGTCGTCCTTGTCGCCGCTGAAGCCTACGGAGCCGAGGCCGGGCAGGCTGACTTCATGCTCCATTTTGCCGTCCAGCGAGTACACGTAGGCGTGGTTGGCTACGTCCTTGTCGTACGTGAGCAGCAGCTTTCCGCCGATTACCTGTACGCCGGAGAGCACCGACTGGCCTTCGGCTACTACCTCCGTCCAGTCCTTCAACGCCGGTTTTGCCACCGTTGCGGCCATTATCCGGCCTTTTGGCGCGCCGTAGTTGGTGAAGATGTATGTCTTGCCGTTGATGGTCTCGATGGGGTAATACTGGTATCTCATGTCCGTAGCCATGGCCGTAAGCGGCGCGTCGGGCTTGGTAAGGTCTTTCACGTAGAGGGCGTTGCCGGCCCCGTCGCCGCTCTCGTAGACGAAGAGCAGCGTCTCGTCGTCGCTTACGCTGGCCGAGTAGAAGCGCTTGGGGTAAGCCTTGTTCTCGTAGACGAGCCTGTCCGCGCTCTGCGGAGTGCCGAGCTTGTGGTAGTATATCTTGTGGTTCTCGTTCACGTTGGAGTATTCCTTGCCGGCCTCGGGCGCGTCGTATGCGCTGTAATAGAAGCCGTCTCCGTGCCATGCCGCGCCCGTGAACTTGGCCCACACGATGTGGTCGTCGAGCGTTTGGCCGCTTTCTGTGTCGATGACGTATATTTCCGTCCAGTCAGAGCCGCTGCGCGAGATGGTGTAGGCCATGCGTTTGCCGTCGTGCGAGAAGCTTGTTCCCGTAAGGGCCACGGTGCCGTCGGTCGACAGCTTGTTGGGGTCGAGCATCACGCGTGCCTCCCCGTCGAGGCTGTCCTGTACGTAGAGCACGCTCTGGTTTTGCAGTCCGTCGTTCTTGTAGAAGTAATACTTGCCGTGCTTCTTCGCCGGAGCGCCTATCTTCTCGTAGTCGGCCACGGCAGTGAGCCTCCTTAGCAGCGCGCCTCGGAAGGGGATTTTTGACAGGTATTCGCCCGTAGCCTTGTTCTGCGCGGCCACCCACGCCGCCGTCTGCGCGCTCGTGTCGTTCTCCAGCCAGCGGTAAGGGTCGGGCACGGACGTGCCGAAATACGTGTCAACCACACCGGTTTTCGCCGTCTCGGGGTAAGTCAGCTGCGGCTGCGCCGTCTGTCCGTTGGCGGCCATCACCATGCCTGCCACGGGCAGGATAAGCAGTTTCTTGTTCATAGTATTTGTCTGTTTGTATGTTTCCATTTGTCAGCCTGCAATATTACGAAATATTTTCGAGAAAGCCGTCAGCCGCCGACGGTTTTGTGCCCGTCAGCCGGTTGTTTTGTGCTTGTTTTACGGTGGTTTTGCAAAAGGCGGCCTTTTGGCTTGCGAAAGACCGTCTTTTACACGATGAAAGGTGTCCTTTTGCAGTGCGAAAGACGGCCTTTTGCAAAACCCCTTGCCTGCGCATTTTCAGCGATGTGCCGCCACAGCTTCCTTCGCTGCTTGCTTTGCGGCGTGAAAACCCATGTTTTTTGACGTAAAAGATGAAAAAAACGGCTGAAAATTTGGCTGTTTCACAATAAGTATGTACTTTTGCACTCGCTTATGGAACGGGATGTAGCGCAGTTGGTTAGCGCACGCGTCTGGGGGGCGTGAGGTCGCTGGTTCGAGTCCAGTCATCCCGACAAAGGCGATAAGGCCTCAAGAACGGCATTACGGCCGACCTTGATGCCTTTTACTTTTATATGCCGGCACCGGCACTTGTTGCTGCCATACTATGCGCCAAAAGTAGTTTTGTAATGTTTGCGTGGCCGCTTTTCGACAGATTTGTTGCGGCTGATTTGGATAACGCCGGATTTTTCACTATATTTGTGCGCGGACATTTCGCATGTTTAAAGACGGTTGGATAAAGACCTTGTGATTATATGGAAAAGAAGAAGGAGAGAAAACCACGGATGATTACGAACAGCCAGGAGGTGCTTGACTTTCTTGAGAAAATCAGGAAAAGCGGCGGCAAGAGGAGGCTGAACAAGCTGGGGGAGTGGCTTGCAACCAATCCCGAGCCGTTATTTACGTGGGACGAGAAGGACTTGAAGTACATCATGAAATGAGAGTTTACCTCGACACGAATATTCTTGCATTCATGGTGGGGCAAGATAGATGGACTTCTATTGGGGATGATGTGAGAGGTGTAATAAAAGATTACGACACGTTGCTCCTTTCAAGTTCGGTGTGTTTTGCCGAGCTTGTACATCTTATACAGATAGGAAAGGTGCGCATTCCTGGGCAGAAGGACGTACGCAAGGCTTCCGTTCTTGCTTTGAAACGGCTTGAAGAACTTGGTGTAAGCATGGTGCCGACCACCATGGAGCACATAAAGACGCTGATGGAGTTGCCGCTTTATGCCGACCACCGCGACCCGAACGACAGGCTTATAATAGCGCAGGCGATGTCAGACCGTGTCACGTTGATAAGTTCAGACAGGAAATTCATGCGTTACGGCCGTTACGGGCTTTACTTTATTTTCAATGAAAGATGAATGGCTGTGGTCTGCCAGGCATGTTTGTATATATACGTTAATGGGGCTATGCTAATTAGCATAGCCCCATTAACGTATTTTCATGTTGTCTTAATACGTATTATTCAGTTGCTTTCTTTATCCACGCGGCGATGTCCTGCATCACTTCTGGCGACAGGGTCTCGTCTATTTGGGCGTATTCCGTCACCATGCCGGTGGTGCAGTGCTGGAAGAGATGGTTCAGTCCGGGGTATTCCTTCACGAGGTTGAGGCTGTTCCCGGGTAGCAGCTGGCGGATAGCCGCAATGTTTTCGTCTGCCAATACTTGCATGTCCTTCGAGCCGTTGACGGCCATTGCGGGGCATTTCACGGCGCGGATGTCGGCTGACGGGTCGTAGCCGACGAAGTATCTAAGCCATGGCGTGCTGATTTCCAGTGACTTGGCGAGGTTCTGCACAAGCGGTTCGGGCAGGATGACACCCGTCTGCATGGCTATTTCAGTTACTTTCATGGTGGGTTGCGAGACCTTTTCGCCCGAAGCAATGATGTCGAACACCTTGTCGAGCACTTTGCAGAAGCCGTCAGTTATGTTGGCAGGCACGCCGCTTTGGGTCAGTCCCATGCGGTTTTGCGCAAGCAAGATGTCTTTTCCGCTGACACCGGGCCCGGCCATGCTCACTATGAAATCGGCCTTGCCGCGCGCCCCGAGCATGAACGCGATAGAGCCTCCCTCGCTGTGGCCGAGCACTCCCACGCGGCCAAACTTGCCCGTCTGGCGTGCAAAGTCAACGGCAGCCTGCGCGTCTTTCATAAAGTTTTCTGTCGTAGCCGAAGCCGCGTCGCCGGTCGATTTGCCCGTGCCGCGGTCGTCATAGCGCAGCGAGGCGATGCCGTTGCGTGCAAAGTAGTCTGCCAGTACGAGGAAAGGCTTGTGGTCGAACAGCTCCTCGTCGCGGTTCTGCGCTCCGCTGCCGGTCACCATTATTACCACGGGCACGGTGCTTTTCTTCGCCGTTTCATAGCCGGTGGGGTAGGTCAGGGTGCCGCAGAGCGTAGCGTTGTCAGCCGTGTTGGTGAACGTTACCTCCTCCGTTTTGTACGGATAAGGCTCTTTCGGCGTTTGCGGTCGGTTGCGTTCCACCGTTCCCGGCTTCAGCGTGAGGGGGAACGACATGCCGTTTTGACTGAAATTGCCCTTCAGCAGGCCGCCTTTCAGCTCGCCTTCATACGCCGCATTGATGGCCTGCACGGTGATTTTCACCTTCGTGCCGCCGGTCGCCGTTACTTCCGCCGGTATGCCCTTGACGCTCTGGTCGGGACTGTCCATGGTGCAGGCAAGGGCTCCGCCGTCGCCTTTGGTTATGTTGAACACGAGGTTTAGCTGCGTTCCCATTACGTCGAGCTTGCCCGTCCAGTTGCCTTCCACGGTCTGTGCCATGGCCGAAAGCACTGTGACGAGCGCGAATAAGATAAAGATTGTTCTTTTCATGGATGTAAGTTGTTAGTCGTTTACTTGTCGCAAAGTTAACAAATAAACGGCTAACATGTTGCGGAATGATACAAAAAACGCTCCCTCGTACGGCTTTTTGGCGCGCAAGGGAGCGTTTGTTATATATTATTTTGATGTGTCGGGCGTGATGATTACTGTCTTGTAGCTCGAAGGAATAGGGTTGCCTTTGTTAAATCGGCTTGACTGCTGATAGGGTATTCAAACAATGGTGTTTGGCTGTCATCGATGAATATAGCTCCTAAGCAGAGGTATATTTCTAAAATATCATATTCACCTATCCTTCCGTATGCTCCCCTCGAATAAGGATATCCCCAGAAAGCGACTGTGATATCGTGCGTTTCGCCACTATATTCTAAATTGTTAATTGTGGCAGATGTATTATAAATAGTGAAATAAGCATTTTGAGATATGCCTGTGAAGTCAAATTTCCCGTTGATTGAAATAGGTTGGTCATAGCTTTCTAAAGCTTCCCTTAAATCTTTATAATTGTCCGGTATTTGCTTTGATAAAACTTTTCCTGTTACGTTGCTGACGGTGAATGCAGTATCCAGAGAATTTATGTTTGCTACAACTCCTAATATAGAGTCTGTTTTTATCTTGTTGTTTTCTTCGTCGTCATAGTAATAATATATTTTATTTTGATACCTATAATCGGAGTTTGACCCATAATAGGGACCATACATGGCAGACAACCAAGCTTTATAAGTTTCGGGGTCGATGCCTCCACCGTCATCGTCGCTTAAGCACGAAGTTACAGACATTGCGCCTATGCAGCACAAGAGGATGATGAATAACTTGTTAAACTTTTTCATTTCGGTTATTTGTTTTTTTATGTTTTGCTATCAATTAAACATCTTATAGATGAAAACCTTGCATCCGTTGGCAAATTTTTTCACCTTATTTTATTTTATATGCGCTTGCTTTCTCCGCGCAGCAGGTTCATAAACTCCTCGCGGGTCTTGGCCTGGTTGAACGCTCCGGAGAAGTCGCTCGTTGTGGTTATGGCGTTCTGCTTCTCCACTCCGCGCATCTGCATACACATGTGTTTCGCCTCAACAACGACCATTACGCCGAGCGGTTTAAGCGTTTCCTGTATGCAGTCCTTTATTTGCAGCGTCATGCGTTCCTGCACCTGGAGGCGGTGGCTGTATATATCAACCACGCGGGCAATCTTGCTTAGGCCCGTGATGTAGCCGTTTGGGATGTACGCTACGTGCACTTTGCCGTAGAAAGGTATCATGTGGTGCTCGCAAAGAGAGAAGAAGTCGATGTCCTTCACTATTACCATCTGGCTGTATTTCTCCTCGAACAGTGCGTCGAGAAGCACCTTATGGGCGTCCTGCCCGTAGCCTCTTGTCAATATTTGCATGGCCTTCGCCACGCGCATCGGCGTTTTTTGCAGGCCTTCACGGTCTGGGTCTTCGCCTAAAAGTGAGATGATGCTCTTGTAATGTGATGCAAGGTCGTCAAGACCTTCACGGAATTCTGTCTCAGGATTCATCTTGATGTAATGTTATAAAAATGATTTTTCACCCGTCAAGTGCAGGCGTTCCGTGTACTTGGCGGTAATGATATGATGTACGGACGGACTAATATGCCACCGTGATTTTTCCTTTTACGATGCACGCCTGGCGGTAACCCATGTCCTTGATTTCCTGCAATACCTCGTTGGCTTCCTGGTAAGTGCGGAAGTTTCCGACGCGGCATATCCACCGGGGAGAATAGAAGTGTACGTAGATTGGCAGGTCGGGAAACCTCGATTTGATGGCGTTGCCTATGCGTTCGGCCTTTTGGCGGTCAGCTCTTGAGTTTCCGCCTGAATATGCCTGGACGCGGTAGCCGGTTATTTTCCTGCCTCCGCGCATCACTTTCTTTGACGTGTCGATGGACGGCAAGTCTCCACTCTCGCTGCCGTGTGCCTCTGTAGAGCGCTCGGAATGCGTCTTTGCAGCGGACGTTTTGGCTGTTGTCTCATTGTGTGTGGCGGCGTTACGCACGTCATGTTCAGGCTTTCTGGCTGATTCTTTCTTAGGGGCTGATGGTTGAGTCCTTAAGAGTTGGGTGCTGTTTATCAATTCGTCGATGGCCGGGTCTTGAGTAACCGTTACGGTGCCTTCGCCCGCTTTCTTTTCCCTTAGTCCGTCGAGAAACGACTGTGCGCCGGCTTGTGATGCAAATCCCAAGGCCAGAAGTGATATTACGGCGAATTGTCTCATGTCCTGTAAAGCGTTGTTTGATGAAAGATTTGATAAAAGAGAGAGGCGCGCCGACGCTTGCCGCACCGGCCGTGCGCCCTCTCCCTTGTCTTTGTAGATGTTATTTCCAAGCGTCGATGATGCCCATGAAGTCGGCTGCTTTCAGTGAAGCACCGCCTATGAGGCCGCCGTCGATGTCGGGTTTTGCAAACAGTTCGGGAGCGTTGCTTGCCTTGCAGCTGCCTCCGTAGAGGATTGTCGTGTCGTCGGCAACGGCCTGTCCGTACTTCTCTGCTACGATGCTGCGGATGTAAGCGTGGATTTCCTCCGCCTGCTCTGCCGTTGCAGTCTTGCCCGTTCCGATAGCCCAAATCGGCTCGTAAGCAATGATTATGTTCTTAAACTCTTCCTCTGTGAGGTTGAATACGCTGCCTTCAAGCTCAGCCTTAACCACCTCGTTCTGCTTGCCGGCTTCCCTTTCTTCAAGGCTTTCGCCGATGCAGAAGATTACCTTCAGGCCGTTCTTCAATGCGAGGAGCACTTTCTCTTTCAGTATTTCAGGAGTTTCAGCGTAGTAGCCGCGGCGCTCCGAGTGTCCGAGTATTACGTACTGTGCGCCTGTGCTCTTAACCATTTCGGCCGAAACTTCGCCCGTGTACGCGCCCTTCTCCTTGTCAGCGCAGTTCTCCGCGCCAAGTCCGATAACGTCTTGGTTGAGGAATTGTGCTATGCTTGCAAGGTGGATGAACGGCGTACAGATGATAACGCCGCAGTTAGGCTTCTCGTTTGTAAGCTTCTCGTTGAGTTCCTTAGCAAGAGCGATGCCGTCTTGCAGGTTCATGTTCATCTTCCAGTTACCTGCTACAATTTTCTTTCTCATTTTCTTTTTGCCTTTTAATAGTTGGTATATCTTGTTTGAATGTTCTTTCTTCTTCAGCCAGCGGGTGAACTTCCAGGTACGGTCGGCGAAGGTAAGGAGCACGAGCGGCAGGATGTACCAGAGCAGTATGCCGGTGATTTTGCCTGTCACGGTGTGTTCCGGGATGTGTCCGTACTCCGTGTCTTCAAGCCTGGGCGACTGGTAGTCGAGCTTTGGCAGGCTGTTGTGGCTCCACTTTCCTATGACGACTCCGTCCTTCAGGAGCAGCAGTCCGGGATTGCTGCGGATTATGGTCTTTAGCGTTATGTCGTCGGTCTGGTAGAAGTTGTATTCAGCCCCGGTTATGTCGCGCCAGTGGGCAACGGCCTCTTCCGTGCTCGCCGTCAGCGCATAGAACGGGTAACCGTGGTCAACGCTGTATTCATAGATGGCGTCTATTTCGCCGAAGTTTGAGTCGTCGGCATATTCCAAGTGCGGAGACACCAGCAGGAACGAGTACCCCCGTCGGCTGATTACGCTGTCCGTGATGTCCTCTCCGCCGTCCATGGTCTGTATGGAGAAGTCGTGTATGGGCGGCACGTAGCCTTCGCTCGTCTGCACGGTCTTGCTATCGATGAACGTCCAGGTGGAGTCCGGGTAGTTGTCAAGGGTGAACTCCTTGCGCTGTCCGTCCTTTTCCAGTATGAACGTGGTCTCGAACTGCGGCTGCTCCGCGCCTTCAGGGATTTCCATTCCCTTGCGTATGTCGGCTCCGATGTGGTACGGACGGAAGTCGAACGGCGGCAAGGTGTATAGGCTCATGCTGCTCGACACGATGATGAACAGCACCGTGTACGTGGTTACTATCCACTGGTTAGAGCGGCTGATGAACCTCGGCATCATGAGCGGACGCGCCGCCAGCAGCACCGTTGCGGCCAGGAATACGACGTTTTTGTAAAATGTCTCCCAGTTAGTCAGCACAACCGCGTCGCCGAAGCATCCGCAGTCCTTGATGGGATTGCTTATGGCGAGCCACAGGGTGAGCGGCGTCATGACGGCCATGAACAGCAACAGCAGGCGCGTTACGAGCCTGCGCCTTATGGCGAAGAGCAACAGCACGCCGAGGCAGAACTCCAAACCGCCCAGCGCTACGCTGGCCGCGAGCGTGAGGCTGTCGGGCACGTACTGCGTGAGGCCAATCACCTCGACGTAGTCTTGCAGCTTGTATTGCGTGCCGAGGGGGTCTATGGCCTTGACATATCCCGAAAAGATGAACGTCAGCGCAACCGCAAAGCGGCACAGGTTGACGACCGTCGCCGTTATGGCCTTCTTGTAGCTCATTGACCGTCAGTAAGCTTTATGACCCCGAACACGGCGTAGTTGATTATGTCCATATAGTTGGCGTCGATGCCCTCGGACACGAGCGTCTCCCCGCCAAGGTCCTCAATCTCCTTGACGCGCTGTATTTTCGTCAGTATGAAGTCAGTGTAGCTGCTTACGCGCATCGACCGCCACGCCTCGTCGTAGTCGTGGTTCTTCCTAAGCATCAGCTGCAACGCCTTGTCGGCGAACGCGTCGTAAAGGAGCATGGCCTCGTCGGCGGTCATGTCGGGCGTGTCAACAAAGCCCTTGTCAAGCTGTATGAGGCCGATTATTCCGTAGTTGATTAGGCCTACGAACTCGGGTCTTATGCCTTCGCCAACGAGCGATTCCTTCTTCAGTTCGAGGCTGCGTATGCGCTTGGCCTTGATGAACAGCTGGTCGGTCAACGCCGACGGGCGCAATATCCGCCACGACGGGCCGTAGTCGTGCAGCTTCTTGGCGAACAGCGAGCGGCATTCTGCCATCGCCCGGCGAAACTGCTCTTCGGTCTTTGAAGTGTCTTTTGCCATGTCCGTATATGTAAACCGGTGCAAAGGTAATGATTTTATCTTAATTAATATAAGGTAAGTAGGTTAAAGTAGTTAAAGTAGCCAATGGCCGAAAGAGTTATTTTTCCTCTTCCATTTTCTTCTTTATATACTTTATCTTGGCGCATTCCACGTCGAACACCGTCTTCAGCGAGTCGCGCTCCACGCGCATCAGGTTGACCGCGCGCAGCTGTTCCACCGTAGCCGCGCTCTTTTCGCGCAGCGAGTCTACGGCGCTTTTCATGCTTTGGTACTCGCGTTCCACGCGTTGCAGCACGCTGTCAACGCCCTCGACGGTAAGCTGCGCGCGCTTCAGCTCTATCTCCTGGTACAGGCGTAGTGCCTGCTTGCGCGCCTCGATTGCCTGCGGGCAGTTCTTGCGCAGCGAGTCGATAGCGGCCAACGCCTTGGTGAATTCGCCGTTGTTGAACTCTGTCTTGGCCTGCTCCAGCAGTTCGCCGGCCTGCCTCTCCATTGCGTTTTCGCCGCATCCGGCCAGCATCAGCATGGCGCACAGGGCTATGGCGGCGGTAAAAAGTCTTGCTTTCATTATGATACAAGTATGGTTTATATGTATAACTTTCTCCTTATATGGATTCATATGGATTATTTTCCTTTTTCCTTTCGCTTTATTGTGTGTTTCAGTTTCAGTACGGCGAAGTTTAGTTCTATTTCCGTTTCCGTTTCATTCGTCTGCATTTCCTCGCCGAACAAGTCGGCCATGATTTCGCCGCTTTTTTCCATGAGCGACTTTTGCGTGAACTTGTCAGGGCTGGCAGACAGTTCCCCGATGGTGCGCGACAGCTCGCGCAGCTTGGCAAAAGCCTCGATTATGGCGATGGTTGTCTCCGTAGCCCTTTCGCCTTTCAGTATTGTGGCAAGCATGTAAAGGCCTTTCTCTGTGAAGGCCTTGGGCAGAGTCGGTGAGAATTTCATACTCCCGAGGTCATCAAAATTTTTGATAACCTCTGATTTTTCCTGTTTGTTGACTTCAAAAACATATCCGTCAGGAAACTTGTTCTGGTTGTTCTTTACAGCTTGGTTCACTTCTCTTGTCTCAACTCCGTATAGCTCGGCTACGGCAAAGTCAAGTATAACGTCTTGCCCCCGTAGATGTATTATTTTGTCTTTTACTTCTTGGAACGGTATTAAATTCATGTTTTATGTATTTTATGTTTCTTGTAATTCATTCCCAATCTATCGTTCGCATCTAATATGCCGTTGGATGGAAAGTTGTCAGACTGCCTTATCAGCTTTGCTTACAGCCTGTGCAAAGTTAAGAAAATATTTACATAGAAGGCCGTTTTTGCCTCCTTTTTTAACGGCTTGATATTCAGCGTGTTGCAAAAGGCCGTCTTTTGCACGCCGAAAGACGGTCTTTTAGCCTGCGATTTGCGGCCTTTTGGAAGGCGAAAGACGGCCTTTCGCATTTCCATAGGTGAACGCCCGGATAAAAATTAGCACATTTTTTCTTAATTCTTGACTTTTAATTCCCGACTTATCCGTACTTTTGCACGGTTTTTCAAAACGGAAGAAAGAATATGCCAAGCATCAACGACATGACCGTAGGGTCGCCTGCGCGCGACATCATAAAGTTCTCGCTGCCGCTTGTGGGCGGCTACATACTGCAACAGATGTACCTGCTCATCGACGCGGCCATCGTTGGCCGCTTCATCGGCGTAGATGCGTTGGCCGCCGTGGGGGCGTCGTCGTCGGTGATGTTCCTTGTGCTCGGCTTCTGCAACGGCGCCTGCGCGGGCTTCGCCATACCCGTGGCGCAGGAGTTCGGGGCTAAGGACTATTCCAAGATGCGCGCCTACGTGGCCAACGCCGTGCGCATAGTTGCCGTGATTGCGGTTGTCGCCACGGCGGTCACGGCCGTGCTCTGCGACCGCATCCTGCAAATGCTCAACACGCCGCAGGACGTGTTCCATGACGCTTACGTGTTCCTGCTAATCAACTTTCTTGCCATACCCTTCACCATGTCTTACGACATGCTGTCGGGCTTCATACGCGCGCTGGGCGACTCAAAGCAGCCCTTCTATTTCCTTATAGCGGCCTCGCTGCTCAACATCGTGCTCGACTTCGTGCTCATAATGGGCCTCGGCCTCGGCGTGGAGGGTGCCGGACTGGCTACCATGGCGTCGCAGGCCTTCGCCTCGGTGCTGTGCTTCACGTATATAAAGAAGCGCATGAAGATGCTCATTCCCACGGGCCGCGAGCGCGCCTACAACGACAAGATGACGGGCAAGCTGCTCATGAACGGCGTGCCGATGGGTATGCAGTTCTCGATAACCGCCATCGGAGTGATAATGCTCCAAAGCGCGAACAACGCTCTCGGCACCATGTACGTGGCCGCATTTACCGCCGCCGCGAGGGCCAAGTACATCTTCACCTGCGTGTACGAGAACATCGGCGTAGCCATGGCTACGTACTGCGGACAGAACATCGGGGCGGGTAAAATAGAGCGTGTGAAGCTCGGAATAAAGGCTGCTATGAAGATAACGGTGGTGTTCTTCCTGGTTACCACGGTGATAATATACTTCTTTGCGGATGAGATGATGCTGCTCTTCATCGACGCGGAAAAGACCGACATCATAGCCATTGCCGCCCAATACATGCTCATTCCGAGCTACTTCTTCCTGGCGTTGGGCACGCTCACCGTATTCAGGTACAGCCTGCAAGGGCTCGGCTACTCAAACCTGTCGGTGCTCTCGGGCGTGATGGAGCTGATTGCACGCTGCGGAGTGAGCCTCTGGGTGGTGCCCACGTTCGGCTTCCTCGGCGTATGCTACGGCGACCCCTTGGCCTTCGTGGCAGCCGACTTGTTCCTCATTCCGGCCGTGTACTTCGTGTACAAGAGGCTGAAAAAATTAAGAATTAAGAGTTAAGAATTAAGAAAAATGCTTCATTGGTGATTTTCTTAATTCTTAACTCTTAATTCTTAATTATGCAGGCTGGGTTTTCTCGGCCTATTCTTCGCATTTAAGGGCTTTGTTCCAGATAATCTTAAGGCGTTCCACAAGTGTTTGTGTGTTGGTTTGAGAGCGGTTGCCTGTCTGTGTTGCGGGCTTTACCGGTGGTGTTTCAGGCGGATTGCTGTTGTCTGTCTTGCCGCTGTCCGGGGTGCCGGTTGCGGTTCCGCCTCCGTTGGTTGGCGTGCCGTCGTCGGGTTGTTGGGTGCCGCCGTAGTTGCTGACCGTTATCTTTATTTCGTCAGGATTTTGCTTGGTAGTGTCCGCCTTGCCGTTGCCCGGCGAGTAGAGTTTCTTTATCAGCATGTGGTAATGCTCCGCGTCGTCGTCAAAACGGGTGTCGGCCTTGTCGGCGAAGTCGCCGCTATCGTCGTCAAGTCCTGTGGCGAGGATGGCTATCTTGGCGTCTTCGCCGAGGGTGTCGTCGTCAGACACTCCCCATATTACTTCTATCTGGGGCGACAGCTCGTCCATGAACGCGTCGATTTCCTGCAACTCGTCAACGAACAGCGGACTGTCAGGACTGGTGTAGATGTTGAACAGTATGCGCTTGGCCTTGCTCACATCGCTGCCGTAAAGCAGCGGAGAGTCGAGCGCGTTGAGAAAGGCTTTCTCCACGCGGTGCTCTCCTCCGGCGCGCCCTATGGCCATGATTGCGCCTCCGCCGCCCTTCATCGTTGTCTCCACGTCGCGGAAGTCGAGGTTGATGTCGCCCTCGATGGTGATTAGCTCGGATATGCTTTTGACGGCGTTTCCCAGTATTGCGTCGGCGCACTTGAATGCGTCCTTGACCGAAATGCGCGTGTTCGAGTAGACGTCACACAGGCGTTCGTTGTTCACTATGAGCAGCGCATCGACGTTCTTGCGCATCTCCTCGACACCCTTCAGCGCCTTTATGATTTTCTTCTCCTTCTCGAAATAGAACGGAATGGTTACCACGCCGATGGTCAACATGCCCATCTCCTTTGCCACGGATGCCACCACCGGACCTGCGCCGGTGCCCGTGCCGCCGCCCATTCCGGCGGTGATGAACACCATCTTCGTGTTGTCGGAGAGCAGCGTCTTGATTTTGTCGATGCTCTCTTCGGCCTCCTCCCTGCCGCGTTCGGGCACACCGCCCACGCCAAGACCGGTGTTGCCGAGCAGCACCTTGACGGGTACGGGCGAGTGGGAGAGCGACTTGCTGTCGGTGTTGCACACGGCGAACGACACGTCGGTGATGCCCTCCTGGTACATGTTCTTAACCGCGTTGCATCCTCCGCCGCCTACGCCGATTACCTTGATGATGTGCTTTGTCATGTCTACGGGCTCGCCGTAATCGACCACACTGTGTGTCCTTTCGTTCATAGTCATGCGTTATTACGGCACAAAGGTAAGCATCTTTTCCTTAAAGTAGATGCGCCTGCAAGGCTTGCAGACGAAAAAACACGGCGCGCCGCGTGGCTTTTAACGAAATAAAGGAGTATTTTTGCATCATGGAAACGACGGAGGACGACAGCCGGAAGGCGGAAGAACTGGCTAAGGAACTGCACGCGCTGGTGAACAGGCTCTGGCAGACGGGACGCTACGACCTCATGCTGAGGGCGATAAGCGTGCCCGTACTGGAGCAGCTGCGCATAGAAGCGGCGCGCGCAAAGCTGAGCCGCCTCGTCATCACGCGCGACTTCCGCTTCATACTGAAGGACTATAACGCCGAGGTAACGCTCACTCCCGTGCACAAGGCTTTGTACATATTGTTCCTCAACCATGAGGAAGGCATAGAGTTCAAGGACCTGTCAGACCACCGCGAGGAGCTGCGCCGGATATACCGGAGCATATCGCCAAGCACTGACCCTGACAGGATTGACGAGACGGTAAGCCGCCTGACCGACCCTACGGACAACGCCGTCAACGAGAAATGCTCGCGCATCAAGGCGGCCTTCGGCAGTCTGATGGACGAGTACACGTTAAGTTATTACATGATAAGCAGCCACACCACGCGTCATTTCAACAGCTCGTCGCGCGTGTGGTTCAAGCGTCTTAAACTGATAACGCTGCCCAGGCAGCTCGTGATTAGCGAATACGAAGACAGCGGTAAGGCATAGCCTTGTAACCGATTGATAATCAGGCATGTTATAAAAGGCCGTCTTTCGCATTGCGAAAGGCGGCCTTTTAGCGTGTAAAAGACGGCCTTTTGGAAGGTGAAAGGTGGCATATTGGAAAGCCATACGCCGTCGGCCGGGCCGTAAGAAAAAATAAACCGGGCAAGAAGCGGCCGCTCCTTGCCCGGTTTATAAGTGTATGTGCCATGTGCGCAGGTTACCACATCTTGCTGATGAGGCCGAGTTTCGTTGCGTCGATGAACTCGATGATGTGCTGCACCTCCGGTCCGTCGGGCACCTGCTCGCGTATTTGGCGCACTGCGTCGAACACGCTCGTCTGTCCGTGGAACACCAGTCGGTATGCGTTTGCGATATGGTCGGCAACCTTGTTAGATACGCCGTGCATCTTGAGGATGGTACTGTTAACGCCTCCGTACTTCACGGGGTTGTCGCTGGCGATGATGTACGGCGGCACGTCACGGCTCAAGCGGCTGCCTCCCTGCACCATAGAGCCGCGGCCTACGCGCACTCCCGCGTTGGCGATTACGTTCGACGAGAATATTACGGCGTTCTCTATGTCGCAGTCACCGGCGATTTTCGTACCGTAGCCGAACACGCAATCGTCTGAAATCTTGGTGTCGTGCGATACGTGGACGCCCTCCATGAACGAGTTGCGGTTGCCTATCACGGTCTTTCCGCTACAGAAGGTGGCGCGGTTGATTACCACGTTCTCGCGGAACGTATTGCCGTCGCCGATAATCAGCTGCGATGCGTCGCCGCAATAGTTGAAGTCTTGAGGCACGGCTCCGAGCACCGTGTTCTGGTACACGGTGTTGCCGCGTCCCATGCGTGTGCCGTTCATTATGCTGACGTATGGATATATCACGCAGTCGTCGCCAATCTCAACGTCGCCCTCGATGTAGGCGAAGGGATAGATGGTTACGTTCTTCCCTATTTTCGCCTTCGGGTCTATTTCTGCTTTTGGACTTATCATATTGTTTTGTTTTTATCGGTTATAAGGTTGTGAGGTTTTACGGTTATACGGTTGGGTTGCCATGAAGTCATAAAGTTTTTCTTTATTTTACCGTATAACCCGATAACCGTATAACCGCACAACCGTACAGATTATTCCCTTCCTCCGCCAAGGGCGTAGTAGAGGTTCACTACGGCCTGCATCTTGTAGAAGTCGTCCTGTACCTTCGCCAGTTCGGCGTTGAGCAGCGACTGCTGGGCCGTTATTACCTCGAGGTACGTGCTGCCGCCCATGCTGAAGAGGTCTTTCGTGTACTGTACGTTCTTGGTCAGGCTCTCGATTTGCTTCTGTTCGAGCTTCGACTTCTCGTCGGACGAGTTGTAGAGCACGAGGGCGTTGCTTACCTCAGAGCCAGCCGCGAGCACCGCGTTCTGCCAAGTGTTGTAGGCTTGCTCCTGCGTTGCCTTCGCTACTTTGAGCTGAGCTACGAGGCGTCCGTTCTGGAAGATAGGCTGAACGAGGCTTCCGATGGCCTGAAGCAACCACTTGCCGGGGTTAATTATGCCTGCGCCGGAGCTGTTGGTAAACGCGCCGGAGCCGCTGATTGTGATGTTCGGATAGAACTGCGAGCGTGCCGCCTGCGTGTCGTAGAAGCACTGCGCGAGGGTCATCTCTGCATAGTGTACGTCAGGACGGTTGTTGAGCATCTGTATGCCTACGCCCGTGCTGAACTCCGTCGGCAGCGACTGGTTCTCCAGTTTGCCGCGGCCTATGGTCTGCGCCTGCTGTCCCAAGAGCAGCGAGAGCGAGTTTTCGGTCTCGCGGATTTGGCGTTTCAGGTCGGCAGCCTGCGCCAGTACCGAGTAGTAATTGGCCTCGGCACTCTGCACGCTGGTCTCCTTCGCGTTGTTGAGCTCCTTTTGCAGCTTCATCATGTTCCAAGTGTCTTTTGTCAGCTGGGTCATGTTGTCTACTATTTCGAGCTGCTTGTCGAGCATCAGGAGCGTGTAGTAAGCGTTGGCAATGTTGGCTATGAGGTTGGTTTTCACCACGAGCTGGTAGTCCTTTGTTGCCAAGAGAGCCATCTGTGCGCTGCGCTTCTGGTTCAAGAGGTTGCCGAAGAGGTCGATGCTCCAACTTGCGTTGATGGGCAGCGAGTAAGTCTTTGTGGTCTTGCTGCCGTCCCAAGAGGAGATTGTTCCCTGTGGAGAGAATGTGAACGAGGGCACGAACGCCAGCTTGGCCGCCGTCAACTGCGCCTCTACCATCTTCACGTTGAGAGCCGCGTTGAGCAGGTCTACGTTGTTGGCGAGACCCTGCTCGATGAGAGCTTGCAGCTGCGGGTCGGTGAATACGCTGCGCCACGGCAGGTTGCCGAAGCTCGTCGTGTCGGCTACCGCCAGCGTGTCGGTGTTTGATGTCACGTCGCGCACCAGCCCGGTAGCGTTCACTTCGGGACGCTCGTACTTGTTGTAGATTCCGCAGCTGCTCATAAGGGCAGCGGCGGAAACGAGTATCATAATGCTATTTCTTTTCATCTTACTTGTCATTTTTCTTGTTTTCTACCGGACGGGTGTACTGCAGCAACTCGGTGTCAACGGTCGCGTTGTCGTCGTCGAACTCAAGCGGCTTAACCTTCTCCTGCAAATACTGGAAGATGTAGAAGAGCGCCGGAACTATGAGAAGCTGGCAAATCATACCTATCAACATACCGCCGATTGCGGCTGCGCCGAGGGTCATGTTACCGTTATAGCCTACTCCTATAGGTATGAGCAGCGGCATAAGGCCGATAATCATAGCCAACGAGGTCATTAAGATAGGACGCAGACGGGCTTGTGCGCCAAGGACAGACGCCCAGGAGAGGGCCATACCCGTCCTTCTTCGCTCGAGGGCGAACTGCACGATAAGGATGGCGTTCTTCGCCAGAAGTCCTATAAGCATGATGAGCGCAATCTGCATGTAGATGTCGTTCTGCTTTCCGAACAGGTCGGTGAAGATGAACGCGCCGGCGATACCGAACGGAATTGACAATATTACCGACAGAGGCACAAGGTAACTCTCGTACTGCGCACTCAAAATCAGGTACACGAAGGTAAGACAGAGCGCGAAGATTATCATCGTAGAGCTGCTTGATTCCTGTTCAGAACGTGTCAATCCGGAGAACTCGTAACCGAAACCTGTGGGCAGCGTGGTGCTTGCCACTTCCTCGATTGCACGGATGGCGTCACCTGAAGAGTAGCCGTCGGCCGCGGTGGCGTTGACGTCAATAGAGGTGAAGAGGTTGAAGCGGGCGATTTCCTGCGGGCCGTAAACCTTTGTCATCGTCACGAACTCGTTGATGGGTGCCATGCCGTTGGCTGTGCGTACATATACGTTGTTCATGCTCTTCAGGTCTTCACGCATCTTCGGGTCGGCCTGAATCATTACACGGTAGAGCTTACCGAACGAGTTGAAGTTGGACGCGTACAGACCTCCGTAGTATCCCTGCATTGCCGTAAGCACGGTGCTCGGGTCGATGCCGCTCTGCTTGCACTTCGCGACATTCACGTCAATCATGTACTGCGGGTATTGAGAGTTGTACGAAGTCATGGCCGTTCCTATCTCGGGACGCTGGTTAAGCTCGGCCAGGAAGTTCTGCGTTATCTTGAAGAAGTTGTTGACATCGCCACCGGTACGGTCGAGCATAGAGAACGTCAAGCCGTTGGTCGCGGAGAAACCTTGCACCATAGGCGGCTGGAACGCAAGGATTTGTGCGCCCTTGATGGCTGCCGTCTGCTTGTAAATCATGGCGAGCACCATCTTGGAACCCATCGAGTGAACGTCAAAATACTTCATGAATCCTTCCTCCTTGTCGCGCGCCTCAAACGACTTCAGCTTGATGACGAACGTACCTTGGTTGGTACCTTGGCCGGAGATGAAGTTGTAACCGGTGATGCGCAGGCGGTTCTCGATTGCCGGGTTGGTGGCAAGCATCGAGTCAACCTGGTCCATAACCTTGTTGGTTTCGGTAAGAGACGTACCCGGAGCGGTAGACACCGTACAGAATACCGTACCCGTATCCTCGTCGGGAACGAGACCGGTCTTTGTGTTCATTGCCGTGAATACGAGTGCCGCAACGCCGATGACAACGGCGAGAATGGCGATAACCGGCCTTTCAACAATCTTGCGGACGCTCTTCGTGTACTTGTCCTGCACCTTGCCGTATGCACTGTTGAAGGCTGCATGGAAGCGGTCGAGCATCGACATCTTGCGTGCCGAGCCGTCCTCGTTCTTAGGTTTCAGCAGCACGGCGCACAACGCCGGAGACAGCGTCAACGCGTTGATAGCGGAGATGACGATTGAGATTGCCATCGTGATACCGAACTCCTTGTAGAACGTACCGGAAGTTCCACCGATGAAAGACACCGGGATGAACACGGCCGACATCACAAGGGTAATAGATATGATGGCACCGGAGATTTCGTTCATCGCGTCGATTGACGCCGTGCGGGCCGACTTGTAGCCAAGGTCGAGCTTGGCGTGGACGGCCTCGACTACGACTATCGCGTCATCGACGACTATCGCAATAGCCAGCACGAGGGCTGAAAGCGTAAGCAGGTTGAGCGAGAATCCGAACACGTAAAGGAAGAAGAACGTACCGACCAACGACACCGGCACCGCGATAAGCGGGATGAGCGTTGAGCGGAAGTCTTGCAAGAATATGTACACAACGATGAACACGAGGATGAACGCCTCGAACAACGTATGGATAAGGTCGTTCATTGAAGCGTAAAGGAACTCGGTCACGTCCTGCATGTATTGTATCTCGACACCCGGAGGAAGCAGCTCCCTCTGGTCGTCAATCACCTTCTTGATGTCGCTCACAATCTGTGTAGCGTTTGAGCCTGCGGTCTGTGTCACCATCATCATGACGGCCGGCTGGCCGTTCACCTTTGACGTTACAGAGTAGTAAAGACCGCCAAGTTCTACGCGGGCAACGTCCTTAACGCGGATTGTGTTGCCGTTGTCGTCGCTCGAGATAATCATGTTCTCAAACTCCGTAGGAGTCTGCAAGCGGCCCTTGTAGCGGATGGTGTACTCGTACTGGTTGTCGCTCTGCTCGCCGAACTTACCCGGAGCGGCCTCGATGTTCTGCTGTGCGAGCACGCCGGATATGTCTGACGGCATCAGGCCGTAGTTCTTCATCTTAATCGGGTCGAGCCATATACGCATTGAATATGTCTTCGCACCCATCACCTCGCAGTCGCCCACACCGTTCACACGCTTAACGGCAGGAATGATGTTGATGTCTGCATAGTTCTGGAGGAACTTCTCGTCATACCTCTCGGGGTCGCCCTTGATTGCCATGAGGAGCACCGTAGAGGTCTGCCTCTTCTGCACGGTGACACCCGACTGGGTTACTTCGGCCGGCAGCAAGGCCGTAGCCTGCGACACACGGTTCTGCACGTTGACCTGGCACATGTCGGCGTTCATTCCCTGTTTGAAGAACACCTGTATGCTGGCCGAGCCTTCGTTGGTGGCGGTAGAGGTCATGTAGGTCATGCCCTCCACACCGTTGATTTGCTCCTCAAGCGGCACGATGACCGAGTTGAGCACGGTCTGGGCGTTTGCACCCATGTAGTTGGCGCGCACACTTACCGTAGGCGGCGCAACGTCAGGGTATTGCTCGATAGGCAACGACACCAGTCCGATACAGCCCAGGATGACCGTCAGAATGGAGATGACGGTCGAGAGCACCGGGCGTTTTATAAAGTTGTCTAATCTCATTTGTTCTATTTTTGTCGGTTATGGGGTCATGGGGTTATGAGGTTATACGGTTTTTGTGGTAAGGCAGGCGTCCGCCGCGATACCGTATGACCGTAAAACCGCATCACCGTATGCCCCGACATTTACTTTGTAAGGTCTTCCTTCAGTTTGTTCAGGTCGTTCTGGTGAGCGCCCATCTGGCTTGTCTTCTTCAGCTTCTCCTGATACTGCTCTTCGGTGATGGGCGTAATCTTCATTCCGTCCTTAAGCGTTGTCACGCCGCTCACTACAATCTTGTCGCCGACTTTCAGTCCGCTCTCTATGATGTAGTTCTTTCCGTCGTTGTTGGGGTTGACGGTTACGGGGCTATACTTCACCTTGTTGTCTTTGCCGAGGATGTAGACGAAGTACCTGTCCTGTACCTGAACGACGGCAGCCTGCGGTATTACTACCACTCCTGTGCTTACGTGAGGCACAACGATGTATCCCGAACCGCCGCTCTTGAGCAAGTGCTCAGGGTTGGGGAAGTCGGCGCGCATCGACACGGAGCCGGTAGACTGGTCTATGACACCGCTCACAGCAGCCACCTTGCCTTCGTGGTTGTACGTCGTTCCGTCGGCCAGTTGCAGCTTGACGGCCGGGTATTCGCTTATTGCTGCGTGCAGTCCGCCCTTGGTCTTGGTCATGTCGAGCACGTCCTTCTCCGTCATTGCGAAGTACACCTGCATAGTGTTTATGTCAGACACGGTGGTAAGCGGCTGTGCGCTCGACGCGCTCACGAGCGCGCCTACACGGTAAGGCAGGTCGCCCACGACGCCGTTGGCCGGGCTGGTAACGTAGCAGTAGTCAAGGTTCTGCTTGGCCGAAACGTAGTTGGCCTTGGCCTGCGCCAGTGCCGCCTGCGCGTTTTCGTAGGCGTTCTTCGACGATTGCAGCTCGTAAGTTCCTATTACGTTGTTGGCAAAGAGCTTCTGGTTGTTCTCGTAAGTCAGCTTCGACGTGTTCAGCTGAGCCTCCGCCGAGTTGACGGCAGCCTTGGCCTGGCGCGCCGCAGCCTCATAAGTTACCTTGTTAATCTCGAAAAGCACCTGGCCTTTCCTTACCGTCTGGCCTTCCTTTACATACATTTTCGTGATGAATCCTGAAACCATCGGACGTATTTCCACGTCCTGTACGCCCCTGATAGTAGCGGGGTAAGAAGTTTGCAGTTCAGTGCTTTGCGTCTCGATGGTTCTGACAGCGTATTCGTCGTCTCCCATTTTACCTTGTTGTCCGCCGCACGAAGCGAACGTCACAGCAACCGCTGCAAGCAATAAAAACTTGTTCTTTTTCATACCTATTTATACAAACTATTTTGAGATTTTCTGTTAAATGCTGATGCCATGCCGGGCGGCTATACTGAAAACTATTTTCTTTCGCCCGGTTTTCGGAGTGCAAATGTACACATTATAATTGTATTTTGCCACAGGTCTAAATGATAATTATCGTGTTTTAACTTTATTTTGGTGGGGAAACGCGTGTGTACGGGCATTTCGGCAAGTCTGCGGGAAAAACAGGACAAGCGACTTGCCGACTAATCGGCCACGCCCGCACTCGCCGTAACATGTACTCTTCCGTGTTTTGAATATTTAACATCGGCATGTCATTTCGTTAACATTCAGGCCTTGCCAAACTACGAAACGCGCCGTCGGTTGTGTCCGTTAACAGAATGAAAAACGGTTGTCGGCGAAGCGAAAAACGGCTGTTCGCGATGCAAAATACCGCTAATTGCACCGTAAAACACGGCTGATGGCAACGCAAAAAGCGGTCAACGGCGTTGCAAAAGGCGGCCTTTCGCCTTGCGATTGACGGCCTTTTGCATTACGTAGAAACGCCGATGGAATTTTGTTTTGCCGTAATATGTTGATTTACAAGTAAATACGTAAACTTCAATTTTTGCCCCGTTTTCGTCCCGAAATCCGTTCCTGCCGTCATCATTGACATATTCGCGACTGTTAATTAACATTTCAAAGCGTTATTTTGGCTAACGAGTGTTAATGGAAAAGACGGTTAGCAGCTCTTGTATATGGACATATAGTGTTCTTACTTACCGTTGATTGTAGCATTTGCAGACACACACTGATTCAATCCAGGCGGTCGGTAACCGTCATTCCGCGCTCCGACGCGGAATCCAGTGTATGCAGCCTGCACTCTTTAACTCCATGGATGTTTTCTGGATTCCGCGTCGGAGCGCGGAATGACGGTTACACACTGCCTGGCTAAAGGCAGGGCGTGTTCATTCAGTAGACATTGTGTTTTATGCGTCAGAACTGCTGGTTAATCATGTGAACGTTAATTTAAATCCATTCAAATGGCTGCATACAGCCTTTCGAAACGTTAAAAAACGACAAAAAAGAACCGTCCGCAGTACCCTTTTCCGTCCCTTGGCTGTATAATAAACAGTAACAATATTCACATCAATGACACGCATTATCATCACAACTATGCGGCTCGTGGCCGCGCTGCTCGCCGCCTTCTGCATGGCCGTTGGCGCACAGGCCGCAGGCAAGGGCGGCCTCGTCACTCTGACGCTGACCGGCGAACCGCTGCCGCAGGCACTCAAACTAATAGAGCAACAGGGCGGCAAGAGCATACTCTTTACTTATAAGGAGACCGAGCGTTACCGCGTAACGATGGCCGTACGGGGCGCGACAGAGGCCGAAGCCATAGCCGCCGCGCTAAAGGGAAAACCCTTCTCGTACATCGAGCGGAGCGGTTACTTCGTGGTGCAGTACAGCCGCAAGGGCATGAAAGACTACGGAGTGCGTGGCCGGGTGACCGACTCTAAGGGGCGGCCCATGGGCTTTGCCAACGTGGTTATGCTCCGCGGGCGCGACTCTTCGTATGTGGCCGGATGCGTGACCGAGGCCGACGGCACGTTCGCCTTCCCCTCCATGCCTTCCACGCCGTGCCTGCTCAAAGTGTCGTTCGTGGGTTGCAAGACGGCCTACACGCCCTGCCGCAGCGTCAACAATATCCAGTTGGAGAGCGACACGCGCCTCTTGCAGGGCGTAACCGTAACCAACGGCCGCCCGATGATAGAGCACCGGGGCGGCACGTTGGTGGCCAACGTGGCCGGAACGCCGCTCGCTCTGACCGGCTCGGCTGACGAACTGCTGTCGTGCCTGCCCATGGTTACGGGCGAGGAGGGCAGCTACAAGGTCATCGGACGCGGCGCGGCGGAGGTTTACATCAACAGCCGCAAGGTGCGCGATGCCGTCGAACTGAAGCAGCTTCAGGCCGACGAGGTGCTCTCGGCGGAGATAATAATGAACCCGGGAGCGCGCTATTCGTCGTCAACCGGCGCGGTAATACGCCTCAAGACCAAGCGCAAGAGAGGGCAGGGGCTTAGCGGACAGGCCGTAGCCAACTGGTCGCAGGGCCGCAACGGGCGCGGCAACGAGGGGCTTTCGTTCAACTACCGCACTGGCGGACTTGACATTTTCGTGCGCGGACACTTCTTTGAAAACAACGATTATAGCTCGTCCACGACGAATACTACCATGTGGACGTCGTCCACTTGGCGCACCGCAATCCATAATTCGGGCACCGACCGCAACGCCAACTTCCGCGGAGAAATAGGCTTCAACTACGAGCCTGACGCGCGCCAGTCGTTCGGCGTGCGTTACGTTCCCGGCAAACTGCTCGGCACGGCGCGCTCCAGGCGGAGCGGAAACACCGTGGTAAGCCGCGACGGCGAGCTGGTCGAGGAGCTTAACTCTCTGTCAACGATGGAAATGACGGCCGGTTGGAGCCACTCCGTCAACGCTTATTACAACGCCACGTTCGGCCCTTGGGGCATTGACTTCAACGCCGATTACTATACGTCTGACAGCCATACGGGGCAGGATGTGATGTATGGCGGCGTTACTGACGCCTCGTCGGTCAACGACGTTGAGAACAAACTGTACGCTGTTAAACTGGTGCTTTCGCGCCAAATAGGCAAGGGGCAGCTTGCCGTCGGCACGGAGGAGACCTTTACCGACCGGCGAGACTGCTTCACGCAGAGCGGCTTTTCGGCCGACGCCGACGACCATCTGCGCCAGTCTTACTATTCCGCCTTCGCCGATTACAGTCTGCCCCTGGGTAAGTTTAGCCTCACGGCGGGCCTTCGCTACGAGCATCAGCGCACGCAATACTTCGAGTCCGGCGTGTTCAACGGCGGTCAAAGCCCTACCTACAACGACCTGCTGCCCTCGGCATCGGTTGACTATCAGCACGGCGACTTCAGCCTTTCGCTGTCTTACAGGCTGATGAAGCTTAGTCCGTCGTACCGTATGCTGTCGAGCGCGACAAGCTATTCAAGCAAGTATCTGTACTCAAGCGGCGACCCGAATCTCGTGCCGCAGAAGCACAACTACGTCTCGCTGCTGGGCGGATGGCGGTGGGTCACGTTGAACTTATGGTTCGACTACACGCAGAACATGTACACAACGTATTACAAACCATATGACGACACTGCGCATCCGGGCGTCATGCTTCAGACCATGGCAAGCATTCCGCACACCCGGCAGTATGGTGCCGCGCTCTCTCTAACGCCCAAAATCGGCCTGTGGCAGCCCAACTTCCAGGCCGATATTGACTGGTATGACGCCGATGCGCGCTGCCTCGGCATAACGAAACACTGGAACGAGCCGCGCATTACGCTTAGTCTCAACAACTTCTTGACGTTCAACCACGGCTGGATGGTGCGCCTTTACGGGTGCTACAACTTCTATTCAAGGTCGAGCTACGCCATAAAGCGGCCTGTGGGGTATGTCGATTTGCGCGTCGTAAAGACGTTTTTCAAGGACAAGTCGCTCAAGCTCGCACTCAACGTAAAGGACGTTTTCAACACGCGTTACTATCCTTTCACCGGCTACGGTGACCGCACCTATTCGTCGAGCGACAACCACCGCGACTACCGGCGCGTGGAGCTTAACCTTACATATACGTTCAACGCCACGAAGAGCAAGTACCGCGGACGCGGTGCCGGACAGAGTGAGAAACAGCGTCTTTGATGCTTCCGTCTTGCGGATAATGGCTAACTTTGCGGCCAGAAACCACTTTTTACGGAATGAATGGATACCGATGACGATAAAATAGAGCCGTTCCGCCGCATGTTCTGCGCCCATTATCCGCGCCTGGTAAGGCTTGCCGTGCAGATGACGGGCGACGAGGACGAGGCACGCGACATCGTTTCCGACGTGATGGAGACGGCCTGGCGGCGCTTCGGCGACATCGACCAGAGCCGCCAGGCAGCGTGGCTTAGGACGTGCGTGCACAACGCCTGCGTGCTAAGGCTTAAGCACCGGGACGTTGAGCGCAGGCATTCCGCCGCGCTGGCGGCGGTGTTACAGCCTGTGACAGAGGCCGAAAGCCGCGAGCGCGAACGTCTGCTAAGCATGGCGGAGGCCGTGGCCGCGCGCCTTGAAGAGCCTACACGGAGCATTATAAACATGTGTTATTACCGCCATCTTACCCACAGGCAGGCCGCCGACAGCCTCGGCATAAGCCCTGAAACGGTGAAGAAACACATACGGAAAGCACTGCGCATGATGCGCGAAGAAATCGAAAGACGGGAGGAATGACAATGAACGACAATGTGAAAAGACACGACACCGACTTCAGCGAGGCCGACCTTGACCTGCTTTGTGTCCTCGGCGAGGCCACTGGCGACATGCCGCAAGACGGCGATACGCAGGCTGCATGGGTGGAGTTTGCGGCCAAGCACCGTGCAAAAGGCCGTCGCCGCCGCACCGTCAGGGCTGCCATATGGACTGCGGTGGCGGTTGCCGCCGTGGCTTTGGTAGCCGTATTGCTGCCTTGGCAACGGCTTTCCACACCGGGAGATGCCGTCGAAGCGTTTGCCGCAATGGACGTTCCGCAAGGCGTGGAGCAGTCGGAGAGCGGCGGACGTGTTACCGTAAGCACCCCGGCGGCTACCGTTCAGCCCGTCGTTTTGCCTGACGGCACGCACGTTTTGCTCGGCGCAGGCTCGCGTCTTGAATATGAAAAGGACTTCAACGGTAAACCGGCAAGGGAAGTGAAGCTCGTCGGCATGGCGCGGTTTGACGTGCGGCACGACAATAAAAGGCCGTTTACCGTACATGCGGAAGGGCTTGATGCCCGCGTTCTCGGCACCGTGTTCGATGTCAGCACATACCCTGGTGCAAGCCGCAAGGTGACGCTTTACAGCGGCAAGGTGCAGGTATGCGATGCCGACGGAGACCTTGCGGAGACACTGAAGCCCGGCTATCAGGCCGTGCTCTCGGGCAAACGGGGCATACGGGTGTCGCCGGCCGACTTGCAGGCCGCCGCCGGATGGAGCCGCGGTATGTTCTGTTTCGACAACGCGCGGCTTGAAGACGTGATGCGAGAGGTTGGCGCGTGGTACAACGTAAGCGTGGTTTTCGTCTCGCGTAAGCCGCTCGACGTGCGTGTACACTTCAACATCCCGCGCTCGATGAGCCTGCAACAGGTCGTCGAAGCACTTAACGACATGGGCGCTGCGGCGTTCAGTTACGACGGGAAGAGGGTCTGTATTTCAGAAAAACGGTAATAAACAATAATATAAAATAACAAGGAACGGCGTTTCTTAAACTGTCAGAAGTTTAGTGAAATGCCGTTCTTTTATTTTGCAAAACGTTGTTTTTGAAAAGTATTTAAACGCTTTTAGGGCTTTTACGCCAGCCCCATTTCCTTTGCCTTCTCCATGAGCAGCGCCATCAGAGGCTTGCGCTCGTTGGGCACGCGGTTGTCGAGCACGGCGTCTTTCAGGTATTTTTTCAGCTCGCCAACCTCGTGTGACGGCTTCAGGTTGAACATGCTCATGATTTCGTTGCCGTCTATGCAGGGCTGCAAGAGCCGCTTGTAGTCCTTCTCCTTGAGGTCGTGCAGCTTGGAGCGGACTATGCGGAAGTTCTCGAGAAAGTGCTTCTTGCGGCCTTCGTTCTTGCTGGTTATGTCGGCCTCGCACAGCGTCATGAGGTCGTCTATGTCGTCGCCGGCGTCGTTGAGCAGGCGGCGCACAGCGCTGTCGGTCACCACCTCGTCGGCTATTACTATGGGGCGCATGTGCAGGTCTACGAGTTTGCGTACGTATTTCATCTTCGCGTCCATGGGCAGTTTCAGTCTGCGGAAGATGTCGGGCACCATTTTCGCCCCCACGAAGTTATGGTTGTGGAACGTCCATCCGAGCGCGTTGTTCCACCGTTTGGTCTTGGGCTTGCCTATGTCGTGCAGTAGCGCGGCCCAGCGCAGCCACAGGTTGTCGGAGTGTCGGCTTACGTTGTCGAGCACTTCGAGCGTGTGGTAGAAGTTGTTTTTGTGCGCCCGGCCGTTGCGCTTCTCCACAATGTCGAGGGCGGTAAGCTCCGGCAGCAGCCGCGGCAGCAGTCCGCAGCGGTACAGTTCGACAAGGCCTTTGCTCGGCGTGGCGGTCATCATTATTTTGTTAAGCTCCTCCTGCACGCGCTCGCCGCTGATTATCTTGATGCGGTCGGCGTTGCGCGTGAGGGCGTCAAACGTCTCGTCTTCGATGAAGAAGTTGAGCTGCGCGGCGAAGCGGACGCACCGCAACATGCGCAGGGGGTCGTCAGAGAATGTGATGTCGGGGTCGAGCGGCGTGCGTATGATGCCGTCCTCGAGGTCGGCCAGTCCGTCGAAGGGGTCAACCAGCTCGCCGAAGCGCGCCCGGTTGAGGCACACGGCGAGGGCGTTGATGGTGAAGTCGCGGCGGTTCTGGTCGTCCTCCAGCGTGCCGTCCTCCACTACCGGCTTGCGCGAGTCGTGGCTGTAGCTCTCCTTGCGCGCGCCGACGAACTCTATTTCAAGGCCGCCGTACTTCACCTGCGCCGTCCCGAAGTTGCGGAATACGGACAGGTGGGCGCGCCCTCCGAGCTGCTTTTTCAGCGCCTCGGCCATGCTTATGCCGCTGCCCACCACGACGACGTCGATGTCGTTGGACGGCCGTTCGAGGAAAAGGTCGCGCACGTAGCCCCCCACCACGTAGCATTCAAGGCCGAGCCGGTCGGCCGTTTCCGATATTTTATGGAATATGTCTTTATCTAAAAGCTGCGCCAGTTCGGCGTCTGAAAGCATCCTCATCTTAATAAAAGTTTAACGCGGCTGCAAAGGTAGTGCTTTTTCCAAAGATTTAAGAATGAAGGATTAATAAATGTGGATGTTTTAGCCGTGGCCTTTGTCGTGGAGTCTGACGAAAAGGCTTGCCGCGGCATAGGCTGTGCTTTCACGTCTACGGCGGAGCGCGTGCCGGCCTGTCGGCGTGCGCGGCGTGGTTTCTTGGAATGTTAAATGTAATGGCTCGGAATGTTAATATTAACATTTTAAACGCTTGAAAACGGCCATAGGTCGCGGCGAACACGCCTTCCACCCGCCGCATTGACGGCCTTTATCCATGCCGTTTGCGGCCTTTAAGGATGCAAAAGACCGTCTTTTGCATCCTTAAAGACCGCCTTTGGGTATGTCAGAATACCGTTGACATGGCCTTGCCGACCGCTATTCTGCGTGTGAATAAATATGAAATAACCTCTGTATTTGGTAAAATGATGTGAAAATACGTCGTTCTGTCGGAGCTAAGCAGCGTCCTGCTGCCAGTAAGAATGACATGTTTTGACCGAATAACGCCCGTTTTTCGTCTGGTTCATCACGAAATCCTGAATTAACATTTGCCTGCGATGGTTGACAATTGTCAAGCATGAAGCGGCAGATGTTGACGTGGGTCAGGTGTAGGGAATTGGCAGAAAATATGCAGATTGTTTTTCTGCCATTATTCAAATGTCATCCCGTGTTGCCGTATAGGCTTATCCGTGTCGTGTCATAATACAAAAAGTGCGTGTCTTGATAAGCAAGACACGCACTCTGTTTCTTCACCATTCGCTCTTAATTCTTCACTCTTTCAGTACGCCGCCGAGCACGGAATGCCCGTCGCTATGACGCGGTCGCGGATGGTGTCGAGCACGGACGATGCGGTGTTTACAGCACATCCAGCGACGACCTTTTCATCACTAAGGGATAGCATTCGGGATGTATGAGGCTCTCTATTTCAAGGTCAACGTCGAGGTCGGGCCATTCTATTGCGTTCTGTCCGGCCATGCGGACGTTCAGTGCGCTGCTTATGCGGGCGTCGCGGAGCCACGGCACGCGGTTGTATGACACGAAGTAGTCGTTCCCTTGGACGGAGAGCATCATGCCTTGTGAGTTAATCATCAAGACGTTTACCGATGTGTCTGTTGGTTGTGCGTTTGAATTAGCTTTCATGTTAGACGCTTTCAAGGCAAATTTTCTTAACTCTTAATTCTTAATTCTTCACTTTCTCAGTACGCCGCCGAGCAGGGTATGCCCATCGCCAGTACGCGGTCGCGGATGGCGTCGAGCATGGACGGGGCGGCTTTGCGCAGGTCGTGGTCGGGCGTTTCGCGGTCGATGGTGTATATCATGACCTGCTTCGGGGCGATGTGTTTTACCGCTTCGAGCCACGGGCGGACGTATTCCTCGCCGGTGTTGTCAACGTCTTGGCCGTCAATCGTGCCGCGCATGAACATCGTCTGCACTATGGCGTGGCCTCGGAACGAGCGTATTGTCTCGATGATTTCCTGCACGTTGTAGGTGGGGTAGGTGGGTCTGTTCACGCGGTTGATGTATTCCTGGCTTACGGTGTCAAGCTTCAGGATGTTGTTGTCAACGCGTTCGAGGGCGGCATGAACCTCCGGGCGCATTGCCATCGTGGCGTTGCTGAGCACCGACACCTTGGCTTTGGGGCAGTAACGGTCGCGCAGGCGCAGCGTGTCGTCTATTATTCCGGCGAATTGCGGATGCGCTGTCGGCTCGCCGTTGCCTGCGAACGTGAGCACGTCGGGCAGCCTTCCGTCGGCTTGCATGTCTTTAAGTTTTTGCTCTAAGGCGGCCGCAACTTCCTCGCGTGACGGCCTTTTCTGTCGTGGACGGTGGTCGGCGTTGAAGCCGCATTCGCAGTATATGCAGTCGAATGTGCACACCTTGCCGTCTGCTGGCATAAGGTTTATGCCCAGAGAGAGGCCGAGGCGGCGGCTGTGTACAGGTCCGAAGATAGGTGATGGATAGATTACTGTGCTCATTGTTTGTCTCCTTTCTTGCTGTTTAAACCGGTGCAAATGTAATAAAAAAGAATGGAAGCACACTTGTTGCGCCTCCATTCTTAATATAAATGACGGTCAAATGTTATTCAACAACGATTGGCTTGTATTTCGGCACGAGGCTCTTCATTATTATCCAAGCCAGCAGGTAAGCCACGGCGCAGATGCAGAAGATAATCATGTAGCCTGCGGGCTTGCCCTCGAAGCCGAGGAACGTGAACGCCGCGCCCATGCTTTCAGAGTATGTAAACAGCTCGCCTGCGCCAAGGTTGATGAGCAGCGAGCCTATGCCTCCTGCCATTGCGCCGATGCCGGTGATGGTGGCGATGGTCGATTTCGGGAACATGTCGCCGATGGTCGAGAACAGGTTGGCCGACCATGCCTGGTGGCCTGCGCCTGCAAGGCCGATGATTATCGCCGGGAACCATACCGAATAGCCGCCCAACGGCTGTGCAAACAGCGCGAACAGGGGGAAGAACGCGAAGATGAGCATCGCCAGCATACGGCCCGAGTAGGGACCCATTCCCTTTTTCTCGACGAAGAGTTTGGGCAGGTAACCTCCGTAGATTGACAGAATGGTGACGATAAGATAGAGCACGAAGATGAGCGCCATGCCCATGGGCGATGATGAAGGATAGTGGAACTGGTCGGAGAAGTATGCCGGTGCCCAGAACAGATAGAACCACCATACGCCGTCGGTGAAGAACTTGCCTACGACGAACGACCATGTCTGCTTGTACTTGAAGCACTGCATGAAGGGGATTGTCTTCTCCTCCTTGGCCTCTTCGGCAGAGGCTGCATTCTCCTCGTCGTCCTGGTTGATGTAGATTAGTTCGGCCTTGTTCACACGCTTTGTGTTCTCCGGCTTCTCGTAAAGGTGAGCCCAGAAGAACATCCAGACGAAGCCGATTGCACCGATGATGATGAACGCCATCTCCCAACCGAGGTGCTGTGCGAGGATTGGGATGGTGAGCGGAGCCGCCAAAGCACCTACCGATGCGCCAGAGTTGAAGATAGAAGTGGCGAACGCGCGGTCTTTCTTCGGGAAGTATTCGGCCGTAACCTTGATGGCTGCGGGGAAGTTGCCGGCCTCGCCCAGCGCGAGGATTGCGCGGCAAACGAGGAACAACCATGTGCTTACGGTGGCGATGGCTATTGCCACTTCGCTGCCGGCCTCTACCGCGCGGAGGGCCGCTACGGACTCAAGTCCTTCTATTTCCATTGTCACCCAGCCGCATCCGGCGTGCAGGCACGCACCCAGCGACCAGATGAAGATGGCCCAAAGGTAGCCTTTCTTTATGCCCATCCAGTCAACAAACTTGCCGGCAAACAGGCAGGCAACGGCGTAAAAGACGGAGAAGAAACCGGTAATCATGCCGTAATGGGCATCATCCCAGTGAAACTCAGGTGCTATAAAGTCCTTCCACGTCAGCGAAAGCACCTGCCTGTCAAGGTAGTTTACCGTCGTGGCGCAGAATAACAAAGCACAAATGACCCAACGGAAGTTGGTCATCTTTGTCGTTTGAATTGGATTCATCAGTTATTGTTTTGATTAATAGTATCTGTTTAAAAGTAAGTTTGCGCAAAGTTACTGTTTTTTTATTAAAAAACGGATGGCTACTCGTTAAAATAGTTTAATGGTTCTTTTGCGTTGCAAAACATGGCCTTTCGGCTTGCAAAAGACGGCATATTGCAACGCAAAAGGCGGCCTTTTGGAAACCAAAAGGCCGCCTTTTGTAAAGCGTGTTGTTATGTTGCTGATAATCAAGTATTTACATCTGCTGTGCGTCAGTCTTGGAAATAAACCCTCTTCACACGGTTGCTGATGCTTGTCAACACTTCGTATGGGATGGTGCCCATGACGTCTGACAGCACCGTTACTGGCAGGTCGTCGCCAAAAATCTCGACCGTGTCGCCCTCCTTGCAGTCTATGTCGGTCACGTCAATCATCGCCACGTCCATGCAGATGTTGCCTACGTAGGGCGCTTTCTTGCCGTTCACAAGGCAGTAGCACCGTCCGCAGCCCAGCAGGCGGTTTAGTCCGTCGGCGTAACCTATTGGTATTGCGCCGATTAAGCTGTCCCTTGTGAGTATGCCCTTGCGGCTGTAGCCTACGGTTTCGTCCTTCGGCACGGGGTGAATTTGCAGTATTGTGGTCTTCAGCGTGCACACGTTGTTTATTACGGAGTTGTCCCGACTGTCTATGCCATACAGCCCGAGGCCGAGGCGGCACATGTCAAGCTGGCGTTCGGGAAAGTGCTCTATGCCGGCCGAATTGTCCATGTGGCGCAGTATCTTGTGGCTGAACGCCGCCTGGAGTTTGTCGCTTCCGGCCTTAAACAGCTCGAACTGGTGTGCGGAAAAGTTGTCGAAGTCGTCGCTGTCGGAGCCGACGAAGTGTGAGAACACCGAACGGGGGATGACTGCGTTCTGCCGTTTCAGGCGGCAGATTAGCTCGTCCATGTCCGTAAGCGGGTTGAAGCCGAGGCGATGCATACCCGTGTCGAGCTTTATGTGGACGGGATAACCCGTTATGCCTTCTTTCTGTGCGGCCTTTACGAGGGCGTCAAGCAGGCGGAAACTGTACACTTCGGGCTCCAGCTTGTAGTCGAACATGGTCTTGAACGCCGTCATTTCGGGGTTCATTATCATGATGTTGGCCGTTATGCCGTTCCTTCTTAGCGTCACGCCTTCGTCCGCAACGGCCACGGCGAGATAGTCAACGCGGTGGTCTTGCAGCGTCTTCGCCACTTCTACCGCGCCCGCTCCGTATGCGTCGGCCTTTACCATGCAGACAAGTTTTGTGGTCGGCTTCATGTACGAACGGAAGTGGTTGAGGTTCTTCACCACAGCTCCGAGGTTCACTTCAAGTATTGTCTCGTGCACCTTTTGCTCCAAAAGCTCGGTCAGCCGGTCGAAACTGAAGCGGCGCGCGCCCTTCAGCAAGATTACTTCATCGTGCAAACCACCGAACTCCGGGCTTGCAATGAACTTGTGGCAGTCGGCGAAGAAGTGCTTTTCGGGTATGTCTATGACGGCTGCGTTGGCGCTTATTTCCGGGCCGATGCCGATTATTTTCTGCACGCCTCGCGTCTTTGCGAGGTCTGACACTTCCTTGTATAGCGTCTCTCCGGCCTTTCCGCTCTGGTAGATGTCGCTCAATATGAGTGTTCGCTGGCGTCCGGCGTGGTCCGGTCGGCGGCTCATGAAGTCGAGGGCGATGTCGAGCGAGTTGATGTCGGAGTTGTAAGAGTCGTTTATAAGGGTGCATCCGTGCTGGCCTTCCTTCACCTCCAGGCGCATGGCTACGGGCTCGATGTCGCCCATCCGTCCGGCCACCTGCTCCGTGGTAAGCCCTAAGTGAAGGGCTACTGCGGCGCATGTTATAGAGTTAGCAACCGACGCTTCGTCGATGAATGGCAGTGTGTAGCGGCCTTCCCTGCCGTCGAATACGTAGCTAACGGTAGTCGATATGCCGCTCTTTTCCACCTTATTTATATACATCTTTGCCGCCGGGTCGCGCATGGACCAGGCTATTTGCTCGCCCTTGTAGTCGTATCTTGCCACGCAACTCCTTACCGTCTCGTCGTCCCAAGGGTAGACAATGGCCTTTGTGTCGTGAAAGAGCTTTAGCTTTTCGAGGCATTTTTCTTCCATCGACGCAAAGTTTTCCTGGTGCGCAGTGCCAAGGTTTGTCAGTACGCCGACGGTAGGCTGTATGATGGCGCGCAACGCCTGCATCTCTCCTTTCTGGCTGATGCCGGCCTCGAACACGCCCACCTGTGAGTGCTCGTCGAGCAACCAGACCGACAGGGGAACGCCTATCTGCGAGTTGTAGCTGCGCGGACTGCGCGTGACAACCATCTGCGGAGAGAGCAACTGGTAAAGCCATTCCTTCACAACGGTCTTGCCGTTGCTGCCCGTTATGCCCACGATGGGTATGTCGAACTCGTCGCGGTGACGCTCGGCGAGCCGTTGCAGGGCCTCCACCGAGTGCGGAACCTTCAGGAAGTTGGCGTCGGCGTAAGCCGTGTCTCGGTCTGTCGGCAGTTCCTCTACCACGAAGTTTCTCACTCCGCGGCGGTAAAGGTCGGCTATATACCTGTGCCCGTCGTTGCGTTCCGAGCGTATGGCGAAGAACAAAGTCTCTTCGGGAAAGCACACGCTACGGCTGTCCGTCAGTATCCAACGTATGTTGCCGTCAGCCGAACCATAGCGGCGTGCGCCTATCAAAGTCGTTATTTTCTCAATTGAGTATAACATGATAAATGTAGAAGTTAGAGCATTTATAGGTGGTTAAAGTAGTTAGAGACGAATGCTTTGCCGTTTTACTTTTTTACCTTTTTACCCTTTTACTGTTTTCTAAGGTACAAAGTTCGGATATTTTTTTGACAGTTCGCCTATTTTTAACATAGTTTTATCCATGAAGTCCTTGTACTCTTGCGACTCGGGGTGGAACGGCTTGTGCCCCAAAGCCTCCTTCAGCGGCCGCCATTCCTCGATGAAACGCTTGGTTTCGGGCGAGAAATAGGCGTCTGAAAACACCTCCCAGATATATTCTACGGCCTGCTCTGACGGATGAAGCATGTCCTTGGCGTAGAAGCGGTAGTCGCGAAGCTCGTCGTTGACTATTTCGTATGCCGGGAAATAACATACCGTTCCGGCCCGCTCTTTCACCAATTTGTCGGCGGCAAGCAGCAACACCGCCTTCGACAGCTGGCTGCCGTGATAGCCGTACTTGGCGTAACGGATGGGGCTTACGGTAACGATTACCTTCACGTCACCGCGCCTTTCTTTTAGTATGTCAACGGCTTCGCCGAGGTAAGCGGCGCACTCGTCCACGCTTAGTTCGCGCTCGGTGAAGAGCCGCTGGGGGCGCTTGGCGCAGTTGTCAACTATCTCGCCCGTCTCGTTGAGTATGTATACATGGTTCGTTCCGAGTGTAAAGAGTGCCACACGGGGCGCGTCCTCACACCGCTTCACCGTGTGCAGGATGCTCGCCGGGTTGTACATTACGCCGTAGGGGTTGACCGTTGCGCGGAACTTCTCTTCCTTGAAGCGCCGCCCTATGTTGTCGGCGAAGCACGAGCCAACGAACAGCATCTCTTCGCATGGCTCTATCTGGAAGTCGGGTTTGCCGATGTTTACCTTTGTCCTGAACTGCATTTCGCTTTCGTTTTCATTGCGTTTACAACGCTGCAAATATACATCTTTTCGCCGAAAAGGCGCGTATGTCAGGCCATAATGTGCCTGTCTGTTTTCCAAATGACGGTTCATTCGCAATTTTTGTTTGGATGAGAATAAAATAAAAGATATATTGAACAAAGCTAAACGCCGCCCTTGTAGGGACATAATTCATTATGTCCGTACGCTCTGAAAGAGCGTTTAAAGTCCTGAATATCAGAAAAATACGTTTCTGCGAAACGTGCGGGCATAATGAATTATGCCCCTACAATGGGTGTATTCAGCTTGCATTTGATTAAAAAAACAAAGTTATGCTGTCCAAACAAACTGCGGATGAATCCAATTGGCCGCCTTTCGCTTTCCAAAAGGCCGTCAATTGCAACGCGAAAGGCCGTCTTTTACACGCTAAAAGACGGCCTTTTATAAGGTGCTAATTATCAATGCGTTACGCTGACGGCTGTTTTACTCCGCCCCGGCGCGCTTCCTGCGGTAGCCGAGATATGCCGCAACGAGGAGTGCTATGAAGATTGCGGCGTATGCGATGTAGGCTATTGTCTCCGTCGTGGCTACCGATTTCGGGTGGAAGGTGAGCACTATCTTGTGCTTGCCCGGGGCTACGTTGAGCGCGCGCAGCAGATAGTCGGCGCGTCCCAGCTCGGCTTCCTGGCCGTCAACGGTGGCCGTCCAGCCCGGGTAATACACTTCGGAGAACACTATTACGCCGCCCTTCGTCGAGTAAACGTCGTATTCAAGCCGGTCTGACATGTACTTGGTGAGCTTCACCGAGGCTGTGCTGTCCTGCACGGCGGATGCTTTCAGCACGTCATGGAAACGCTTGTCGGCCACGGCTTCGCGGCGCAGGTCGATGCGGCCTACGGCCTCTATTTCCTTGTTTGCGTTGTCGGCGTAGGTCACTTTGTCAACAAACCATGCCGGGCCGTGCACATACGGGTTCATCACGGGCGCGGTCTGTCCGCCTTGCAGGGGCAGGATGAAGTAGCGCGCGTTGAGCGCGTTGAGCACGGGGAAGAGGCTGTCGCCGTTCACTTTCAGCATGTCGCCGCCAGCCTCGGCCACCGTCGGAGCAAGCTTCTGCATCTCCGGGGCAATGTAATGGTCGATGATGTCCTGGTAACGGCGCAGCTTGGCCGCGTGGTATCCGCCTATGCTGTTGTGGAAGTATGACGTTTCGTTCTCGTTGAACGTGTTTGACGCGAGGTTGAGCACGCGGTAATTGCCCAAGTCCGTCTTGTCTTCAAGGATGAGGCGGTCGGTCTCCGTCATCTGCATCGGCGCCTCGCGTTCGCTTTTGGGCACAAACATGTCGTTGTTCAGATAGCGTTTGTCAACCTGCCACATGTCTACAAGGCAGAGCACTGTTATCGCTCCTACCATGTAAGAGGCCTTGAGCTTCTTGGCCTTGAACATCAGCAGGCAGAGCGTACCTATTATAATGATGAACGCCGAGCGCCAGCAGTCGGCCGTGAAGACGGCGCGGCGCATCTCGCGCAGGTTCTCCGTGATGGGCACTACATACTCCTGCGGCAGCGTGGAGAGCGCGCGCAGCTCCTGTGACGATATGAAGTCGCTGAAAAAGAGGGTGGGGACGAGAGCGAAGAGGATGGCTATGCCGCCCGTCAGCGCGAAGCTTGCGTACACCGTCTTGATGCGTTTCGTAAGCAGCGATGGGTCGTCAACAATCTTCTTCAACGCCAGCATGGCGAGCAACGGGATGGTAAACTCGGCAATGACGAGGATTGACGCCACCGTGCGGAACTTCGAGTACATCGGCACATAGTCGATGAACAAATCGGTGAAAGGCATGAAGTTCTTGCCCCACGACAGCAATATGGAGAGTACCGTGGCCGCCAATAAAGCCCACTTCATAGGTCCTTTGACGATGAAAAGCCCCAGCACGAACAGCATCAGCACGAATGCGCCAACGTAGACAGGCCCCTGCGTGCCGGGCTGCTCGCCCCAGTATTGGCCCATTTGCTGATAGACGACGTTGAACTCGGGGTTTGCCTTCTCCATGGCCGTCTTGCTTTCTACGAGCGGCTGGCTGGCTCCGCCCTTTGTGTTGGGCACAAGGAGCGTCCACGTCTCGCCTATGCCGTAGCTCCACTGGGTGATGTAGTCGCGGTCAAGGCCGCTTGCGCTCTGGTTGGCCGACTGCTTCTTGACAAGCTCGCTCTTGCCGCGCATCGACTCCTTGCTGTACTCCCACGTGTGGTACAGGTTGCTCAGGTTGAGGCATACGCCTATTACCGCGCCTGCGGCGCACACCGCCGTGGCCCGCCAGAAGTGCGCCATGCGCTTCTGCCGGATGGCGTCAACGAGGTAGGCTATTACCATGAAGAGGATGACGAACAGGAAGTAGTACGTCATCTGCACGTGGTTGGCGTTGATTTCAAACGCCGCGAAGATGGCGGTTACTATCAGTCCCCACAGGTATTTGCCCCTGTATGCCAGCACTATGCCGGCTATCATCGGCGGCAGGTAGGCCAGGGCCATGACCTTCCAGATGTGTCCGGCGGCTATGATGATGAGGAAATAGCTGGAGAACGCCCATATTACGGAGCCGAGGACGGCAAGATGCTGGCGGAAGTCGAACGCGCGCAGCAGGATGTAGAAGCCCAAGAGGTAGGCGAACACGTACCATACGTTTTCGGGCAGGAAGAGGTGGTACACGTTGGTAGCCGTGTTGACGCCCTTCGTGCTCGTGTATTCGGGAGCCGTCTGGTACGTCGGCATTCCGCTGAACACTGAGTTCATCCAGCGCGTCACTTCGCCCGTCTCCGCCTTGTGTTCGCCGATTTCGCGGCCGAGACCCTTGCTTGCGGCCGAGTCGTGGCGGTAAAGTATCTTTCCTTCGATGTCTGCCGGGAAGAAGTAGGCTACCGATATGAGCGTGAACAGCACCACGGCCAGCACGTCGGGAAGGCATTTTTTCAGTGTTTCCATTGTTTTTCGATGTTTTTTCCGTTTACGTTTCCAGCGTGCAAAAGTAATATATATAATGTGAAATGACGATAGACGGGGCTAAAAATAATGCTTTTTTAGCAGAAAGAAGTGTGACGATAATCAGACTTCAAGCAGTCGGTGGGTAATCGTCATTCCGCGCTCCGACGCGGAATCCAGAACAAACAACATAGACAAAGCTTGGCTGCTTACACTGGATTCCGCGTCGGAGCGCGGAATGACGATTACCCACCGACCGTTTTAGATGCAAAAACAGGCGAGGTGTTTGCCTGTAAAAAGATTATTTTTTATACCGACTATATGTTAAAACAAGCATCCTTTTTCTGCCATAATGTTACAAGCTGTTTTCTGAAAGCTTTACAATATGTTTTTCAGAAATAGCTCTCGCCGGGGCTGTAAAGCGTCTTTTGAAATGTGCGAATGGTCTTAATATGCTGCGTTTGACGACTATTCGCGCCACAAAATGCCGCTTCCCGCACCATGAAAGGCCGTCTTCGCCGATGCTGAAGGCCGTCTTTAAGGTTGCCAAAGGCCGTCTTTTACATGGCAGAAGGCGGCCTTTGGGGCTGCAGTTCGTGCCTGACTGAAGTGTCTGTTCTTGCAAGTGGCTGGCTGACAAGGTGTTACGCATGGAATGATGTTATGTGTGAAAAATGGCGTTCCGCCGTCTGAAGCTGTGTTGTTTGCACGCCACGCCCCTTCCGGGAGCGTCAAACGGATTTTTTGTAAAGTCAAAGTGTCACCGCCATGCGCCGTTTCCGCGTCATTCTGCAACATCAGCCCGCCAACCGTGCGCAGCCAAATTTTTCATTTTTCATTCATCATTATTCATTAAAAATATGTACTTTTGCAGTCCTAAACGACACATCCGTACATGAAAATAGGTATAATCGTAGCAATGGACAAGGAGCTTGTCCAGCTAAAATCGCTGCTCGACGACTCCACGGTGGAGCGCCGCAACAACAAGGATTTCATCCTCGGGCGCATCGGCGACAAGGACATAGTGTTGCAGAAGTGCGGCATAGGTAAGGTGAACTCCGCCATAGGCACGGTGGAAATGATAAACAACTACCGGCCGGATATTGTGGTTTCCACCGGCGTTGCAGGCGGGGCGGACGACCGCATGGACGTAACCGACATCGTGGTGGGCGCCGAATACTGCTACCATGACGCTTATTGCGGCGACGAATGCCGCTTTGGTCAAATAATGGGGATGCCCGCCGTGTTCCATTCTCCCAAGGATTTGGTTGACAAGGCCGTGGCCGCCTGCGACGGAAAGGCCGTGCACACGGGGCTCATCGTGAGCGGCGAGTGGTTTGTCAACACGCAGAACAAGATGCGCGCCATCATCGCACGCTTCCCCAAAGCCGTGGCCGTTGACATGGAGAGCTGCTCCATTGCGCAGACATGCCACATCTACGGCGTGCCGTTCATCAGCTTCCGCGTAATCAGCGACCTGCCCCTGAAGGACACGAAGGCCAGCCAATACTTCGACTTCTGGGCGCGCTTGGCCGACAACTCGTTCACGCTGACAAAGAGGTTCATCGCTTCGCTATGAATTAAGAATTAAGAGTTAAGAATTAAGAAAATATGCTTTGTAGGTAATTTTCTTAATTCTTAACTCTTAATTCTTAATTCAACCAACTTTCAAATCATATTTTCTTAACTCTTAATTCTTAACTCTTAACTTAATGAAAGCCATTCCAAGCTTTACAATCGACCACGAGAGGCTGCTCCGTGGAATATACGTCTCGCGCAAGGACAGCGTAGGAGGCGATACCGTAACCACGTTCGACATACGCATGAAGGAGCCTAACCGCGAGCCTGCACTGCACCCAGGGGCGCTCCATACAATAGAACATCTGGCCGCAACCTACCTCCGCAACGACGCGGAATGGGCCGACCGCATAGTTTATTGGGGACCGATGGGTTGCCTTACGGGCAACTACCTGCTCGTGAAAGGCGACCTCCAGCCGCATGACATCGTGCCGTTGATGCGCCGCACGTTCGCCTTCATCGCCTCGTTCGACGGCGAAGTGCCCGGTGCCGCGCCGCGCGATTGCGGCAATTACCTGCTCCACGACCTGCCCATGGCACGCCTCGAAGCCCGCAAATACCTTACAGAGGTGCTTGAAAACATCGGGGAAGAAAACATGGCTTACCCTGGTGGGGACAATTAAAAATTAACAATTAAAAATTAAACAGCGACGCTTTCCTGCATCCGTAATGGCTGTACATTGGAATAAGGCAGCGTTGTTTAATTTTTAATTGTTAATTTTTAATTGTTTTTCTGCGCGGATTTGTACAGAATTTTTTGTACAAATCCGCGCAGAAAGACGTATGTTATGAACGCCGCCCACAGCCCGTGGTTGGCGAAACGGCCGCGAGACAAGAAGTAAACGGCGAAGAACGCCGCGGCGGCTACGGCCATTGAGATGAGCATTCCGCGCGTCATCGTGCAGCCGATGAACACCCCGTCCCATACGAAAGCGGCCACTCCGGCCAGCGGAATGGCAAGAGCCCAATAATAATAGGTGTGCGACGCGGCCACGACATGCGGCTCGTCGGTGAGCAGCGACAGGAAGGCGTCGCCCCCGAGGCCGTAGACCAGCGTGAAGGCGGCGGCCATGAGGAAGCCCCAACGGAAGAGGTCGCGCACCGTTTCGCGCAGTGCGGCACGGTTGCGCGCGCCATAGTAGCGGCCCGACAGGGCTTCGCCGGCATAGGCAAAGCCGTCCATCACGTAAGAGAAGAGCAGGTAAAACTGCATGAGCAGCGTGTTTACGGCCAGCACCACCTCGCCCTGCCACGACCCGGCGGACGTGAAGAACAGCATGACGGACACCATGCAGAGCGTGCGCAGGAATATGTCGCGGTTGACGGAGAAGAACCGCCGCATGGCTTCGCGCCGCCATACGCCCTGCCAAGAGAAGTAACGGCGCAGTCGGCGGTAGTGCTTCCAGCACAAGCCCACGGCCATAATGAAGCCCGCGTATTGTGCGGTCAGCGTGCCGAGAGCCACACCTTCGACCTTCATCCCAAGTCCGAATACGAGCAAAGTGCTCGCGGCGATGTTCACGACGTTCTGCACTATGGCGACGGCCATCGGCGTGCGCGAGTTCTGCATACCGATGAACCAGCCCGAGAGGCTGAACAGTCCGAGCATGGCCGGTGCCCCGTAGATGAGCGTGTCGAAGTAAACCGACGCCAGGCGGGCCACTTCCGCCGTAGGCTGCATTATGCCCAAGGCCGCCGTGCGCAGCGGTGTTTGCAGCAGGATGAGCGCAAAGGCTATGGCGAAGGCTATGCCGAGGGAGCGCGCCAGCAGGCGTGTCACCTCGCCGAAGTCGCGCCGTCCGAGCGCCTGCGACGTCATTCCGCTCGTTCCCATGCGCAGGAAACCGAATATCCAGTACATCACGTTGAACGTCATACCGCCCACCGCGATTGCCCCAATGTACGCCGCCGCGCCGAGATGGCCCACTATCGCCACATCGACCACCCCCAATAGCGGCACCGTGATGTTGCTCACGATGGACGGCAGGGCGATTTTTAGTATTTCTTTGTTACGCTTGTCCATTGCTGTCGGGGCGCAAAGTTACGGATTATTTCTTAAAGGTAAAAGGGTAAAAAAGTAAAAAGGTAAAACCGTACGCTGTTGTGCCGCTCTGCAAAAGGCCGTCTTTCGGCCTGCGAAAGGCCACCTTTTACACGCTAAAAGGCCGTCTTTTAGAAGCCAAAAGACGGTCTTTTGCAAAGCCGTTTGCCGCCGGTCGGCTTATCGTCTGATACTCAACGACTTATGAAATGTCGATTTCCGGCGGATTTTTATCCGCGAAACGGCTTTTTTATTACCTTTGCATTGACATCAAGCAGCCGCCTGACGGGCACCGGTAAGTAACGTAGCGACGTGTAAAAAACGTTAAATAACGCCGCGCGTTGTCACATTCCGGTGCGTCAAGGCGTATATATTAATGTGAATTTAACCATGCCCCGTGCCGCCGAAAGCACAGGGGCGAAACATAGACATCCATGTACAAATATCTTGTTTTGTTGTTATTGATGCTTGCGCAGGCGCACACGGCGGTGTCGGCGGCAGGCGCTGACGGCTTTACCGTCAAGGGACTGGTGGTCGATTCAATCACGGGCGAGGGCGAACCTTACGCCACGGTGCGCATTGAAAACGCCGCCGCGCCGGGCAAGGCGGTCAAGATGGGCGTCACGCAGAAGGACGGACGCTTCACGCTGAGCCTTGCCGCCGGGGGCAAGTACCGCCTTACGGTAAGCTCGATGGGGCGCGCCGACGTGGTGAAAGACTTTGCCGTTGATGCCGGGAAACCGACCGCCGACCTCGGCAAGGTGGCCATCAGCGACGCGCGGAACGAGCTGGCGGGCGTTGAAGTCGTGGCGCAGAAACCCTTGGTGACGGCCGACATCGACAAAATAGGCTACGACGTGGAGAGCGACCCCGACTCTAAGACTAACACGGTGATGGAGATGCTGCGCAAAGTCCCTATGGTTACGGTTGACGGCGAGGACAATATCAAGGTGAACGGCAGCTCGTCTTTCAAGGTGTACGTAAACGGACGGCCCAACAACATGATGTCAAACAACCCCTCGGAGGTGCTCAAGAGTATGCCCGCCAACACCATAAAGAAAATCGAAGTGATAACAAACCCCGGTCCGAAGTATGACGCCGAGGGCGTGGGCGGCATACTGAACATCGTCACAGTAGGCTCGGGCTTCGAGGGATATACCGCCACCGTAAGCGCGAACGTCAGCAGTACGGGCGCAGGCGGAGGCGTGTTCGGCACGGTGAAGGCAGGCAAACTGACCGTCAGCGCGCGTTACAACTACAACCATTCCGACCGTCCGCGCAGCTATTACGGCAGCGCGCTCACCGTGACCGGCGACGAGCCGCAGGCTACATCGGCAAACACCGCCAGTGACGGAAGCAGCAAAGGCCGCAGCAACTTCCACATGGGTAGCATCGAAGCGAGCTATGAAATCGACTCGCTCAACCTCATCACCGGCTCGTTCGGCCTCTGGGGCAACAGCTACAGCAGCCGCGGCGCGTCGTCAGTGACGGGCACAAGTCCGCTCGACGGCTCGCAGTTGTACGCCTATTCCATGCCTTCCCACTCGCATAACTCGTGGTTCTCCATCGAGGGAGGCATCGACTATCAGCGTCTTTTCAAGGTGAAGGAGCGTATGCTGACCTTCTCTTATCGAATAAGCACCGAGCCGACGGACAATGACTCGTACACCGACTACGACGACATGACGGCCACCGCCGGTTGGGAAGACTACCTGCGCCGCCTCGAAAACCAGCATAACGACGGCCATCAGAACACCACCGAGCATACGTTTCAGGTGGATTTCACCACGCCTTTCGACTCAATCCACACGCTTGAAGCCGGTGCCAAGTACATACTCCGCGACAACTCGTCGGAGAACGACCGCTACACCATGGCGGCGATGGACGGCGGCGGATATGAGTTTGACGAAGACCATAGCTCTCACTACAAGCACCGCAACGACATACTGGCCGCCTATCTCGGCTACGGCATCAAGTGGAAACGCCTCTCCGGGCGGCTCGGTCTGCGCTACGAGCACACCATACAGGACGTGAAATACCTGCTCGGACGCGGCGATGACTTCCGAAAAGACTTCGACGACATCGTTCCCTCGGCATCAATCGGCTACCGCCTGACCGACACGCAGAACCTGCGCTTGGGCTACAACATGCGCATCTACCGTCCCGGAATATGGTACTTGAACCCTTATCTGAACGATGCCGACCCTACGTCAATCAGCCAAGGCAACCCGAACCTTGTCAGCGAGAAGACCCATTCGTTCTCTCTCGGCTACAACAGCTTCACCTCCAAGCTTAGCCTTAACCTCAACTTGGCCTACAGCTTCACCAACAACAGCATCGAGAGCGTAACGTCTCTCGTCAACGACAACGGCATAGCGGGCCTGCAAAGTCCTACGGGCAAGAGCGTGCTGTACACCACTTACCGCAACATAGGCAAGACCCGGCGCGCCTCTTTGAACGCATACGCCAACTATAACCCGTTCACCTCGACGCGCATCTACGCCAACATGTTCGGCAGTTGGCAGTATCTCTCCGACGGCAACGGCCTTAGCAACCGCGGCTGGAACATGTTTGCGTCGGGCGGAGCGCAGCAGACGCTGCCCAAAGACTGGCGCATCAGCTTTAATTGTTGGGGACAGACACCGTGGATTTCGCTGCAAGGCAAGGGCGGCGGCTTCTTCGGTTATGGGCTGAACGTAACCAAACAGTTGCTCAAGAAGCGGCTCACCCTGTCGGTGTACGCCAACAACTTCTTCAAGAAATACATGGATTATGACGACACAACGTCGAGCACAAGCTTCACGCAACGCTCCTGGAGCAGGTACGTACAGCAGCGTTTCGGCCTTAGCGTGAGCTTCCGCATAGGCGAGCTGAAGGCATCCGTCAGGAAGGCGGAGCGCACAATAAGCAACGACGACGTGAAAAGCGGCGGACAGCAGGGCGGCGGCCAGTAACCGCCTGTAAATCAGTGTATTTGTAAAATGCCGTCTTTTAGCTTGCAAAAGGCGGCATTTTACAATGCAAAAGGTGGCCTTTTAGAAGCTAAAAGGCCACCTTTTGCAGTTCATCCGCAAATCTGTTGGATGGTTGGTGAAGGTTTTTCCGTTTATGTTCTGCTGCAAGTCAGGCTGTCGCTAATATGTTTTGGCGGATTTGCAATCCGCCGAAAAGTAATATAAGGATTTGCAATCCGCTCAAACCACACAACCATGAGGTAAATGTATGGGCATGTGCGGATTGCAAATCCGCAATTAGAAACCGCCGGATTGCAAATCCGGCGGAACAAATGCTTTCATTAATAGACCTTGTATGTCATCCAAACAAGCTGCGGAGAACTGCCTTTTACAAATTAAGAATTAAGAGTTAAGAATTAAGAAAATCACCGTTGCTGTTTCAAAGCATATTTTCTTAATTCTTAACTCTTAATTCTTAATTTGCGCTTCGCGCATTATTGCTTGTTGGCGCGCTTGCGTTCGTTGTGGTCGAGGATGATTTTGCGCATACGCATCGACTTCGGCGTAACTTCTACAAGCTCGTCCTCCTTGATGTATTCAAGGGCTTCCTCGAGCGAGAGGACGGTGCGCGGCACGATGCGAGCCTTGTCGTCAGAGCCGCTGGCGCGCGTGTTTGTCAGCTGCTTTGCTTTCGTAACGTTCACCACAAGGTCGTTGTCGTGTACGTGTTCGCCTACAACCTCGCCGGCGTAGACCTCCTCGCCCGGGTCGATGAAGAACTTGCCGCGGTCTTGCAGCTTGTCTATGGAATATGCGTAGGCCGTTCCCGTCTCCATCGCTATCATGCTGCCGTTGATGCGTCGGGTGATGTCTCCCTTGTAAGGCTGGTACTCCTTGAAGCGGTGAGCCATGATGGCTTCGCCCTGACTGGCGGTCAACACGTTTGTGCGCAGGCCGATGATGCCGCGCGAAGGCACGTCGAACTCGATGTTGACGCGGTCTGCCTGACTCTCCATTGACGTCATTTCGCCCTTGCGGCGGGTAACCATGTCAATCATCTTGCTGGCAAACTCTTCGGGCACATTTATGGTAAGCTCCTCGATGGGCTCGCATTTTACGCCGTCGATTTCCTTGTATATTACCTGCGGTTGGCCTACCTGAAGCTCGTAACCCTCGCGGCGCATGGTCTCGATGAGCACCGAGAGGTGGAGCACACCGCGTCCGCTGACGAGCCACTTGTCGGTAGAGTCGCCGAAGGGAGCCACGCGCAGGGCGAGGTTTTTCTCCAATTCCTTCTGCAAGCGGTCGTTGATGTGGCGGCTGGTGACGAATTTTCCCTCCTTGCCGAAGAACGGCGAGTCGTTGATTGTGAACAACATGCTCATCGTAGGCTCGTCAATCGCGATGGGGGGAAGCGGCTCGGGGTTCTCGAAGTCGCAGATAGTGTCGCCTATTTCAAACTTCTCCAGGCCGATGATGGCGCAGATGTCGCCGCTCGAAACGCTGGGAGTTTTTACGTGCCCCATGCCCTCGAAGGTGTGCAGTTCCTTTATTTTGGTCTTCTCCTGCGAGCCGTCGCGGTGGCATATGGTAATGTTCATGCCCTCGGTGAGCGTGCCGCGGTGGACGCGACCAACGGCTATTCGGCCGGTGTAGCTTGAATAGTCGAGGCTGGTAATGAGCATCTGGGGCGTGCCTTCGAGTGCGCGCGGAGCGGGGATTACCTCCACAATCTTGTCGAGCAGGTAGTTGATGTTGTCCGTAGGCACCTTGTAGTCCTCGCCCATCCAGCCGTTTTTGGCCGAGCCGTACACCACGGGGAAGTCCAGCTGGTCTTCGGTGGCGTTGAGCGAGAACATCAGGTCGAACACCATCTCGTACACTTCCTCGGGACGGCAGTTGGGTTTGTCAACCTTGTTGACCACAACTATGGGCTTAAGACCTATTTGCAGGGCCTTCTGAAGCACGAAGCGGGTCTGCGGCATGGGGCCTTCGAAGGCGTCAACCAGCAGCAGGCAGCCGTCGGCCATGTTCAAGACGCGCTCCACCTCGCCGCCGAAGTCAGAGTGTCCCGGGGTGTCTATGATGTTGATTTTCGTACCTTTCCAGTTAATCGAAACGTTCTTTGAGAGTATGGTTATTCCTCGCTCACGCTCCAAGTCGTTGCTGTCGAGCACCTGGCCGCTCAAGTCCTGTCCGTCGCGGAACAGGTTTCCGGCCAACATCATCTTGTCCACGAGCGTGGTCTTGCCGTGGTCTACGTGGGCGATAATCGCTATGTTCCTAATGTCTTGCATACTAATACCTTGTAAAATCGGGTGCAAAATTACATTATTTAATTAAGAATTAAGCATTAAGGGTTAAGAAAATTACTAAGTGCAGGGCGTTTTCAGCGTTTTGTAACATGGCGTTACGCCTGTTCGGCGCAAATCGTCTGCAATGTCAAAAAGCAATGATAACGGCGCAAAACGGTATCAATGTGTCAACATGAGAATGCCAATGGTTTTGCGTGAAATAGGAAACGACAAGGCCGTAAACGGCAGCACGGAAGGCCGTTTGCGGCCTTTCATCTTGTAAAAGACCACCTTTTGCAATGCGATTGACGGCCTTTTGCCGTCGCAAGGGCCGCCGTTTCAAGCCGTGTTGACGGCTTTTGGCGGTGCAAAACACGGCCTTTCGCAGCGTTTTCCGTGCCGATTTATTGCACAAATAACATGTTTAAGCGTGTAAATTATTGATGTTGTGTGTTTTAATTTTGCACACTTCTGCTTGCGATATTTCCGCGCTGAAGTTTTGTTTTGCAAAATATCGCCGTCCTGGAGCGTCAACGTAAATCAATGTGTAAGTATTCCTTTCGTTGTGCTTACATTCCGTCAGATTTGCGTCTGACGGCCTGCGGCCTTGCTTTTCGCGGTGGAAGGTACAGCGTATAGGTGCTGTTTTGGTACGCGACGGTGTATTGTCCGTCGGTCAGGAAGCCCCATGCCCATTTCGACAGGCTGTCGCCGCGGCTTATGTCGGCGCGCACTGCCACAACCACTGGTAGCTCGTTGCCGTCACGGCGTGCGCAAGTCTGCCGCATACGGCAGTAGTCCGCGCCGAATATCCACGGCCAAGGGTTGCCAAGGTAGGGGCTTGTCAGTGTGAGATAATGTATCATCGGGGTGTGTCCGAGCACCAAGAGAGTGTCGCCTTCGGCTGTTTCGGTGCGCATGGCGGCAAGTAGTCCGTTGATGTCGTGCGCCGTCTTGGCGTCAGTGTAGACGCCGGCCCGGGGGTGACTGATGCTGCAAACGTCGTCAAGGCGCGTCCCCTGCTCGTAGTATGCAGGCATGAACGTGCGGTATGTGTTGTATGCTAACAGTAGTGCGAACGCCGAACTGACGAATGCGGAGTTGACTGCCAGTCTCTCGCCCTTGAACCGCCGCAGCCACAAAACTGCCGCGCATGGCACGAAGGGCATGGCGAGCCAAAGGTTGTGAATGCCGAACGTGCCTATGCCTCCGTCGCTGCCGAGCGGCAAGAGCACCGCCGCAAGCAGGGCGAGAGCCGACAGGCAGGCCACGGGCATGTCGTGTCTGCGTACATAACCGACGTACAGGCACGCGGCAAGGCATAGTCCGTTGAGCATGAAGAGATTGTAAGGCAGACACTTGACAACGGCAAGCAGGTGAGCCGTAATAAGCAACGCCATGGCAAAACGCCCGCCACGCACGCGTCCGCTCTTGGCAGACAATACCGAATATATGGCAGGGCAGGCAGCTAAAGCTGCAAGGCACGCGGCTGCTATGACGTAGTTGCGCGCTACGGACAGCAGCATGTTGCAGGAAGAGTGGGAGTTTTCAGGGTTGCCGACGAGGAAAAGCGCGTCGGCAAGCGCGTCTTTAAAATGAGGCAAATGTCCCATAGCCGACATATAGGCAAGCGTTGCAGCGATGCCAGTCAGTGCACCGATGACGGCGAATAATGTCATTTTAAGCGTTCGGGGGGGGGGTAATTCGCAAGTCTGCTATACGGTATTACGCCCAGCAGGAGTAAGCCCAGAGCCGCGTTGGGAAGGCGCACGAATACTCCAAAGCCGAACGCTGCGCCGGCAAACAGCATCCACTTGGGGCTGCGGCGCGTAAAGGCCGTCATCATAAGCAGCACTATCAGCGATGCGACAAGTCCCGACGCACTGTTGTATTCAAACACTTCCACCCAGTAAAGCCTTGAGTATGCCAGTACAAGAGCCGTTGCAACGCACCACTTGCGGATGTTCGCCATACCGCAAACATGGCTCACCAACAGGGCGTTGAGTGCCAGCACGGCGCACTCGAACACGCGGAAGCCGTAGATGCCGAGGTCATGGAAGACGGCGTTCCATGCTGCGCCGATGTTTACAAGCCAATAATATAAAAAGGAATAAGCCACCGAACCGGGCGACGTGAATGCCAGCGCGTATGCTGAAAGTACAAAACCGTCGTCGCTGGCGTTGAACCCCTGCAAGGCCCGCAGCAGCAACAAGGCCGTAAGCAGGATGACAGTTGCGGGCACGATGTTGCGGCTTTGCCCTAATCTGCGCCACACTTGGCGCACTGACAGGAGAAGATGCTTCATGTTGTTGTGTTTGAGTTGATTATTTGACAAAGGTAGTTAAAATGTTAGGAAAATGTTTTACATGTCGCAGATATTTGCTACCTTTGCACCCGAATTCGGAAAATCCGATGCATTCGACGACGGCCGCGCCCGTGATTGAGGCGCAGTTCCGCCCGAAGGATGTAATTAGAAACTTTTAATCAATCACAAACAAATGTATTTAGATTCAGCTAAAAAGCAGGAAATCTTCGGCAAGTACGGAACGTCTAACACTGACACTGGTTCGGCAGAGAGCCAGATAGCATTGTTCTCATACCGTATTGCCCACTTGACGGAGCACCTTAAGCAGCACCACAAGGACCACGTAACGCAGCGTTCGCTGACTATCCTCGTCGGCAAGCGCCGCCGTCTGCTTGACTATCTGTACAAGCGCGACATCAACCGTTACCGTGCCATCATCAAGGCTCTTGGTCTGCGCCGTTAAGCGAAGTAATTGAAGAATAGACTACAAGAAACGCGAAAGCGCGAAACAGCATTATGCTTGTTTCGCGCTTTCGCGTTTCTTGTAGGAAGTTAAAGGAGTTATAGAAGTTAAAGGAACGTGAGTTTGGTATAAAGATTGTTTTTCATGAAAATCTGAAAACATCCTTTGTAGGGACATAATTCATTATGTCCGCACGCCGCGAAGAGGCGTATTACCTAAGCGTAGCATAATAAAAACGTTCTTTCAGAACGTGCGGACATAATGAATTATGTCCCTACAAAGGATGTTTTCTTATACCGAATTCACGTTAAGGAAGTTAAATACAAATGCCTTGTCGGCAGCTTCCGGCGTATCAGTCCCATTGGGCTTATTGGGCCAATTCGGCCTATTCTTCAAGTAAAATCACACGAATGGCAGGGCGATGAACAGTGCGCCGCCAGCCAATGTGATGAGGAAGTACACCAATCGGGGGCTTTTCAGCCGGTCATGGCACGACAGGCTTAGCACCGTTCCGACGGCTCCCATGAGCGTGAACAGGGCTGATGCCTGCAAGTATTGCGGCTCGCTGAACCACGTGTTGGCTATGGCAAGCATGATGATGAGCATTATTATGACCGCTACTTGCAGCCAGGCGAGTATGTTTTGCTTGTTCATTACGGTGCGTTTTTAGTTCCACCAGCCTGTGGTTACTCCCAAGATGACGGCCACGAGACCGACGAGCGCGTCGAGACCGCATACGTATATGTAGTTCTGCGGCCGCCCGTTGCGCGTTAGCAGGGCGTGAGCCACGCCCGCGATGCCGAACGCCAGCAGGGCGATGGACGTTGTGACGGAAAACCATTTGATGTCGCCAATGAGTACGGCGAGGATGAATGCCGTCATGAAAAGCATGTCGGCGTATGCGAAAAACTTTACAAGCAGGTTGTTCATAGCTGGGTTTATTATAAAGGTTGGCAGGTGTTTACAGGAGCAAGGCAAGCGCCTGGACGATGAAGCCGACGCCCCACAGGGTGAACAATATACAGAGGAAGAATGTCAACGCCGCGCTTTTCCCGTGCTTCCTCTTGTTGCGGTATCTCATGAAATTGGTTACACCTATGGTTATGGCAAGCAGTCCGGTAACCAAGTATAGCCATGCCGGCGAGGCTTCCTTTTCCTTCAGGCAGACGTAAAGCACGAGGACGATGCCTCCCAATAGGGTGTTTACGTCCTCCCAGCCGAATTGTTTGTCACTTTCTGAAATCATCTTCATGTCTTGGTGCGTGCTTTTTATGGTTTGTGTGCAAGTATTTCGCCGAGCGGGAGCATCACGAAGTCGCGCTCGTGCATCAGCGGATGCGGTATTTTCAGGTCGGGTCCGTCCATGTGGAGGTCGTCATACAGCAGTATGTCGATGTCGATTATGCGGTCGTGATACCGCCCGTCGGTGGACTTCACCGTGCGTCCCATTTCGCGCTCAATGGTCTGCGTGGCTTCGAGAAGGCCGCGCGGAGATAGCTGTGTGTCGATGCACACGGCGGCGTTCATGAACATGTTGTCTGACGAAAAGCCCCAAGGCTCGGTCTCGTGGAACTGACTTGTGCGCACAACCGTGCCCACATGCTCTTCCAAAAGGCGTATGGCGGTCTCCAAGTTGCGCCTACGGTCGCCGAGGTTGGTGCCTAATCCGAGATAAACCGTGTGCACTTTGATAAGTTAAAAATTAAAAGTGAAAAGTGAAAAATCCAGATGCTATATAAAAGGTAATGGATTTTTCACTTTTCGTTTTTCATTTTTCACTCCCTTTAGTCGTTGACAATAAGCATTGCGTCGCCGTAGCAGCCGAACTTGTAGCCGTTCTTTACGGCCATGTCGTAAGCCTGCATCACCAGCTCGTAGCCGCCGAACGCGGCGGTAGACATGAGCAGCGGCGACATTGGATGATAGAAGTTGGATATCATCGAGTCGGCAACGCCGAACTCGTATGGGGGGAAGATGAACTTATTAGTCCAACCCTCGTACTCTTTAAGCAGCTTGTCCGTACCCACGGCGGTCTCCGTAGCCTTTGCAACGCTTGTGCCCACGGCGCACACATGGTGGCCGGCCAGCTTCGCTTGGTTGACCGTCTTGCAGGCTTCCGCGCCGATTAGCATCTGCTCCGAGTCCATCTTGTGCTTCGTAAGGTCCTCCACCTCGATGTCGTGGAAGTTGCCCAAGGCGCAGTGCAGCGTTATGAAGGCGAACTCTATGCCCTTTATTTCCATGCGCTTCATCAGCTCTCGGCTGAAGTGCAGACCCGAAGCCGGGGCTGTAACCGCGCCTTCGTTCTTGGCGAAAATGCACTGGAAGTCGTCCAAGTCCTCGGGAGTTGCCGGGCGGCGGTCAACGATGTAGTGGGGCAGTGGTGCCTCGCCGAGCGCGTAAAGGTCGCGCTTGAACTCGTCATGAGGGCAGTCGTAGAGGAAGCGCAGCGTGCGTCCGCGGCTCGTTGTGTTGTCGATTACCTCGGCAACCATCGTTCCGCTGTCGTCGAAAAACAGCTTGTTGCCTATTCGTATCTTGCGTGCCGGTTCTACAAGCACGTCCCACAGGCGCATCTCTTCGTTCAGTTCGCGCAGCAAGAACACCTCTATTTTTGCGTCGGTCTTCTCCTTCGTGCCGTAAAGACGCGCCGGAAAAACCTTCGTGTCGTTGAAGATGAAGGCGTCGCCTTCGTCGAAATAGTCAAGTATGTTGCGGAAATCAAGGTACTCGGGGTTGCCTTCCTCGTCTTTAAGAGGTTCCCCCTTGTCGTCCGTCTTGTACATGTCGATTTTCTGTGAAACCCTGTGCAGCACCATCAACCGGCATTCATCGCGGTGGTATGGCGGGTTAAGGGCTATGGCTTCTTCAGGCAGTTTGAACTTGAATTGTGACAGTTTCATATCTTGTTTTCCTCCGTTATTATGTCTTCTATTGTCTGTTTGTCCAACCATTGTGGAAAGTCGTCGAGCGTAACGCAGTCTTCCACGCGCACGTCTCCTACTCTTGTGCGGCGCAATGCTGTGAGGTATGCGCCGCTGCCGAGGGCTTCTCCTATGTCGCGTGCCAACGCACGGATGTACGTTCCCTTGCCGCATACAACGCGGATTGACATCTGCATCAGCTCCGGCGAGAACGACGTAATCTCTATTTCGTCGATTCTCAGCGTCTTGGGCTTAAGCTCCACGTCCCTGCCTTTGCGCATAAGGTCATACGCGCGGTCGCCGTTCACCTTGCAGGCGGAGTACGCCGGCGGCACTTGTTGTATCTCACCGACGAACGTTTGCAGCTTTTCCTCGATGAGGCTGCGCGTTATGTGCTCCGTGGGGAACGTCGCGTTGACGGGATGTTCCATGTCGTAGCTGGCCGTGGTCGCGCCGAGTTGCAGCGTGGCCGTGTATTCCTTGGTGTGCAGTTGCAGCTCTTCTATGCGCTTGGTGGCGCGTCCCGTACAGAGTATTAGCACTCCGGTGGCCAGCGGGTCGAGTGTTCCGGCGTGGCCGGTCTTCATGCGTTTTACGCCGAGCTTCTGCGAAATGAGGTAACGGACGCGTGCCAGCGCGCCGAAACTTGACATCCTGTAAGGCTTGTCAAGGCATATTATTTCTCCTTCGTGGAAGTTCATCGGCTCTTAGTCGGTCATTTTCATCTCTACGCCGCACAGCGTGCAGATGATTATTATGAGGCCTACGATGATGCGGTACCAGCCGAACGCCGCAAAGCCGTACTTCGTAACGTAGTTGATGAAGAACTTTATTGCGAGTATGGCGACGATGAACGCCACCACCGAGCCAATGATTAGCATCTGCAAGTTGTTGCCTTGTGCGAGGATTGAGCCGTCGCCGTGGCTGATGAGCTTGTATGTCTCGAGGCACGTTGCGCCGAACATCGTCGGTACGGCAAGGAAGAACGAGAACTCGGCTGCGGCCTTACGGGTGAGCCGCTGGCTCATTCCGCCTACTATGGTGGCCATAGAGCGCGACACGCCTGGTATCATCGAGATGCACTGTATGAGGCCTATTACGAAGGCGCGCTTGTATGTAAGGCGTGTGTTCTCGCTTCCGCGGTTGAATATGCGGTCGCAGAATAGCATGAATACGCCGCCCACTATGAGCATCCACGCTACCAGCTGGACGTTGCCGAGGTTGGCTTCTATCTCGTCGTTGAAGGCGAAGCCGAGCACTGCGGCGGGCAACACGCCTACCACGAGGCGTGCATAGAAGTCGAACATGGCGCGCCAGTACGATTTGCCTTCACGCCCGGCGTTGGGGTAGAAAAAGCGTTTCCAGTAAAGGCAGATTACCGAGAGTATTGCGCCGAACTGTATTATGACGGTAAACGCCTTGACAAACGGTGTGCTCTCCACGCCGAGCAGGCTCTGCGCGATAATCATGTGCCCCGTTGAAGACACGGGCAGAAATTCCGTAAGGCCCTCAACGATGGCGATGATGACCGTTTCAAATAAGTCCATAAGTCAGTCTTGTTTATTCTTTAGGTGTGTTAATGTCGTCAGTGCCGTTGTCTTTCGGCTTGCGTATGATGGCGTAGACTATCGACACGAAGCCTATGAAGCATACCGCCGGGGCAACTTTTATGCGCATGGGGCTGAATATTTCAGGATTGAAAGAGCCGTCCTCGGTGCCTCCGCCGCTCATTAGTATGAAGCCGATGATTACTATTGCCATGCCCACGGCAAGCAGGATGAAGTTCATCCGGTCAAATGCAAAGTTTCTTCTGTCCATTTCTTTTCGTTTAGCAGACAAGCACACAGTTACGAGCAGACAAGCGGTCTTGGCTTGCATGTTTTCGTATTGCGCCCCGTCACGCGGTTTAATTTTTAATTTTTAATTGTTACTTCAAAATCTGCCCGTCAGATTTTGTACAGGTCTCCGGCCTTCATGCGCAGGAACTTGTTTACCGCCACCCATGCGCACAGCAGCGTGATGAGTAGTCCGAAGAGGAACACCGAGCCGCCCGTTACGGCCATTACCTGCCATGTTATCACCGTCATTACGCCCGGTTCGTAAGTGTACAGGGCGTAAACGCCCCCGGCCAGCACCCCGTCGGCCAGCAATGCGGCCAGCAGGCCTATGCCCACGGCGTTGCCAAGGAAGGGCCTGCGTATGAAACCCCACGACGCGCCGACCAGCTTCATCGTGTGTATGGTGAAGCGGCGGGCGTACATTCCCAGTCTCACGGTGTTGTTGATGAGCGAGAACGACACGCATGTAAGCAGCACGGCCAGCACCAGCAGCACAAGGTTTATCTTGTTGAGGTTGCTGTTAACGCTGTCCATAAGGTCTTGGGGGTAGGTTATGTCGGTTACGCGCTTGTCGCTCTTGAGCGCCGCCGAAATCCATTTCAGCGAGTCGGTATTGGCGTATTGCGCCTTGAGTTGCAGCTCTATTGACGCCACAAAGGGGTTCATGCCCAGAAACTCGCTCGGGTCTGTGCCCATGGCGGCGGTCTGCTCCTTCAGGGCTTGCTCCTTGCTTATATAAGTAATGTGGTTGATGTAGGGGCGTTTGCCCAGTTCCTTGCACAGCCGTCCGGCCTCGGGGTCGGTGATGTCTTCGCCAAGCATCATCGTTACCGTAAGGTTCTCCTTGACGTATGACGACAAGTTGCGTGCCGAAAGCACGGAGAACACTACCATTCCCAATAAAATCAGCACCAGCGCGGTACTTATACATAGCGTTATCCCCTGCAATCCGTGGCGGACGCGGGACGTTTTCTTTCTTTTACCCATTACTTAGTGGCTATAACACACCTAATTTGGTGCAAAGTAACAAAAAATTATCCGCACAGCCAACGGTTTAACTATTATTAATAGGTGGCGGCTGTCAAGGTGTCACAATCTGCTCTTCCGTAGGGTGCGTGCCGGGCGGTCTGCGCCTGTTTCACGGTTGTTTTTACACCCGTTCGTGCTCCGTCTGTAACGTGTTGATAATCAATGCGTTTGCAAAAGGCCGTCTTTTAGCCTGCAAAATGCGGCCTTTTAGCGTGCGATTTGCGGCCTTTTGCAATGCGAAAGGCCGTCAATTGGGTTCATCCGCAAATCTGTTGGATGAAGTAAAAGCTCTATTAATGAAAACACCCTGATTTAATTTAGGTTGTCGGTAACTGTCATTCCGCGCTCCGACGCGGAATCCAGTGTATACAGCCAATATCGTTTGGAGTTCTGGATGTTTTCTGGATTCCGCGTCGGAGCGCGGAATGACAGTTACCGACAACCTGGATTATAGCAGAATGTAGCCATAAGTAAGAAACATAAACATAGGAATAATTATTTTCATACCATCCAAACAAACTATGGATGAGCCGCCTTTTGAAAAACCGCCGCGAGTCTCCCCGCAGTCGATTTGCCGCCTGCCGGTTTGCGTATCTCGTTCATTTGCATTACCTTTGCCCGTCGTTCCGCACGTTGCGGAGCGTCAAACGTTTATTTATATTTTATGTACAAGACAGTTTTCAACAAGCGCGAGAGCCTAAGGTTCAAGCATTTCAGCCGCCGCGGGTACGCCCTTTTCGCGTGTCTCGGCCGCGAGGTGCTTGTAGGGACGCTCAGCGTGGCTACGTTGACTTACGCCAAGGCCGACGGTGTCAGTGTGCGCACTGACCTCGACGGACTGGGCATGGCCGACACCACGCGCACCGTCCTTCTCGACGAAGTGGACGTCACCGCCTCGCGCGCGCCGCTGGCTGCCGGCCGGGCGCCGAGAATTGTAACTGTGTTGAGCCGCGAGGACATTGCCGCCGCGCCAGCACAAAGTATCAACGACCTGCTCAAATACGCCGTAGGCGTGGACGTACGCCAGCGCGGAGCGATGGGTGCGCAGACCGACATCAGCATCCGCGGGGGCACGAGCGAGCACATTGCCATCCTTCTCGACGGCATTAACATCTGCGACCCGCAGACCGGTCACAACGCCTTCGACCTGCCCGTAAGCCTTGGCGACATAGAGCGCATCGAGGTAATCGAGGGCCCTGCCGGGCGAATATTCGGCACGTCGTCGCTGCTCGGGGCGGTGAACATAGTGACGAAGACAGCCACTGAGAGCGGCGGAGAAGTCAGAGCCGAGGGCGGTTCGTTCGGTTATGCCGACGCCGGGGCACGCATCGCGTTTGCAAAGGGCAGGTGGAGCAACGCCGTAAGCGGCTCTTACGCGCGCAGCGACGGCTACCTGCGCAGCAAGGCCGGGCACTTGAACGCCGACTACAGCGGCGGACGCGCCTTCTACCAAGGCCGGTACCGCGGCGAAAGCGTGGATGTAAGCTGGCACGCAGGCGTAAGTTCGAAAGGCTGGGGCAGCAACACGTTCTACAGCACGCTGTCTGACGAGCAGTATGAGCACACCACTAAAATATATACGGCCTTGAAGGCCGAGGCGGAAGCAGGACGGTTCCACTTCCTTCCGTCTGTTTATTGGAACAGATACCACGACCGTTACGAGTTTTACCGCGGCGCACCCGACCGCTCGCCCTTCAACTACCACCGTACCGATGTAATCGGGCTTAATCTCGGCGGATGGTTTGATTGGGCGTGGGGGCGCACCGCTTTCGGCGTGGAGATGCGCAACGAGGACATCATATCGACCACTCTCGGCGAGCCGCTTAACTCTCCTGTGCATATACACGGCACCGACCGCGACTATACTCTCGGCCTGAACCGCACCAACCTTAGCCTCTACCTCGAGCACAACGTCACCATCGGGCGCTTCGCTGCGTCGGCAGGATTCACGGCGGTGAGGAACACTTGGAGCGAAATGCCCTTCAAGCTGTACCCTGGTGTGGATGCAAGCTACGCCCTGACAACGGCCTTGAAGGCCTACGCCTCATTCAACATGTCGCTGCGTATGCCGTCGTTCACCGAGCTGTATTACTCAGTCGACGGTCACAAGGCCGACAAGCACCTGAAGCCGGAGGAGATGACGGCCGTGGAAGTAGGCCTGCGCTATGCGGCGAAGGGTGTCAACGCCACGCTCTCGGTGTACCGCCATTGGGGCAGGAACATGATAGACTGGATAATGGACACGTCGCTCGGCGAGGATGCCGTATGGACTTCGGTCAACCATGCGAAGATAAACTCCACCGGCGTTGAGGCCAACCTGAAGCTCGACCTGCGCCGCCTCATGCCGTCGCAGCGCGTGTTGCGCTCGCTCGGCGCGGCCTATGCCTACATAGACCAGAGCCAGCGGCACGAAGAGGGGGTGCAGTCTATGTACGCCTTGGAGTACCTTCGCCATAAGGTAGTGGCCTCGATAGGGCTTGACTTGCTGCCAAACCTTGCGCTCGACGTGAACTATCGCTTCCAGGAGCGGCGCGGCTCGTACACCGACACCGACGGTATCAGCCGCGCGTACAAACCCTACCAGCTCGTCGATGCCCGCCTGGCGTGGAGCAAGCCGCGCTATTCGGTCTACGTTGAGGCCAACAACCTCTTCAACGCTCATTACGTAGACTACGGCAACGTGCCGCAGCCCGGGCTGTGGGTGATGGCCGGAGCACGTTTTACTTTCAGTCTGTAACCAAACAGCCTGCCGCAGTTACGGTTTTCAACTGCGGCTGAACGCAATGCAAAACGTGGCCTTTTACCGCGTAAAAGACCGCGTTTTGCTTCTTAAAAGGCCACCTTTTACAATGCAGTTGACGGCGTTTTGAAATTATAAGCACTGTCTGTTAAAATGCCGCCGATGCTTGCCTGTAATGGAAAGAATTACTATATTTGCGATACGGATACCGTGCCGTGTGCGCGATGGTTTCAATTATGTTGACTATTTGGAATAGGAGGTGTCTTTTATGGCAAAAAGAATAATCAAAGTACATGACTTCATTGGAAGCGAAGGCAGGTCAAGGGTGAACGTGTCAAAGCTGGGCTTGCGTGGCATTCCT
>CAJJWN010000012.1 GCA_905196835.1 uncultured Prevotella sp. | reverse complement strand
GACCAAGGAGGGGCATAAGGTTGTGACCGCCGACATGGACGGCGACGCCATCGGCGGTGCCATAAACCTCGTAACCAAGAACACGCCTTACCGCCGCGTGTTTAACGTAACGGCCGGAACGGGCTACAACTGGATTAGCGACAAGCTCCAGCTCAACCTCGGAGCGACGTGGGGCGACCGCTTCTTCAACGACAAGTTCGGCATCATGGCCGCAATATCTTACCAGAACTCGCCGGCCGGCTCGGACAACACCGAGTTCGAGTACGACCTCGACGACAACGGCAACGTAATCCTCACCGACGCCGAAGTGCGCCAATACTACGTCACGCGCGAGCGCCAAAGCTACTCGCTCTCGATGGACTACGACTTCAACCCGAACCATAAAATCTACTTCAACGGCATCTACAACCGCCGCAACGACTGGGAAAACCGCTACCGCGTTAGCTACAAGGACCTGGCCGACGGCGCAGGCGAGATGAAGACCGAGATACAGACCAAGGCCGGCTCAAAGGACAACCGCGGCGCACGCCTCGAGCTTCAGCAGACAATGGACTTCACACTCGGCGGCGACCACCTGCTCTGGGACAAGCTGCAGACCGACTGGATGGTGTCTTACTCGCGTGCAAGCGAAGACCGCCCCGACGAGCGTTACTTCACCATAAAGCAGAAGGACATGACAATCGACATGGAGGACGAGGGCGGACGCCAGCCTTATGCCATAACGCCCATCTCTGTTCATGACGGCGACTGGGAAGTTGACGAGTTCACTAACGCTAACGAATGGATACGCGAGAACGAGTGGAAGGCCAAGGTTGACTTCGAACTGCCCCTCGCAAGCGGCCTGTTCGGCAACTCGCTGAAGTTCGGCGCGAAGTACACTCACAAGCACAAAACAAAGGAAGTGCTGTGTTACGACTACAAGGACGGATACGAGGACATCTACGGCACCGACTACACCAACTATTACTCCACACAAATACGCGACGGCTTCATGCCCGGCGACCAGTACAAGGCCATGGACTTCGTAAGCAAGGACTACCTCGAGCAGTTCAACGCGAAGGACTGGGCACTGCTCGGAGGCGAGCGTGTGTACGAAGAATCGGCAGGAGACTACGACGCAACCGAGCAGGTTACAGCCGCATACCTGCGCTTCACGCAGAAGCTGGGACGCAAGTTCACGGTAATGGCCGGCCTCCGCATGGAGTACACTGACCTTGAGACGAGCGGCTTCAACTGGAATATCGACGAGAACGGAGACGAGAGCCTCGACCCAACGGGCAAGTTCAAGAACAACTACGTAAGCTGGCTGCCGAGCTTCCTCGTCAAGTGGGACGCTACGGACGACCTCAAGGTGCGCGCATCTTACACCAAGACACTGGCACGCCCGAAGTACTCTCACCTCGTAGCCAACGCTTCTTACAACACCGAGGAGTCGCCTGTTGAAATCACACTGGGCAACCCCGACCTGAAGCCCATCACCTCGCACAACTTCGACCTGTCGGGCGAATACTACTTCAAGAGCGTCGGCCTCGTATCGGCGGCAGTGTTCTACAAGCGCGTCAAGGACTATTCTGTCAACCTGAAGCGCGACATGGCTTACGGCAACTACGCCGAGGCTGAGGTGAGCCAGCCGCTCAACGCCTTCGACGCCGACCTGCTCGGAGTGGAGCTTGGCTTCCAGCGCGACTTCGGCTTCATCTCTCCGGCACTGCGTTGCGTGGGCTTCTACGGCAACTACACTTACACCCACAGCAACATCGTGAAGTCTGTATTCGGCGACAAGGACGAGCAGGCACTGCCCGGTTCGCCCGAACACATGGCCAACGCGTCGCTTTACTTCGACAAGTGGGGCTTGAACGTGCGCCTGTCTTACAACTTCACGTCGGCCTTCCAGGACGACGAGGAGTACGTGGAGGAGACCGCCCTGCGCCGCTACTACGACGCAACGCACTACATGGACCTCAACGCCAGCTACACATGGGGCAAGAACACGAAGTACACCTTCTACGTACAGGCCAACAACCTGCTCAACCAACCCCTGCGCTACTACCAGGGTACGAAGGACAGGACGATGCAGGTGGAATACTACGGAGCGAAACTCAACGCAGGATTTAAGGTGAACTTTTAAGGAATTAACAGAACTAACATCCTAACACCCAACACTAACACCCACCCCAACCCTCCCCAAGGGAGGGAGCTTGAATGGCATTGCAAGTTAAACAAAAGCATCATCCAGCAGCAAAAGCATACCAAACTCCCTCCCTTGGGGAGGGCGGGGGTGGGTTAATAATTACAACAAAATGAAACGAATATCATCATTCATCATCCTCCTGGCCGCCGCCGTAATGACGGCTTTCGCACAGACACCGGCCGAATGGGCAAAACTTGAAAAGTCAGTGAACTTCTACGTGGCCAACGACCTGGGCCGCAACGGCTACTACGACCAGAAACCTATCGCCGAGCTGATGGGCCGCATGGCCGAGACGGTGGGCATTGAATGCGTTGCCGCGGCAGGCGACGTGCACCACTTCGAGGGCGTAACGAGCACCGAAGACCCCCTCTGGATGACCAACTACGAGCTCATCTACTCGCACCCCGAGCTGATGCTGGCTTGGTACCCCATTTGCGGCAACCACGAGTACCGTGGAAACACGCAGGCCGTGGTTGACTACGCCAAGGTGAGCCGCCGCTGGGAGATGCCTGCAAGATACTACACGAAGGTAATAGAGGACGACGACGTCACCGTGCGCCTGGTCTTCGTTGACACCACCCCGATGATAGACAAATACCGCGAGGACACCGAGAAGTACCCCGACGCCTGCAAGCAGGACGTAGAGAAGCAGCTGGCATGGGTTGACTCCGTGCTCACCGCCGCAACGGAAGACTGGGTAATAGTAATAGGCCACCACCCCATCTACGCGCAGTCTACCAAGAGCGAGACCGAGCGCACCGACATGCAGAAGACGCTCAACGCCGTTCTGTTGAAGCACAAGAACGTCGCAATGTACGTATGCGGCCACATACACAACTTCCAGCACATACGCAAGCCGGGCTGCACGATAGACTACGTGGTTAACACCAGCGGCTCATTGAGCCGCGAGAACGTAAAGCCAATCTACGGCACGCAGTTCTGCTCGGGCATTCCTGGCTTCTCCCTCGTATGCGCCGACAAGCAAGAGCTCGACCTGCACCTCATCGACAAGGAGGGCAAGGTGGTCTACACGGTGAGCCACAAGAAGTAAAGCTCTTTTCAAGAAGTTATAGAATTTAGAGAAGTTAACTTCTTAACGAGCTTACGTTTCGGCGGATTGCAAATCCGCCGAAATATATTATAAGGATTTGCAATCCGCTCAAAGCACATGGGAACATGTTGAAAACAACGGTCATGAGCGGATTGCAAATCCGCAATTAAGAACCGCCGGATTGCAAATCCGGCGGAACAAATTACCCAAAAGGCGGCCTTTCATCGCGTGAAAGGCCGCCTTTCGCATTCCCGTTTGCCGTCTTTTGCATTGTAAAAGACGGCCTTTCGCAACGCATTGACGGCCAAGGCGTTACGCGGTTGAAAATCAACCGCATTCCAAACAAATTGCCACCAAGCCTTGCTTTATAGCCGTAAAAGGAGTATCTTTGCCTTAAAAACCACGCGAGTTCGGTATAACTGCTATTTTCATAATAGCGAAACCATCCTTTGTAGGGACATAATTCATTATGTCCGCACGTTCTGAAAGAACGTTTTTCATTTGCCGCGCTTGTGTAATACGCCTCTTCGCGGCGTACGGACATAATGAATTATGTCCCTACAAAGGATGGTTTCTTATACCGAACTAACGCTAAAAACACTATTATGATGAAACGGATTATAACGATTGCCGCGCTCGCCGCCCTGCTCTGCGCACCGGCCTGCGCGCAGAAAAGCGTGAAGAAGACGAAGACGGAGCTGTCGATGGAGCGGCAGGGGATGGTTGACATACACACCAGGGACAAAACAATACCCGTAAGCCTGATGTACGCCAGGGCCGACAACTTCACGGGCGAGGTGCTCTACACCGACCTGACGCGCGCCTACCTGCACCCCAAGGCAGCCGCAGCCCTTGCCAAGGCGCAGAAGAGACTGAAGCAGCTGCGGCCCGACCTGAGCCTGAAGGTGTACGACGCGGCGCGCCCCATGAGCATACAGCAGCGCATGTGGGACAAGGTGAAGGGCACAAGCAAATACTTCTACGTGAGCAACCCCGCGCGCGGAGGCGGCCTGCACAACTACGGAATGGCCGTTGACATAACGCTGTGCGACGCCAAGGGCGACACGCTCGACATGGGCACGCCCATCGACTACATGGGCTCGGCAGCCCACATCGACCGTGAGGACGCCCTCGTAAAGAGCGGACGCATCAGCCGCCGGGCGCAGAAGAACCGCCAGCTGCTGCGCCAAGTGATGCGCTACGCCGGCTTCCGCCCGCTAAGGACGGAGTGGTGGCACTTCAACCTGATATCAAGAGCCACGGCAAGGAAGTATTACAAAGTAATCAAATAACAAGGGAATAATGGGAGAACTGGGAATTCTGGGAAAACTGGGAGAACTGAAAACAACACAGTTCTCTCAAAGCTCCCAGTCCTCCCAGCTCTCCCAACTCTCCCATTAACACTCAAAAACAACAATACCATGACAACATTCAACAAGGACTTCATGCCACAGCAGGGCGACTACCACAAGCTGTTGGTGTACCGCAAGGCCGAATGTATCTACGACATAACCTATCACTTCGCCCATAAATACCTTGAAAAGGGCGACCGCACGGTAGACCAGATGATGCAGGCGGCGCGCAGCGGCAAGCAGAACATTGCCGAAGGAAGCCAGGCTGCGACAGCTTCGCGCGAGACGGAAATCAAGCTGTACAACGTGGCTAAGGCCAGCCTGCAAGAGCTGTTGGCCGATTATGAGGACTATTTGAGGGTAAGAGACATGGAACTTTGGCCCAAGGACTCGCCCAAGGCCGTACAAACCAGGCAAGTATGCCGCGCCCACGCCGATTCGGTTTACTACCGCGAACGCGTAAAGACACGCTCTGCCGAGACCACGGCCAACATCGCCATAATACTGATTCACCAAACCGACTACCTCATGGCGCGCCTGATAGAAGCCGCAAAGCAACGTTTCCTGACACAAGGCGGCATCAGGGAGGAGATGACAAGGGCACGACTGAAATACCGCAATAGCCTGAAATAATGGATAGGCTGAAAGAACTGGGAGAGCTGGGAGAACTGAGAGAACTGTGAATGAGGCAGAGCACCCGGCCCGCCCGGCCTTCCCATTCTTCCCGGTTCTCCCAGTTCACCCTCCATCACAGCACTCCCAGCCCTCCCAGCTCTCCCAGCACACCCATAAAAAGAGAAAAAATGACTACCCAGGAATTCATCTCCCAGCACCTCGACGACGACATCCGACAGCTCGCCCTGCGCCATGCCGGGCGCACGGACATCGACCTCACCTACGCCCTCGACCAAATAGCGGGCCGCCAACGGGCGCGCACCAAGCTGCCGCGATGGGCCGCCACCGAGGGCATAGTGTATCCGCCGCACATCTCGATGGAGCAATGCTCGTCGGAACAGACGGCCATGTACAAGGCCGCAGTAGTCCGCCGCCTCATCACAGAACTCCCAATCCTCCCAGTTCTCCCAGCCAACCCGTTGACACTCATCGACCTCACGGGCGGCTTCGGCGTAGACTTCTCATACCTCGCGCCGCTCTTCGGCAAGGCCGTCTACATCGAACGGCAGAGCCATTTGTGCGACATCTCGCGGCACAACATGGCCGCGCTGGGCATCAGCCAGGCCGAGGTGGTTTGCGGCGACTGTGCGCAAATAATCGAAGGAATAAGCCATGCCACGCTCGTCTACGCCGACCCGGCGCGCCGCTCGCAGTCGGGCGGACGCACGTTCGCCATCAGCGACTGCACGCCCGACATGCTCGCGATGCGCGAGGAGTTGCTCGAGAAGGCCGACTACGTGATGCTCAAGCTCTCACCCATGCTCGACTGGCGCAAGGCCGCGGCCGACATGGGCACGCAGGTGGGCGAGGTGCACATCGTGTCAGTAGGCAACGAGTGCAAGGAACTGCTGCTCGTGCTATCGCGGAAGTACACCAAAATAGAGCGCATTTACTGCGTGAACGACGGCCAAGAACTCTCGTTCACCCCCGAAGAGCTGTCCCAGAGCTCCCAGTTCTCCCACAACTCCCAGCCCTCACAGCCACCCCAAGCAACCCCGCCCGCCTTCCTCTACGAGCCAAACGCATCGCTGATGAAGGCCGGATGCTTCTATCTCTTGGAACAACGCTACGCCGCACGGCAGGTAAGCCGAGACAGCCACCTGTTCCTCTCGCCCGTGGAAATACCGCAGTTCCCCGGCCGCGGCTTCGCCATACGCGCCGTTACGACCATGAACAAGCGCGGGCTGAAGGCCGCGCTGGCCGGTGTCGAGCGTGCCAACGTAAGCGTAAGGAACTTTCCCCTGACGGCGGACGCGCTGCGCAAGAAGCTGAAACTGCGCGACGGCAGCGACACTTACATCTTCGGAACGACCACAGGCGACGGCCAGCATGTGCTGTACATATGCGAGAAACACAACCAAACCAAAACCATACAATCATGAAAAAACTCATCATCTCACTCGCGCTGGCTCTCTGTACGGCAGCGGCCGGCGCACAAGGGCCGCAGGCCAAGACGGCGTGCGGCGTGCTCGAAGGCACATACGAGTCGGGCATCAAGGTGTTCAAGGGCGTGCCCTTCGCCCAGCCTCCTGTCGGAGAGCTGCGCTGGAAGGCGCCGCAGCCCGTGAAGCCGTGGACGGGCGTGCGCAAGGCAAAGCACTTCGGCCCCAACCCGATGCAGCAAAACCTCTTCGGCGACATGAACTTCGGCACAAGCGAAAACAGCGAAGACTGCCTCTACCTGAACATCTGGACACCGGCGGAGACGATGACCGAGCGGCTGCCCGTGCTCATATACTTCAACGGCGGGGGACTTATGGCCGGCTCGGGCAGCGAGCCTCGCTACGCAGGCGACGCCATGGCGCGGCGCGGAATAGTGTCGGTAACGGCCAACTACCGCGAGGGTGTGTTCGGCTTCCTGGCGCATCCCGAGCTGTCAAAGGAGACCAGCTACAAAGGCTCGGGCAACTACGGATTCCTCGACCAGGCGGCGGCGATACGCTGGCTGAAGGACAACATAGCGGCCTTCGGCGGCGACCCGGAGCGCATCACCATAGCGGGCGAGTCGGCAGGCTCGGCCTCGGTCAGCGCGCTGATGGCCTCGCCGCTGTGCAAGGGACTGTTCGCGCAGGCCATAGGCTCGAGCGCGTCGGTCATGGCATACAGCAAGATTGCCACGCTCGAAGAGGCCGAGAAGGCCGGAGTGGCCGTGATGAAGGCCATAGGATGCAAGAACCTGAAGGAGATGATGGCCATGCCGGCCGACGAGCTGCTGGCCAAGGCCGCAGGCACGGGCATGGAACGGATGTACAACATAGACCGTTACTTCATGACGGAGCAGCCCGTCGAGACCTACGCCGCAGGCCGACAGGCGCGCGTGCCGCTGCTCGTTGGCTGGAACTCGGCCGAGATGCCCGTCACGGCGGTGCTCGGCGGACGGCCCATGACAGTGGCTTCGCTGCGCGAGGCGTTGGCCCCTCGCTTCGGCGATGACACCGAACGCATAATCGAGGCGTACGGAATAAGGACTGACGCCGACGTGGCCGGGCAGCCGGGAGCACAGCTTGGGGCCGACATGTTCGTGGCCTTCGGCACATGGAAGTGGTGCGACATGCACGCCAGGACAGGCGGCGCGCCCGTCTACCGCTACCTCTACACACATCCGCGCCCGGCAATGCGCGTAAGCGGAAAGGTGGCCGGACTGGCCGGGGGAGTGAAGGACAAGGCCGAGGGCGAGGCCGACCAGCCTGCGGCCACCGGCGCGGTGCACTCGGCCGACATAGAATATGCCATGGGCACGCTGCCCACCAACCGCGTGTACGACTGGCAGCCGGAGGACTTCACCATGTCGTCCATCTTCCAGGGCTACTACATCAACTTCATAAAGACGGGCGACCCGAACGGCCTCGGACTGCCCACGTGGCAGGCGGTGAACGGCCACAGCGTGCCGCCGGTGATGCAAATCGGCATCGACACGCACGAGAAGGCCGACGCGCAGCTGGAAAACTGCTACCGCACGGTGGACGAAGTGGTGTGGGGAAAGTGAAAAAGTGAAGCCCCCTCCCAACCCTCCCGAGGGAGGGGGAAAGGTAGAGAAAACAAGAAAAGATGAAATAGTGAAAAGGTAAAAAAGCAGAACGGTGAAACGGCCTGCGGCAAGGCGTTTTGCAAAAGACCGCCTATTGCCTTCCGTTTTGCCGCCTTTTACAAGCCAAAAAGCCGCCTTTCGCGCTGCGAAAGGCGGCATTTTGTGGTTCATCCGCAGTTTTGCGGTGTATCATATTTTCATCCATCATAATAAGCCACATAAAAGCACACCGCCCTTGTAGGGACATAATTCATTATGTCCGCACGCTCTGAAAGAGCGTATGAATGACATTTGGCTGCGAAATACGTTTCTTATGAAACGTACGGGCATAATGAATTATGCCCCTACAAAGGCGGTATTCTGTTTGTGCTTGTATTCTTCCGTTTTCACTTTTCACTGTTTCACCCTTTCACCCTTTTCGCTTCATCACCCTTTCCCCCTCCCTCGGGAGGGTTGGGGAGGGACTTCAGTTCCCTCTTGAAACGCAGATAATAGAGCAGTCCGGCCAGCGACAGGCACACGGGGAAGGCCGACCAGATGCCTACGAGGCCGTAGCCCATATGTATGCCGAGCAGCCAGCCCAGCGGCAGCGACACCACGAAGTAGGAGAAAAAGGCTATCCAAACCATAGGGCGGACGCACTCTATGCCCCTCAACGCGTTGGCGAAGGTGTACTGAAGGCCGTCGCCAAACTGGTAGGCGATGAGCGGAAATACCGTGACCGACACCAAAGAGCACACCTCGGCGCTGTCGGTGAACCACCAGCTCATCTCCCCGCGCAGCAGAAATATGGGCACAGACAGCGTAAAAGCTATGGCAAGGACTACGTGAAGGCCGCTGGCCGCCGTGCGACGGACGGCCTCGTAATCGCCCTGTCCGGCGAAATAACTGGCGCGCACGGCAACGGCGGCCGCCATGCCGCTGTTAATCATGTAGAGCACTGACGACACGGTGAGCATGACCTGGTGGGCGGCAAGGGCCGTAGTGCCGAGCCATCCCACGAATATGGCCGACAGGGAGAAGGCCGCGCTCTCCATGCCTAACTGCAAGGCGACGGGCAGGCCCAAAGCGGACAGCCGCCTGACGTCGGCGCGGCTCACACGCCCCGAGGCGAACCCGGCGCGATATTCGCGGTAACGCCTGTGCCGGAAAAACACCAGGGCGCACGCCGCGGCCATGACGACGCGCGACAGGGCCGTGGACAGTCCTGCCCCGAAGAGACCCAGCTCGGGCGCGCCCAGCTCGCCGTAGATGAGCACCCAGTTGCCGAAAATGTTGAGAAGGTTGCCGCCGATGATGACATACATCGGCGTCTTGGTATCGGTTACGCCGTCGAAAAACTGCTTGAACGTGTTGAAACAGCACAGGAAGGGCAGCGAAGCGATGTTCACCCACAGGTAGGGACGCATCAGCGGCAGCAGCTCTTCGGGCTGGCCGAAGCGGTGGATGTTCAGGCAGAACACCGACAGCACCGCCACGAGCACCACCGAGAGGGCGGCGTTGGCCGCCAGGCCGTTCTTCACCGCCGCACCGATTGCGCCCCTCTCGCCGCGCCCGAAGAGGCTGCCCACCACGGGCGTGAGGCTGTACGAGAAGCCCGTGGCGAACAGCACTACGAGCATGAACATCGTATTGACGAAGCTGGCGGCGGCCAGCTCCTGCATCGAATGGTGCCCCACCATGAGCGTGTCGGCAAAGCCGAGCACGACGTTGCCGATTTGCCCCACCACGATGGGCACTCCGAGGCGCACCAGCGCGCCGTAACGTTCAACGAGTTTTGCGTAAATTGAAGCCATAACGGGCGCAAAGGTACTACTTTTTAAGTGAAGAGTGAAAAAGTGAAGAGCGAAGAATTAAATACCGCGAAAAGTCACACAATCTTGCTTGACATTACGTAGCATACGTCAGTTAGGTATAAGAAAACATCCTTTGTAGGGACATAATTCATTATGTCCGCACGTTCTGAAAGAACGTTTTTCATTTGCTGCGCTTTGATAATACGCCTCTTCGCGGCGTACGGACATAATAAATTATGTCCCTACAAAGGGTGTTTTCGCTGTTTGTGGAAATATAGAAGTTATGCCGAACTCACATTAACATGGCTAAATACACGTACATACACAAAAAAAGAGTGGAGAACTCATACGCGTGAGCATATAAATTCTCCACTCTTCGTTCTTCACTCTTCACTTAAGAGTTTTATTTCACCTCAATCTGCTTCAGCGTCTTGTCCTCTTTCTTCTCGGTCTTGGGCAGGTTGACGGTGAGCACTCCGTCGTTGACTTTGGCCTCAATCTTGTCCTTGTCAACGTCGTCAGGCAAGAGCAGCGTCTGCTCGAACTTCGAGTAAGAGAACTCGCGGCGCAGGTAGTGGCTCTTCTTGTCCTCGTCCTTCTTCTCGTTCTTGCTCTCCATGTGGATGTGCAGGTTGCCGTCGCGGTCGATGTTGACGTTGAAGTCATCCTTCTTCAAGCCCGGAGCGGCAAGCTCTACGGTGTACTCCTTGTCGTTTTCCTTGACGTTGATGGCCGGCGCGGTAGCGTTGGCGCGCGTCATGAAGTCGTTGTCGAAAAAGTCGTTGAATACGTCGGGCATCCAAGTGTTTCTTCCAAATACAGGTAACATAGCCATAATAAAATCCTCCTTGTTTTTATTTTTAGTTGTTGTCATCCGGCGGCTGCACCCCGTGGGGCATCGCCGCCTTCGATTGCCTCTCGCTTTCGTTCAAAGCTTTCACCAACCAAGATGCAATTTCCGTGCCGCTTACAAATCTTGACTTATTGTCATGTTTTATTGACAATAAGTCAGCAAAGATTAAATATTTTAATCATTCTAACACTCGTTTAATGACAAATTGTCAACCAACACCATCCTGCCCCACCCCGTTCCGCTCCACCGCGCAAAGCGTTACGCCGCGCCACGCATGACGACCTGCGCAACCGCCTGACAGCCAACGTGTTGCGAAAGGCCGTCTTTTGTCCTGCAAAAGACGGCCTTTCGCACGCCGAAACATGGCTTCTTGCAGCGCGAAAGGCCGCCTTCCGCACACCGTGGCGCGGCGAGGGGCACGAAAAACGGCGGCGTGCATCACTGCACACCGCCGCAAACAAAAAGTATGTAAAATACAAAGATATATAAAATCTTAGTCGTTCAACTTCGCCTTGATGAACTCGCGGTTCAGGCGGGCGATGTTGGCTATCGACTCGTTCTTGGGGCACTCGGCCTCACAGGCACGCGTGTTGGTGCAGTTGCCGAAGCCAAGCTCTTCCATCTTCATGACCATCGCCTTGGCGCGCTTTGCCGCCTCGGGGCGTCCCTGGGGCAGGAGCGCGAGCTGGCTGACCTTCGAGCTGACGAAGAGCATGGCCGAGCCGTTCTTGCAGGCTGCCACGCAGGCGCCGCAGCCGATGCACGTAGCGCAGTCCATTGCCTCGTCGGCAGCCTCCTTCGGTATGAGGATGGCGTTGGCGTCCTGGGGCTGGCCGGTGCGTACGCTGATGTATCCGCCGGCCTGCATGATTTTGTCGAACGCGCCGCGGTCAACCATGCAGTCCTTGATTACGGGGAACGCGGCCGAACGCCACGGCTCAACGGTGATTACGTCGCCGTCGTGGAAGCGGCGCATGTACAGCTGGCAGGTGGTGGCTCCAGTCGCAGGACCGTGGGGATGGCCGTTGATGTAGAGCGAGCACATGCCGCAGATGCCCTCGCGGCAGTCGTGGTCGAAGACGAACGGCTCCTTGCCGTCCTCGATGAGCTGCTCGTTGAGGATGTCCAACATTTCGAGGAACGAGGTGTCCGTGGGGATGTCCTTCATCTCGAACGTGTCAAAATGACCTTTTGCCTTAGGCCCGTTCTGACGCCAGACCTTAAGCGTGAAACTTATGTTTGTCTCCATTGTTATATACGGTTTTACGGTTTTGCGGTTATGAGGTCTTACGGTTTTGCCTTACGGCGTTTACGGTTCGGCGGCTGTCGGCGGAGAAGCATGACTTTGCTGCCTTCTGACATAAATCAGCGACCTTATCATCTTGTTCACTGACTTGTTCAATGCGTCAAGCGCGTTATAATCTTCATCGCTGACGTATGAAAACCGCTTAGACAGCTCAAGCTGGGTGTCCAGTTCGTTTGACGAGCCCAATGAAATGTAAAGGAAGTGTATCAGCTCGGCGTTGGTGCCCCTGCCGTAACCCTCGGCTATATTCGATGATATAGAGACAGCGCACCTGCGCATTTGGCTGGAAAGGCCGTAAAGCTCTTCTCTCGGGAAGCTTGCGGTAAGCAGGTAGACCATTTTGGCCAGCTCCATGCTTTCGTTCCAAACCCGGAGGTTCTTGTACGGACTCATATTCGCTTTACTTTTCCATAGGCGTCATCACCGTATAACCGTATGACCCCATGACCTTATAACCTTATATTAATTCTTGTAATTACGTGTCTGTACCTTTATAGCCTCGTAGTGCAACGGCTCCTTGATGAGTTCGGGCGCTTTCTCGTCGCTTCCCTGGTACTCCCAGCAGCCTACATAGAAATAGTTTTCGTCGTCGCGCTTTGCCTCGCCTTCCTCCGTCTGGTACTCCTCGCGGAAGTGACCGCCGCACGACTCGTTGCGTGACAGCGCATCGTAGGCGATGAGCTCGCCCATGGTGATGAAGTCGCGCAGGTGGATTGCCTTGTCAAGCTCTGTGTTAAGGCCTTCCTTCGAGCCGGGGATGAAGAGGTTGGTCTCGAACTCCTTGCGTATTTTCTTGATTAGCTCAAGTCCTTCCTTTAGGCCTTCGGCGGTGCGTCCCATGCCTACGTGCTCCCACATTACGTGGCCGAGCTCCTTGTGGATTGAGTCTACCGAGCGCTTGCCCTGTATGCCCATGAGGCGGTCGATTTCGGCCTGCACGCCCTTCTCGGCCTCCTCGAACTCGGGCAGGTCTGTCGAGATGCGCGGCCAGATGGACTGGTCGGCCAGGTAGTTCTGGATGGTGTACGGCAGTACGAAGTATCCGTCGGCCAGTCCCTGCATGAGGGCTGACGCGCCGAGGCGGTTGGCTCCGTGGTCGGAGAAGTTGCACTCGCCGATAGCGAACAGGCCTTCGATGCTCGTCATCAGCTCGTAGTCAACCCAGATGCCGCCCATGGTGTAGTGTATGGCGGGGTAAATCATCATCGGGTTGTAGTATTTCACGCCGTTGATTTCGTTTGCAAGCTCGCCCGGGTTGACGTCGGTTATTTCCTCGTACATGTCGAACAGGTTGCCGTAACGCTGCAATACAACATCAAGGCCAAGACGCTCGATGCTCTCGGAGAAGTCGAGGAACACGGCAAGGCCGGTGTTGTTGACACCGTAGCCCTTGTCGCAACGCTCCTTTGCGGCGCGGCTGGCGACGTCACGGGGCACGAGGTTACCGAAGGCGGGGTAGCGACGCTCCAGGTAATAGTCGCGGTCTTCCTCGGGAATGTCGCTTCCCTTCTTCTCTCCGCGCTGCAACGCCTTGGCGTCTTCAAGCTTCTTGGGCACCCAGATGCGGCCGTCGTTGCGCAGAGACTCCGACATAAGCGTAAGCTTCGACTGGTTGGTGCCGTGCACGGGGATGCAGGTCGGGTGGATTTGCACGTAAGACGGGTTGGCGAAGTATGCTCCCTTGCGGTAGCAAGCCATTGCGGCGGTACAGTTGCAGCCCATGGCGTTGGTCGAGAGGAAGTATGTGTTGCCGTATCCGCCGGTGGCTATTACGACGGCGTTGGCCGAGAAGCGCTCGAGCTTACCTGTCACGAGGTTCTTCGCGATGATGCCGCGTGCGCGTCCGTCAACGATTACCACGTCTTCCATTTCATAGCGTGTGTAGAGCTTTACGCGGCCTGTGTGCACCTGGCGGCTGAGCGCTGAGTAAGCGCCGAGCAGAAGCTGCTGGCCGGTCTGTCCCTTGGCGTAGAACGTACGCGACACCTGCGCGCCGCCGAACGAGCGGTTTGCCAGCATTCCGCCGTACTCGCGGGCGAAGGGAACGCCCTGGGCTACGCACTGGTCGATGATGTTGTTAGACACTTCGGCCAGTCGGTAGACGTTGGCTTCGCGTGCACGGTAGTCGCCGCCCTTCACCGTGTCGTAGAACAGGCGGTAGACGGAGTCGCCGTCGTTCTGGTAGTTCTTGGCTGCGTTGATACCTCCCTGCGCAGCGATAGAGTGCGCGCGGCGGGGAGAGTCTTGTATGCAGAAGTTGAGCACGTTGAAGCCCATCTCGCCGAGCGACGCCGCTGCGGAGGCTCCGGCCAGTCCGGTGCCGACGACGATGACATCCAACTTCAGTTTGTTCTTTGGGTTGACGAGACGCTGGTGAGCCTTGTAGTTGGTCCATTTCTCAGCTATCGGTCCCTCTGGTATCTTGGAATTGATTTGCTTTGCCATAATAATTATGAATTATGCATTATGAATTATGAAATTGAATTACCACATGCTCGGAGCCAGTCCGAAGGCGAAGGCCAGCACGACGACGAGGAAGCCCAGCATGAGCAGCGTAGAGTACACCTGGCCGATTACCTTCCAGCGGTTGAACCACACCTTGCCGTTCCAGCCGAAAGTGTGCATCGCGCTCCAGAAGCCGTGCGAGAGGTGGAACCAGATGGCAACGAGCCACACGATGTAGAGCAGCACGTAGACGGGATTAGCGAACGTGTCGAGGATGTAGGCGAAGCCGTCAGAGGGCAAGTGGGGCACGGCGATGCCCGTCAGCTCGGCGAACATCATGTTGTACCAGAAGTTGAACAGGTGGAGCAGCAGGCCCAAGAGCACGATGATGCCCAGCACGAGCATGTTCTGCGAGGCCCACTCCACTTTCGCCGGACGCGCCGTTACGGCGTAGCGTTCGTCGCCGCGGGCGCGGCGGTTCTGCATCGTGAGCAGGAACGCGTAGACGATGTGGATGACTGCCAGGGCTGCCAGTGCCAGCGTAGCCACGAGGGCGTACCAGTTAGCGCCGAGGAACTCACACACCGCGTTGTAAGCTTCGCCCGAGAAAAGTGCAACTAAGTTCATTGACATGTGGAATGTCAAGAACAGGATTAGCGCGACGCCTGTGACAGACATCACTACTTTCCTACCGATAGGTGAATTACATAACCACATAAATGATTGATTTTTTAAAGTATTAAATTGAATTATTGATAATGTCAACACACGCGTCGGCAACCCTTCGCGCAAGGCGAAAGGCACGCGCCGCCATACCTTATTATAGGTATTGTGGCACCCTTTGGAGATGCAAATATACTCCATTTTGGTGATAAATCAAACTATTTGACAAAAAATTCGATTTTAATTCTTACTTTTGCGGCGTAAAGGTTATAAGGTTATGCGGTCATGCGGTCATAAGGTTATGCGGTTATAAGGTTATAAGGCTATGCGGTCATAATGGCCAATGCCATACAGACGTTCAAGCCAATGCGAGCCATACGGTTTCAATATGCCGTGTTTTACAATGCAAAAGACGGCAAATGGCAATGCAAAAGACGGCCTTTTACAGGCCAATATGCCGCATTTCGCAACGCCACCGTTTTCAGGGATGAAATCCATCGAACTTACGTTAAACCGTAAAACCTTATAACGCAACCCCCATAACCGTAAAACCGCAGACATCATAACCCGACAACCGTAAAACCGCAAAACCGTAAAAAAATGATATTACACTACGACGTAATCGTTATTGGCGGCGGACACGCCGGTTGCGAGGCGGCCACGGCGGCGGCCAACATGGGCGCACGCACCTGCCTCGTGACCATGGACATGAACAAAATAGCGCAGATGAGCTGCAACCCGGCCGTGGGCGGCATAGCCAAAGGCCAGATAGTGCGCGAAATCGACGCACTGGGCGGGCACATGGGCATCGTCACCGACAAGACGGCAATACAGTTCCGTATGCTCAACCGCTCGAAGGGTCCGGCCGTGTGGAGCCCCCGCGCGCAGTGCGACCGCGGCAAGTTCATATGGCAATGGCGCACCGTGCTCGACCATACCGACGGCCTTGACATCTGGCAAGACCAGGCCGACGAGCTCCTCGTGGAGCGCGGCGAGGCCGTGGGCGTGCGCACCGTGTGGGGCGTGGAGCTGCGCGCAAAGAGCGTGGTGCTCACCGCAGGCACCTTCCTCAACGGCCTGCTGCACATAGGGCGCAAGCAACTGCCCGGCGGGCGCATAGCCGAACCGGCCGTGACACGCCTCACCGAGAGCATCACGCGGCACGGCATAACCGCCGGACGCATGAAGACCGGCACGCCCGTTCGCATCGACCGCCGCAGCGTTCACTTCGAGGACATGGAGGTGCAGGAGGGCGAACAGGATTTCCACGGCTTCAGCTTCATGTCGCCCGGCAGGCCGCTCAGGCAGCTTACGTGCTGGACTTGTTACACCAACCCCGACGTACACGCCACGCTGCGGGCCGGACTGGCCGACTCGCCGCTGTACAACGGGCAAATCCAGAGCATCGGGCCGCGCTACTGTCCGTCAATAGAGACCAAGCTCGTAACCTTCCCCGACAAGCAGCAACATCCCCTCTTCCTCGAGCCCGAAGGCGAAGACACCAACGAAATGTACCTCAACGGCTTCTCCTCGTCCATGCCGATGGACGTGCAAATCAACGCGCTAAGATGCATACCCGCCCTGCGCGACGCCAAGGTGTACCGCCCGGGCTACGCCATAGAGTACGATTTCTTCGACCCGACGCAGCTGCGCCATACGCTCGAATCGAAACTCGTGCCCGGCCTCTTCATGGCCGGACAGGTGAACGGCACCACCGGTTACGAGGAGGCTGCCGGTCAGGGGCTCGTGGCCGGAGTGAACGCCGCGCTGCGATGCACGGGCACGCAGACCTTCACCCTCGGCCGCGACGAGGCTTACATAGGCGTACTCGTAGACGACCTCGTGACGAAAGGCGTTGACGAACCTTACCGCATGTTCACCAGCCGCGCCGAATACCGCATACTTTTAAGGCAGGACGATGCCGACGCACGCCTCACGGAGCGCGCCTACTCATTAGGTCTTGCCACGCGCGGACGCTACGACTGGTGGATGCAGAAGAAAGAAGCCATCAATCGGCTCACGGATTACTGCGCCACTACACCGGTGAAACCGCACGACATAAACTCCGCACTCGAAGCATTGGGCACCACCCCGCTGCGCGAGGGCTGCAAAATATCAGACCTCATGGCGCGGCCGCAGCTCAACATGCAAAACCTCTCCGGCATCCTGCCCGGACTGCGCGAGGCGATAAAATCGCTGCCTAACCGCCAGGAGGAAATCACCGAGGCCGCCGAAATCAAGATGAAATACAAGGGCTACATAGAGCGCGAGCGGCTCGTGGCCGACAAGATGCACCGCCTGGAAAACATCAAAATTCGCGGACACTTCCGCTACTCCGAGATGCAACAGCTATCAACGGAAGCGCGGCAGAAGCTCGAAAAAATCGACCCGGAAACTCTTGCGCAGGCAAGCCGCATCCCGGGCGTGTCGCCAAGTGACATCAACATCATGCTGGTGCTCATGAAACGGTGAGACGTATAGATGTTTCACGTGAAACAAATTGAGGATTTTTCGTCAAACTAAAACGGTGAAACGGACTGAAACATAGCAACATACGCCGACCGTCCACAACTTTGCTTGAATGTTAAAATCATTAAGTTTCACGATGAAACCAGCCGTGTTTCAAGGCTGTATGCCGCCACCCTGGCGGCACCGCCCCACCCTACGCCCTGCACCCGTCAGCCGCCTGCACGGCAGGCAGCAACCACCCGCCGGCCGGGGCGAAAACAGGGGCTTTGCAAAAGGCCGCAAAACGCCTTGCAAAAGGTGGCCTTTCATCAGGCAAAAGACCGCCTTTCATCAAGCAAAAGGCCGCATATTATAAAGGTAAAAAAGTAAAAAGGTAAAACGGTAAAAAGAAAGGTGAGAAAGTGAGAGGATGAGAAGGTGAGGAAACAAGCGGTTAGAAGGCAAGAAAGCCGCCTCGCCTCTCCGTCATCCCAGCCCTCCCAAACCTCCCAGTTCTCCCAGAACTCTCAAAGAAACAACCAATCAACAATAAAAAGGAAAACGTAAAAATGAACAACAAGACATTGCTGGAAAATCTGAGGTGCATACCCGATTTTCCGAAGAAAGGAATTAATTTCAGGGACGTGACGACACTGTTCTCCAACCCCGAATGCCTGCAAATAATGGAGGACGAGCTGTACGACCTCTACAAAGACAAGGGCATCACCAAAATCGTAGGCATCGAGAGCCGCGGCTTCATCATGTCGTCAGCCCTGGCCGTAAGGCTCCACGCCGGCGTTGTGCTATGCCGCAAACCGGGCAAGCTGCCGTGCGACACAATACAGGAGACGTACAACAAGGAGTATGGTACGGACACTATCGAAATACACAAGGACGCCATCACGAGCGACGACGTAGTTCTCTTGCACGACGACCTGCTGGCTACCGGCGGCACGATGCGCGCCGCCTACGACCTCGTAAAGAAGTTCAATCCGAAGAAAATATACGTGAACTTCATCATAGAGCTTACGCGCGAAGGCCTGCACGGCCGTGACAACTTCGGCAAGGATGCCGAAATAACGACGCTGCTGAAAGTGTAAAGAGATAAGCCCCCTCCCCAGCCCTCCCCGAGGGGAGGGAGAAATGAATGCCAATGTAAATGTTAAAGTCTTCATTTGAGGAAACAACCACCCTGCGGCATCGGCTCTCCCTCCCCTCGGGGAGGGCTGGGGAGGGGCTTGTTTCACGTGAAACATTACCTTTGAAAACCCCTTTGTATAAAGCACTTACGCCTTATGACTAAAGAAGAAAACGAAAAGCGGCTAGCCCGTCTGAAGGCTATCGTAAGCAACATGCCCGCCAAGCCCGGCAGCTACCAATACTACGACGAGCACGGAACGATAATATACGTGGGCAAGGCGAAGAACTTGAAGGCGCGCGTGTCGTCCTACTTCCACAAGGAGGTAGACCGCTTCAAGACGAAAGTGCTGGTAAGCAAAATCCACGACATTACCTACACGGTGGTCAACACCGAGGAGGACGCGCTGCTGCTGGAGAACAGTCTCATAAAGAAATACCAGCCGCGCTATAACATTCTGCTCAAAGACGGCAAGACATACCCCTCAATCTGCGTCACGAAAGAGTATTTTCCGCGCATCTTTAAGACGCGCACCATCAACAAGAAATGGGGCACTTACTACGGCCCTTACAGCCATATCGGCTCCATGTACGCCGTGCTTGAGCTTATCAAGAAGCTGTACCGGCCGCGCACATGCCGCCAACCCATAACGCGCGAGGGCGTGGAGCAGGGCAAATACCGCCCCTGCTTAGAGTACCACATACATAATTGCGGCGCACCGTGCATAGGCCGCCAGAGCTACGAAGACTACCAGGAGTGCATAGCCCAGGCGCGCGAAATACTTAAAGGCAACACGCGCGAGCTGCAACGCAGGCTCTACGCGCAGATGCAGCGGCTGGCCGAGGAGATGCGCTTCGAGGAGGCCGAGGTGCTGAAACAACGCTACCTGTTGCTGGACGGCTTCTGCGCCAAGAGCGAGGTGGTGAGCCACACGATTACGGACGTTGACGTGTTCAGCGTGACCGACGACGAACGGACGGCCTTTGTGAACTACATGCACGTGACAAACGGCTCTATCAACCAGGCGCAGACCTTCGAAATGAAGAAGAAACTGGGCGAAACGGCTCTCGAAATACTGCAACTCGCCATACTGCAAATACGCGAACGGATGGGCAGCACGTCGCGCGAGGTAATCGTGCCGTTCCCCGTCGAAATGACGCTCGACGGCGTAACGTTCACCGTGCCGCAGCGGGGCGACAAGCGCACGCTGCTCGACCTGTCGGAGATGAACGGCAAGCAGTACCGCTTCGACCGCCTGAAACAGGCTGAAAAGCTGAACCCCGAGCAGAAATCGGTGCGCCTGATGAAGGAAATACAGGCCGCGCTGAAGCTGCCCAAGATGCCTTACCAAATCGAAATGTTTGACAACTCCAACATCTCGGGCACAGACGCCGTGGCCGCCTGCGTGGTGTTCAAGAAGATGAAACCCAGCAAGAAGGACTACCGCAAGTACATTATAAAAACAGTAGAGGGGCCTGACGACTACGCGTCGATGCAGGAGGTGGTACGCCGCCGATACTCGCGCATGGTGGAGGAAGGCCAGCCCCTGCCCGACCTCATCATAACCGACGGCGGACAGGGGCAGATGAGCGTTGTGCGCAGCGTCGTCGAGGGCGAACTCGGACTCGACATCCCCATCGCCGGACTGGCCAAGGACGACCGCCACCACACCAACGAACTGCTGTACGGCCTGCCGCCCGTGGTGGTGGGGATGAAGACCGACAGCGAGCTGTTTCGCCTCCTCACGCACATGCAGGACGAGGTGCACCGCTTCGCCATAACCTTCCACCGCGACAAGCGTTCGAAACACGCGCTGCACTCTGAGCTGGACGACATCCGCGGCATAGGCCCCAAGACGAAGGACGCATTGCTGCAAGCGCTGAAGTCGGTAAAGCGCATTAAAGAGGCTGATTTACAGCAACTTACAGACGTTATAGGACAAGCGAAGGCCAAAATCGTGTGGGAACACTTTAATAAGAAGTTATAGAAATTAAAGAAGTTATCGCCCACTGCGTTCGCTTAGAAGTTAAAGCCATTGCCACTGCGCTGTTTGGCGGCATTTTAAAGGCGGTATTTCAGCCTACAAAAGGCCGCGAAACAGGCGGCAAAAGGCGGCATTTTACAACGCGGAATACCGCCTTTCACAACGGCTCACGCCGGCAAATAACAACTTTTACACGAAAACATTTGGCCGTAACGGCCATAAACGCTAACTTTGAAAATAAAAACACGCATGAAAACAGTGATACAACGCGTCAGCCGCGCGTCAGTAACCATAGGCGGAGAGGTGAAGTCGGCCATAGGCAAAGGCTACATGATACTGCTCGGAGTGGCCGAAGGCGACACCGAGGAGGACGTTGACTGGCTTGTGAAAAAGACCGCCGCGCTGCGCGTTTTCGACGACGCGGAGGGCGTGATGAACCTGCCCGTGACGGCCATAGGCGGCGAAATCCTGGTAGTAAGCCAGTTCACCCTGCTGGCGTCGTACAAGAAAGGCAACCGCCCCTCATGGATTCACGCCGCCCGCCACGAGGTTTCCATACCGCTGTACGAGAGTTTCTGCGAGAAGCTGCGCCGCGAAACGGGCCTCAAGGTGCTCACGGGCGAGTTCGGCGCGGACATGAAGGTGGAACTTGTAAACGACGGCCCGGTGACTATCTGCATGGACACGAGGCACAAGGAGTAAAGCCCCCACCCTGACCTCCCCGAGGGAAGGAGCCCGACAGGCAAACATTGCAGCATACACGAAACAACAAATTGCCTCTATCTTGTCACCTCCCCTCGGGGAGGCCGGGAGGGAGCTTACAATCATAAAACAATGAACGACGAGATAACCTTGCGCGAAGCGCAACTCATTGTAGACCAATGGATTAGGCAATACGGCGTGCGCTACTTCAGCGAACTTACCAACATGGCGTGCCTAACGGAAGAGGTTGGCGAGCTGGCGCGCGTCATGGCGCGCAAATACGGCGACCAGAGCTTCAAGAAGGGCGAGCCGACAGACCCGGCCGACGAGATGGCCGACGTGCTCTGGGTGCTGCTCTGCCTTGCCAACCAGACGGGCGTTGACCTTACCGAAGCACTGAAACGCAACCTTGAAAAGAAGACAAAACGCGACGCCACGCGACATATCGCGAATGAAAAATTAAGAATGAATAATGAATAATGATGGAATGAAAAATGAATAATCGATTGATTAACAACTAAAAAGAACGACAATATGGCAACAGAAAACGACAAGAAGGCCTGCACGTGCGGGCACGAGCATGGGCACGAGGCGGAGTTCCCGAAGATGAGCAAGTACGAGGAGGCTCTGGCAAAGTATAATACCGACATCGACGACGCGGCGGTGCGCGATGCCGTAAGGAGGCTCATAGCCGAGAAGGTGCATGAGAACGACACGCCGGAGGTAAAGAAATTCCTCTTCGGCAGCATCGAGCTGACATCGCTCAAGACGACGGACAGCGACGAGTCTATCCTCGCCTTCACCGAAAGAGTGAACCAGTTTGATGCCACCTACCCCGACCTGCCCCACGTGGCGACCATCTGCGTCTACCCGTGTTTCGCGCGGACGGTAGCCGAATCGCTTGAGGTTGACGGCGTGGAAATAGCCTGTGTGTCAGGCAGTTTCCCCTCGTCGCAAGCTCTCATCGAGGTGAAAATAGCCGAGACGGCACTCGCCGTGAAGGACGGCGCGACGGAGATAGACATCGTGATGCCCGTAGGCAAGTTCCTAAGCGGCGACTACGAGGGCGTTTGCGACGACATAGCCGAGCTGAAACAGGCGTGCGGCGACGCCCCGATGAAGGTTATACTCGAGACAGGATGCCTCAAGACGGCGCAGAACATCAAGAAGGCGTCAATACTGGCGATGTACGCCGGGGCCGACTACATCAAGACATCCACCGGCAAGCTGGAGCCTGCCGCGACGCCGGAGGCGGCCTACGTGATGTGCCAGGCCATCAAGGAATACTACGAAGAAACGGGCATACAGATAGGTTTTAAGCCCGCTGGCGGCCTTAACTCGGTGATGGACGCACTTATCTACTACACGATAGTTAAAGAGGTTCTGGGCGAAAAATGGCTCACTAACAAGTGGCTGCGCCTCGGCACGAGCCGTCTGGCTAACATGCTGCTTAGCGAGATAGTCGGGGAAGAGACGAAGTTCTTTTGAAAAGGATGGGCCTGATAGGGCTGATTGATTAGCCCAATGAGCCTGATTAGCCAAATTAGCCTGATAGGGAAATGGGGCCAATGAGCCTAATTAGCCTAATACGCCGTGGCGCATCAGGCTCATCGGGCTAATTGGGCTTACCATCCCACCCGGCCTATCAGGCTCATCTGGCTTATTGGGCCTATCCTCCCATCATGCCTATACGGCCTATTTATCTTATAACCAATCATCAACAAACCTTAAAGCCATAATACCATGACTACCGACAACCGCCCGTTCATGCCACAACGCGGCAACTACCGCAACCTGCTTGTTTACCAAAAGGCGGAATGTATCTATGACATCACATTTTACTTCGCCCATAAGTACCTTGAGAAGGGCGACCGCACGATAGACCAGATGGTACAGGCGGCGCGGTCATGCAAGCAGAACATAGCGGAAGGCAGCGCGGCAAGCACAACGTCGAAGGAAACCGAACTGAAACTGACTAACGTTGGACGGGCGAGCCTGCAAGAACTGCTGGCCGACTACGAGGACTATCTCCGCGTGCGCAATCTTGCGCTATGGGACGTGAACAGCGCCAAAGCGACGCAGACACGAGCCGTATGCACCATGCACAACGACAGCGCATATTACCGCGAGGCCATAACGCAAAGAAGCGACGAGACGGTAGCCAACATAGCAATAACACTTATCCACCAGACCGACTCGATGCTGAGGAAATTCATAGACAGGCTGAAGCAGGACTTCGTGGAGGGCGGCGGACTGCGCGAGGAGATGTACCGGGCAAGGACGGAATGGCTTAGAAGGAACAAGGGAAGATAGACAAATAGAGCTGGGAATTGGCCTGATTAGCCCAATGAAACTAAATAATGAGCCCAATGAGACTAATTAGCCAAATACGCCGTGGCGCATCAGGCTGATTAGGCTCATTGGGCTCATTCTCCTATTTGGCTAATCAGGTCAATTACACCTAAACGCTCCGCTTCACCACGAAGTCGAGGTAGGCCTTCAGGCTGTCGCGCAGGACGGGGTCGTTGACCTCCTTGCGTATGAACTCGAGCGCCTCGGCGTGCAGCTCGTCCATGCGGCGCTCGGCGTATTCTATGCCGCCGTGCTGCTTGGTGAAGTCCACGAGGGCGGCTATTTCGTCCTGTGTCACCATGCCCTCCTTCACCTTGCGCGCCAGTGCGAGCATGGCCTCGTCGCCAGTGGAGCGCAGGGCGTAGATTACGGGAAGGGTGAGCTTGCCCTCGGTCATGTCGTTGCCGGTGGGCTTGCCGATTTCGGGCGAGTCGTAATAGTCGAAGATGTCGTCGCGGATTTGGAAGATGATGCCGAGCGTCTGACCGAAACGCTTGGCCTGCCCTACCCTGTCCTCCTCCATTCCGGCCGATATTGCGCCGATGGCGCAGCAGGCCTCAAAGAGGGCGGCGGTCTTGCGGCTTATTATTTTATAGTATGTCTCCTCCGATATTTCGCTGTCGCCGATGCTCGTAAGCTGTAGGATTTCGCCGTCGGATAGCGTGCGGCCGAGCTCGGCCAAGTACCTTACAATCAGCTCGTTGTGCGTTATTGAGACGTGCAGCAGGGCCGTCGAGAGGATGTAGTCGCCCACGAGCACGGCCACCTTGTTGTCATACACGGCGTTGACCGACGCCTGTCCGCGGCGCTCGCGGCTCTCGTCCACCACGTCGTCGTGCACGAGCGAGGCCGTGTGCAGCAGCTCGAGACCCACCGAGGCGTGCAGCGTAGCGTCGGTTACGCGGCCGTAGTTCTTCGCCATGAGCATTATGAGCATGGGCCTCATGCGCTTGCCGGCGCGGTTGCGGATGCGAGCAAAGATTTCCTCCTGAAGCTTGTCCTGATGCGTGAGCGACGAGTTGAAAAGGCTGATAAACTGGTTCAGCTCGCGCTCTATGGGTTGTTTGATGATGGATAAATAGTCGGTCATGCTACAAAATTTGTTACAAAAGTAATTATTTTCTCCGATTAATGGCAAAAAATCTGTAACTTTACACGTAAAAAACCGACAAAACATGGACAAGCTTTTCCTTTTGGACGCTTACGCGCTGATATACAGGGCGTATTACGCGTTCATCAAGAACCCGCGCATAAACTCCAAGGGCATGAACACATCGGCCGTCTTAGGCTTCTGCAACACGCTGCACGAGGTGCTCTCTAAGGAGAAACCTACGTACATTGGCGTGGCCTTCGACCCCCACGGGCCCACATTCCGCAGCGAGGCTTACGCCGAGTATAAGGCGCAGCGCGAGGAAACACCCGAGGACATACGCCGCTCCGTGCCTATAATAAAGGATGTGCTGGCGGCCATGCGCATACCAGTGCTCGAGGCGCAGGGCTTCGAGGCCGACGACGTAATCGGCACCCTGGCCGGTCAGGCCGGCCGTGAGGGCATCAGGACTTACATGCTTACGCCCGACAAGGACTACGGCCAGCTCGTCGGCGGCAACGTGGTGATGTACCGCCCGCGCCACGGCGGCGGCTACGAGACGCTCGACGCCGACGGCGTATGCGCCAAGTACGGCATCAGTTCGACGGCGCAGGTAATCGACCTGCTCGGCCTCATGGGCGACTCGGCCGACAACATTCCTGGCTGTCCGGGCGTCGGCGAGAAGACCGCCGTGAAGCTGTTGGCGCAGTTCGGCTCGGTGGACGCCCTGCTGGAACGCACCGGCGAACTGAAGGGCGCACTGAAGAAGAAGGTTGAGGAGAACGCCGAGCAAATCCGTTTCTCAAAGTTTCTCGCCACCATCCGCACCGACGTGCCCGTAAAGCTCGACCTCGACGCGCTGCGCGTGACCGAACCCGACACCGACAAGCTGCGCCAGATATTCACCGAACTGGAGTTTAAGACGCTCTTGGACAAGTTTCTTAACAGGTCTGAAAATATTAAAAATAACCTTAATAAGCAACTCGATTTATTTGCAGAAATCCCGACCGACGGGCAGATTGGCGGCGAAAAATCTATTCTGAAGACGTTAAATGACACGCCACATACGTACAAACTCGTTGAAACAGAGGATGATATGCTCGCGCTTCGTGACTTTTTCATGACAAAAAGTTTTTTAAGTTTAGACACGGAGACGACATCGACCAACACAATCGACGCCGAACTGGTGGGCTTAAGCTTCTCTGTCGAGGAAAACGAGGCGTTTTACGTGCCCGTTTCCGCCGGACGTAAAGAAGCCGAAAAGATTGTTAATATTTTCAAACCGGTGTACGAATGCGACTCAATCCTCAAAATCGGACAGAACATAAAGTACGACCTCGAGGTGTTGGCCGCCTACGGCGTCGAGCTGAAGGGCGAGATGTTCGACACGATGATAGCCCACTACCTGCTGCAGCCCGAGCTGCGTCACAACATGGACTACATGGCCGAGGCGTACCTCGGGTACAAGACCATCCACATAGACGAGCTCATCGGGCCGAAGGGCAAAGGCCAGCGGTCGATGCGCGACCTGCCGCCCGAGCAGGTATACGAGTACGCCGCCGAGGACGCCGACGTAACCCTGAAGCTGAAAAACATACTCGAGCCGCGCTTGAAGGAGGCCGGCGTGTGGCAGCTCTTCACCGAAGTGGAGATGCCCCTGGTGCGCGTCTTGGCCGCGATGGAGATGAACGGCGTGCGCCTTGACACGGCATCGCTGGCCGAAACGTCGCAAATACTGACGCAGCGCATGACCGACATCGAGCAGGAAATATACCGGCTGGCAGGCGAGAAGTTTAACATAGCGTCGCCAAAGCAGGTGGGCGAAATACTGTTCGGCAAGATGAAAATCGTGGAGAAACCGAAAAAGACGAAGACGGGGCAGTATGTAACGTCGGAAGAGGTGCTGCAACAGCTGCGCGGAAAGAGCGAAATAGTGGGCAAAATACTGGAACACAGGGGCTTGAAGAAGCTGCTCGGCACATACGTTGACGCCCTGCCGAAGCTCGTAAACCCGAGAACGGGGCACATACACACGTCGTTCAACCAGACCGTCACGGCCACGGGCCGCCTCTCGTCGTCAGACCCCAACCTGCAAAACATACCCGTGCGCGGCGAGGACGGCAAGGAGATACGCAAGGCCTTCGTGCCGGAGGAGGGCTGCCTCTTCTTCTCCGCCGACTATTCGCAGATAGAGCTGCGCGTAATGGCGCACCTTAGCGGCGACGAGAACATGCAGGAAGCCTTCCGCGAAGGCTACGACATCCACGCCGCCACGGCCGCAAAGATTTACCACGAGACGATGGACAGCGTGACGCGCGACCAGCGCACACGCGCCAAGCGCGCCAACTTCGGCATAATATACGGCATCACCGTGTTCGGCCTGGCCGAGCGCCTGGACATCAGCCGCAAGGAGGCGACGGAGCTGATTGACGGCTACTTCGCCACGTTCCCCAAGGTTGCGGAATACATGGAGCAGGCCAAGCAGACGGCGAGGGAGAAAGGCTACGCCGAGACCCTGCTCCACCGCCGCCGCTACCTGCCCGACATCACGTCGCACAACGCCACCGTGCGCGGTTTCGCCGAGCGCAACGCCATCAACGCTCCCATACAAGGCACCGCCGCCGACATAATAAAAATAGCCATGGTGCGCATCTACAACCGCTTCCGCCGCGAAGGCCTGCGCTCGAAGATGATACTTCAGGTGCACGACGAATTGAACTTCAGCGTCGTCCCCGACGAGAAGGAGCGCGTGGAGCGCATAGTGCTCGAAGAGATGCAGGGTGCATATCCGCTCAGCGTACCCCTCGTGGCCGACTGTGGATGGGGCACGAACTGGCTGGAAGCACACTGATTTCAAATGAAAAATGAATAATGAATAATGAAAAATCCAGTGCCATTTAAATGAAAAATGAATAATGAACAATGAAAAATACACTGCTATTTAAATGAAAAATGAATAATGAACAATGAAAAATCCAGTGCCATTTAAATGAAAAATGAATAATGAACAATGAAAAATACACTGCTATTTAAATGAAAAATGAATAATGAACAATGAAAAATCCAGTGCCATTTAAATGAAAAATGAATAATGAACAATGAAAAATACACTGCTATTTAAATGAAAAATGAATAATGAACAATGAAAAATCCAGTGCCATTTAAATGAAAAATGAATAATGAACAATGAAAAATCCAGTGCTGTTCAAGGGAAAATGAATAATGAAAAGTGAATAATCCATTACCATTTTTCCATTAGGCCAACTCGGTTCATCCGGCCAATCCGGCTCATCTGCCCAGCCTCCCCTACCCTATAATCATGCCGAAGGCCGCATACCGCAGTGCGATATGCGGCCTTCGGCATTATTAAAAACCATCTTTCGCAAGCCCGAAGACCGCCTCCTGCAACTATCTGAATAACAATTAATTACCACACCCTGCACACAACCCAAAAGAGTAATGGATTATTCACTTTTCATTATTCATTTTCCCTTGAACAGCACTGGATTTTTCATTGTTCATTATTCATTTTTCATTTAAATGGCACTGGATTTTTCATTGTTCATTATTCATTTTTCATTTAAATAGCAGTGTATTTTTCACTTTTCATTTTTCATTTTTCATTTAATAAATTGTATCTTTGCAAAAGACAAACACGACAGACATGAAACAATACCCAATAGGCATACAGAACTTCGAGAGCCTGATAAAGGACGGCTACTATTACGTTGACAAGACGCGGATGGTATACAAACTCATCACGGAGGGCAGGTATTACTTCCTAAGCCGCCCGCGCCGCTTCGGCAAGAGCCTGCTAATCAGCACCATACAGGCGTTCTTCGAGGGCAAGCGCGACTTGTTCGAGGGGCTTGCCATCGACCGGCTGGCCGATGACTGGACGCCCCACCCCATACTGCACATCGACCTCAACACGCAGAAATACGACCGCCCGGAAAGCCTGGAAAACCTGCTCAACGGACAGCTTGCCGAATGGGAAAAGCTGTACGGCAGCAACCCGGCCGAAATAGGGCTTGCAATGCGCTTCGACGGCATCATCAAGCGCGCCCACGAGAAGACCGGACAGAGGGTCGTGATACTCGTTGACGAGTACGACAAGCCCATGCTGCAGGCCATCGGCAACGAGGAGCTGCAACACGCCTACCGCGAGACGCTGAAGCCCTTTTACGGCGCACTGAAAAGCCGCGACGGCGACATACGCTTCGCCATGCTCACGGGCGTGACGAAATTCGGCAAGGTGAGCGTATTCAGCGACCTGAACAACCTCAACGACATATCGATGTGGGACAGGTTTTACGACATCTGCGGCATAAGCGAGGCAGAGCTTGAGGCGCAGTTCAAGGAAGACATCGAGGCGTTGGCCGGGGCCAACGACATGGACTACGCAGACTGCCTGAAAGAGCTTGCGCGCATGTACGACGGCTACCACTTCGAGGAGAACGCACCGGGAGTGTACAACCCGTTCAGCCTGCTAAACACGTTCGCAAAAAAGAAGTTCGGCTTCTACTGGTTCGAGACAGGCACGCCGACCTATCTCGTAAAGCTCCTTCAGATGCACAACTACGACCTCGAACAGATGTCGCACGACGTAACGTCGGAAGATGTGCTCAACAGCATCGACGCGGCGTCAACCGACCCCATACCAGTAATATACCAGAGTGGCTACCTCACCATAAAGGACTACGACCGCGAGTTCATGTTTTACACGCTCGGGTTCCCCAACTACGAGGTGGAGCGCGGCTTCATCAGCTATCTCATGCCGTTCTACACGAACGTGAAACAGGGCCAGACGGCATTCGAAATCAAACGGTTCACGATGGACGTGGAGCGCGGCGACTACGACGCCTTCCTCTCGCGCCTGCGCACTTTCTACGCCGACATACCCTACGAGATGCAGCGCGACTTGGAGGTGCACTACCAGAACGTGCTCTTCATCGTCTTCCGCCTGATGGGCTTCCACGTAAACGTGGAATACCACACCGCCAACGGCCGCGTTGACCTCGTGCTGAAGACTAAAGAATACATCTACGTAATGGAGTTCAAGCTCGACGGCACGGCCGAGGAAGCCATCCGCCAAATCGACGAGAAAGGCTACGCCGCGCCCTTCAAGGCCGACGGACAAAAGGTCATTAAATTAGGAATAAACTTCAGCAGGGAGACGAAGACAATAGACAAGTGGATTGCAGAGGAAGAATAAATAAACAAAAACAAGTATCTTTGCAAAGTAGAAAGTGCCGCCAAGGCTTCAAACCGCCTTTCTTGCACTATAAAAAGAAAAACATGGGGCTGCGCACATAGCCTGCGCAGCCCCTGCTTATTACTCATATTACATCTCATTTCATAAAATGAAGATTTAATTTTTCAATTTACAAATCTTCACCGTTGGCTTGGTTGTAACCGTTCTCGTAAAACAACATAATAACATATTTACCATAACTTGATGGGTCTTTGCTTATCATAAACCAAACTAATCGGTTCACAGCACCTCTATCTATTTCACCAGATGATGATTTCTGTGCAAAAGAAGCCTCATAACGTTTGTTATTAACGGTCATTTCGTAACCCATATCCTCATCTTCGGATATTGTTTGGTCACCCTTAAAATTTATGTACTTTGAATTTTCCTCAAACTGACGGCATAAGTTGTTGAAATTTATCTTGATTTGAGTTTCGTCACATCCATTTTTATCTATAACTCCTATCCTCCACACTTTCCTATTATTAGTTTGGATATTGACATATACATTCTTTCCGTTGAACTCGCCCTCCAGCAATTCATCCGACCCAAACGAACTACTAAACCCCTTTTCCTTGAGCTTACTTATCATCTCCGCTCTTGTCCCGTCAACGGGTATTCCGAGAAAACGCGTAACCTCGCGCGTACCCTGTGCGTATAACATTGCACAAGCGAACCAAACAAACAATAATGAAACTAACTTTTTCATGGTATCAACCTCCTGCCCCGCCAGTCCCCAGCAAAGCTTTTAATATACGTTGAAGCGTGAGACTGCAACGCCAACATCTTCAACGGAGGTCCTGAGAAAACCCTTAGATACAGATGCAATGACAGCAGCCCATGCCAAGCGTGAGAACCATCATGCCGCCCTTGCATCTAATCAGAAATTTCTCAGGTTTCCATTGACAAGACAAGCATAACGCCTCTTTATTCCAAAATGTCGGGACGCGCCAAGGCGCATCACTTTTGCAAATATAACATATTTCGCCCGTAGAGACGAACGAAAAAGCACAAAAAGCAACATTTTATGCCGAATAATGCCTAATTTTGCACTATAAACTTAACATATAAGGCGACAAGATGGAGAACATGAATGACTTTGACTGGGCGGAGGGCATGGCGTGCGCCGTGACCGCTGCCGACAAGGACGGCGTGATACGATACATGAACCGCAGGGCGAGGGAGACGTACCGCAAGCACGGCGACCTCATAGGCAAGAGCCTCTACGACTGCCACGGGGAGCGAGCCGCAGGCATAATACGCCGGCTGCTGACGGAGGGCGGCACGAACGCCTACACCATAGAGAAGGAGGGCGTGCGCAAGATGATTTACCAGACGGCCTGCACCGGCGCCGACGGGCGCGTGGAGGGCATCGTCGAGGTGTCGATGGTAATACCCGACGAGCTGCCGCACTACGTAAGGAGTTAAGAGTTAAGAATTAAAAATTAAGAAAAAATATGCCTTGTAGATAAGTACTGAAGGTGTTTTTCTTAATTCTTAATTCTTAACTCTTAATTTTTTCCGTACCTTTGCACCCGTAGAATGTAAACGTTTATATTGATATGTCATTAAAATGTGGTATAGTGGGGTTGCCCAACGTGGGCAAGTCCACCCTTTTCAACTGCCTGTCGAGCGCCAAGGCGCAGGCGGCCAACTTCCCTTTCTGCACCATAGAGCCCAACGTGGGCATGATAACCGTGCCCGACGAGAGGCTCACGCGGCTGGCCGAGATAGTGCATCCGGGGCGCATCGTGCCCGCAACGTGCGAGATTGTTGACATTGCCGGACTTGTGAAGGGCGCGTCGAAGGGCGAAGGCCTGGGCAACAAGTTCCTCGGAAACATACGCGAGACGGACGCAATAATACACGTGCTGCGCTGCTTCGACGACGACAACATAACGCACGTGGACGGCTCCATAGACCCCGTGCGCGACAAGGAGATTATCGACACCGAGCTGCAGCTGAAGGACTTGGAGACCATCGAGGCGCGACTGGCCAAGCAGCAGAAGGTGGCCGCCACGGGCAACAAGGACGCGAAGGTGGAAGTCGCGGTGCTGGAAGCGTACAAGCAGGTGCTTGAGCAGGGCAAGAACGCCCGCGTGGTGGAGTTCGAGAGCAAGGAGGAGCAGGAGGCTGCACGCAACCTCTTCCTGCTTACGGCCAAGCCCGTGCTCTACGTGTGCAACGTTGACGAGGCGTCAGCCAAGACCGGCAACGAGTACAGCCGCCGCATAGAGGAGATAGCAAAGGAAGAAGGCGCGGAGGCGATGGTAATAGCCGCCAAGACGGAGGAGGACATAGCGAGCCTCGAGACATACGAAGACAAGCAGCTGTTTCTCGACGAGCTAGGGCTGGAGGAGAGCGGCGTTAACCGCCTAATCAAGAAAGCCTACGCCCTGCTGAACCTCGAGACGTTCATCACCGCTGGCGAGATGGAGGTGAAGGCGTGGACGTACAAGAAGGGATGGAAGGCCCCGCAGTGCGCCGGAGTAATACACACCGACTTTGAAAAAGGCTTCATCCGCGCCGAGGTAATCAAGTATGACGACTACATAAAGTACGGCTCGGAGGCCGCTGTGCGCGAGGCCGGCAAGCTGGGCATCGAGGGCAAGGACTACGTTGTGCAGGACGGCGACATCATGCACTTCAGGTTTAATGTCTGACTGGGTTGGCTGGGAGAACTGGGAGAACTGGAATGGCTGGGACTGGCTCCACAAAATTCCCAGCTCTCTCAGCACTCCCAGAAATCACAGCTCTCCCAGCTCTCTTAAAAACAATTACCAATGATTACTCAATTCCTACTCTACATCCACTGGAACCCCGACCTCGTGGCCCTCCACCTCGGAGGCTTCAGCCTGCGCTGGTACTCGCTGTGCTGGCTGCTGGGGCTGCTGGCGGCATTCCTCATAGTGAAGCGGCTGTACAAGGAGCAGAAAATCAAGCCCGAACTGTTTGACCCGCTCTTCATCTACTGCTTCATCGGCATACTCATAGGCTCGCGCCTGGGCCACTGCCTGTTCTACGAGCCGGGCTATTTCCTCTCCTCATGGCGGCACATGGTGGAGATGGTGCTGCCCATACGCTTCCTGGCCGACGGCTCATGGCGCTTCACGGGCTACGAGGGGCTGGCCAGCCACGGCGGCACCATCGGACTGATGATAGCCCTCTGGCTATACGTGCGCCGCACGAAGGTCAACCTCTGGCGAGTGCTCGACAACGTGGCCATAGCCACCCCGGTGACGGCCTGCCTCATACGCCTGGGCAACCTGATGAACTCTGAAATCATAGGCAAGGCAACCGACGTGCCCTGGGCGTTCATCTTCGAGCGCGTAGACTTCACTCCGCGCCACCCCGGGCAGCTCTACGAGGCCTTGGCCTACGCCCTGTTCTTCTTCATCGGCTGGCATCTGTACCGTAAAAAGCCAGAGCGCGTGGGCACGGGCTTCTTCTTCGGCCTCTGCATCACGCTCATCTTCACCGCCCGCTTCTTCATCGAGTTCACCAAAGACATACAGGAAGCCTTTGAAACCTCGATGCTCCTGAACATGGGCCAGCTGCTAAGCCTGCCCTTCATCGCGCTGGGCTTGGTCTGCATGTTCAACAATAAGCTGATGAAACGCCTCGGGGCGGAGAAGTAAAGGTAAAACGGTAAAAAAGTAAAAAGGTAAAACCATGCTTGATACAAGTAAATCAGATTACTTGGCATGGTTTTACCTTTTTACTTTTTTACCGTTTTACCTTTACAAAATCAGCTCCATGTCAACCACGTCGAGCCAGCGGCCGTGCTTATCGCCCAGGTCGCGGCAGAGCGACGCCTGCTCGAAACCGAGGCGGCGGTGGAAGTCTATGCTGGCCCTGTTCTCACCCGTGATGCAGGCGATGAGCGCCTTAAAGCCGAGGCGGCGGCAGTCGGCTATGAGCAGGCGCATAAGCTCCGTGCCAGTGCCTCGCCGCTTCGCGTCGGGGTGAAGGTAAATGGTTGTCTCGAGAGTGGCGGTGTAGGCGGCGCGCTCCTTCCACAAATGGGCGTAGCAGTAGCCCACTACCCTGCCCTCGTCTACGGCCACGTAATACGGGAAGCGCGTCGATATGTCCTCCACGCGGCGGCGCATCTGCTCCACGGTAAGCGGCTCCGTCTCGAAGCTCTCCACGCCGTTGAGGATGTACCAGTTGTACAGCTCCGTGATTTGCGGTATGTCCTCTGTCGATACTTTGCGGTAAAACATATATTTCTTGAATGAACAATGAATAATGAATAATGAATAATTTAAAAATGAAAAATGAACAATTGGGACAATGGCGTATGCCAGATTATTCATTATTCATTGTTCATTGTTCATTTTTAAATTATTTCCCTGTTACTATCTTCTTGATGTCGTTGAGCTTGTTGAGCGCCTCTACGGGAGTAAGGTTGTTGATGTCGAGACCTAGTATTTCGTCGCGCACCTGGCAGAGCACGGGGTCGTCAAGCTGGAAGAAGCTTAGCTGCATCCCGTCGCGGCCGGCGTTGATTTTCTCGGCCGACGGCTTGCCCACCGTGCCCACCTGTGCGTTGTCGGCCTCGAGCTGTTTCAGTATGGCCTCGGCGCGGCGCACGATGCTCTTGGGCATTCCGGCTATTTGCGCCACGTGTATACCGAAGGAGTGCTCCGAGCCGCCGCGCTCCAGTTTGCGCAGGAATATTACCTTGCCGCCCACCTCGCGCACGCTGACATTGTAGTTCTTTATGCGTGTAAAGTTCTTCTCCATCTCGTTGAGCTCGTGGTAATGCGTGGCGAAGAGCGTGCGCGCGGCGGCCTTGGGGTGCTCGTGCAGGTACTCGACGATGGCCCAGGCGATGCTTATGCCGTCGTAGGTCGACGTGCCGCGGCCAAGCTCGTCGAAGAGTACAAGCGAGCGCGGCGTGGCGTTGTTGAGGATGTTGGCGGCCTCGGTCATCTCCACCATGAACGTGGATTCGCCGAGCGATATGTTGTCAGACGCTCCCACTCGTGTGAAAATCTTGTCCACCAGACCTATTTTCGCGCTCTCTGCCGGCACGTAGCAGCCCGTCTGGGCCATCAGCGTGATGAGCGCCGTCTGGCGCAGCAGAGCCGATTTTCCGGCCATGTTAGGACCGGTTATTATGATTATTTGCTGGCGGCGGTCGTCCAGGTAGACATCGTTGGGCACGTAGCTCTCCCCTACCGGCAGCTGCGTCTCGATGACCGGGTGGCGTCCCTGCTTTATGTCGAGCACAATATCGTCAGCCTCTATTACGGGACGGACGTATCCGTGCTCCTCGGCAGCCTTGGCGAAAGAGAGCAGGCAGTCTATTTTCGCCACCAAGGCGGCGTCCGCCTGTATGGCCGGTATGTACTCCTGCATGTCCGCGACGAGCTCGCCGAAGAGCCTGGTCTCCAGCGCGAGGATTTTGTCCTCCGCCCCGAGTATTTTCTCCTCATATTCCTTCAGTTCCTGGGTGATGTACCGCTCGGCCTGCGCCAGCGTCTGCTTGCGCACCCAGTCGGCCGGCACCTTGTCCTTGAACGTGTTGCGCACTTCGAGGTAATAGCCGAAGACGTTGTTGTAGCCTATTTTCAGCGAGCTGATGCCCGTGGCCTCTGTCTCGCGCTCCTGTATCTTCAGCAGGTACTCCTTGCCTCCGGTGGATATGCTGCGCAGCTCGTCAAGCTCGGCGTTGACGCCCGGCTTGATTACCCCACCCTTGCTTACCAGCTGCGGCGAATCCTCGCACACCTCGCGGCCTATGCGGTCGCGCAGGCTTTCGCATAGGCTGATGTTCTCGCCGATGCGGCGCAGCGCGTCGTTGCCCGACTCCAGGCAGGCGGCCTTCACGGGGCCGAGAGCCTGCAAGGCGGTGCGCAGCTGCACCACCTCGCGCGGCGACACGCGCCCCACGGCCACCTTTGATATTATGCGCTCGAGGTCGCCCACGCGGTGAAACTGGCTGTCAACCACGTCGCGGAACTCCGTGTTGCGGAAGAAAGTGTCAACCACGTCGAGCCTTGCCTCTATGGCCTTGGCGTCGCGCAGGGGGAATACGAGCCACCGCCTTAGCAGCCTGGCGCCCATCGGAGTGACGGTATGGTCGAGCACGTCGAGCAGCGACGCGCCGTCGTCCTGCATCGGGTGCAGCAGCTCGAGCGAGCGTATAGTGAAGCGGTCGAGGCGCACGTAGCGTTCCTCGTCGATGCGTGCGAGCGACGTAATGTGGCCGATGTGTGTGTGCTGGGTCATCTCGAGGTACTGGAGGATGGCGCCCGAGGCCACGATGCCGCTGCGCAGATGGTCCACGCCGAAGCCCTTGAGCGACTTCACGCCGAAGTGCTTGAGCAGCTTCTGCTCTGCTGTAGGCTCGGCGAACACCCAGTCGTCAAGCTCGAAGGTGAAGTATTTGTTGCCGAAATAACGGTTGAACACCTCGCGCTTGCCCCTCTCGAAGAGTACCTCCTTGGGCGAGAAATTGACGAGCAGCTTCTCCACATAGTCGTAAGAGCCTTCGCCCGCAAGGAATTCGCCCGTGGATATGTCAAGGAAGGACACTCCGCAGGCCGCCTTGCCGAAGTTGACGGCGGCCAGGAAGTTGTTTTCCTTGTAGTCGAGCACGTTGTCGGTCATGGCCACGCCGGGCGTCACCAGCTCGGTGATGCCGCGCTTTACGAGCTTCTTGGTGAGCTTGGGGTCTTCCAGCTGGTCGCATATTGCCACACGGCGGCCCGCCCTAACGAGCTTGGGCAGGTATGTGTCGAGTGCGTGGTGGGGGAAGCCGGCCATCTCCGTAGGCGCGCCTCCCTGCTGTCCGCCGTTGCTGCGGCGCGTCAGCGTTATGCCGAGTATGCGGCTGGCGTCTACGGCGTCTTGCAAGTAAGTCTCGTAGAAGTCGCCGCAGCGGAAGAGGAGCATGGCGTCGGGATGCTGCTCCTTGAACGAGAAAAACTGCTTCATCATCGGCGTAAGCCCGTTGTCTTTCTTGGACATATTTTCGGTTTTACGGTTATGGGGTTGTGGGGTTTCACGGTTATGCGGTTGTACGGTTGCCGGATTGTACGGTCATAGGGTACGCCCGCATGTTCCAATCTGCAAAGTTACGAAAAATCGGGCGGATTGTGAAACTTCCGCCCGATTTTAATGCTTGACAATATTGTTTACGGCTTTACTTTCGCTCGCCCTTGAACCATCCTGAATTGGAGTGGCTGCGTGTGCCTGTGCCGACGCTTGCTCCAGAGCCTATGCCTGCGCCCGAGCCTACACTAACACCCGAGCCTATGCCGGTGTTGTTCTCCTTCGTGGGCTTCTTCTTGCCGGTAGTCGCGCCGTGGCCTATGCCGGTGTTGTGCTTGCCGGGCTTCGCGCCGGTGCCGATGCTGTGGCCGTGCCTGTTGGTGTTGCTGTTGTGTCCGGAGCGTATGCCGTGGCCTGTGCGTGTGCCGGAGCCGTAGGTAATGTCGTGGCCGTTGCTCCTTATGGCGTGGCTCGACTTGAAGTCCTTGCCCTTGTACCAGCTAATGTTGTTGTACTTCTTGCCGTGCTCTCCGCGGTAATGGCGGTACGAGCGCGGCACGGGGTAGTACATCTTCGAGCGGTTGGTGTAGCGCGTGTAAACCTTGAGCACCACGCCGTTGCTCCACTTGGCAGGCGTGTAGAAGTAGTCGGCCTTGTAGAACTTGCTGTACTGCATGGGCGTTAGCACGAAGTTGATGTCGTAGTTGCGGCGGTTGAGGTACGTGCCCTTGATGTCCTTCGACGAGTTTACCGACATGAAGTAGTCGAAGTTGATTTCGTACACGGCGTCATACTGCGCCTGGTTCAGCCCCAGCTCGTAGGCCATCTTGTCAGTGAGGAACAATGCTTCCTGGCGAACCTCGCTGTAACTCATGGCCCGCGCCGCCAGCACTCCCAGTGCCATGACGGCGATGATGATGAAACGTCTCATTCGTCTGTCTTTTTTATTTACAAGTGCAAAGATAAAACAAATAATGAAGAATGAAAAATGAATAATGAAGAATGAATAATGAATAATCGCCTTGCGGATTACTTTATGGCGTATGCCTGATTATTCATTATTCATTTTTAATTATTCATTGGGATTTATATACTTAATTACACTAAATTAAATGCTACAATATTTGTGTATTGTGTAAAATTTTACTATCTTTGCATATAACACATATTATGTGTGTATGGTAGTACAATTTAAGTCCTTAAACGACCTTTTGCGTGCCCTGCCCGATGAGGAGTCATGTATCGCCTATCTCGAATGGGTGATGTGGAAGGGGAAGGTGGTTTCTCCGTATGACCCACAATCTAAGGTGTACAAATGCAAAGGCCATAATTACAAATGTAAGAACACCGGCAAGTATTTCAACGCAAGGACGAACACGATGTTTTACCGTTCATCCGTTCCTTTGCAAAAGTGGTTCATGGCCATTTGGCTGTTTATGACCCACAGGAAAGGAATGTCCTCCGTCCAGTTGTCAAAAGACATTGGGGTGACGCAGAAGACTGCATGGGCAATGCTTCACCGCATACGCAAGTGCTTCGGAGAACAAAACAAGGAACTGAAACTTGACGGTGTAGTGGAAATTGACGAAACTTTCGTAGGAGGCAAAAACAAGAATCGACATAAGGACAAAAAAGTCAAACATTGCAGAGGGCGAAGTTTCAAGGACAAAACGCCTATATTCGGTATGCTTCAAAGAGGAGGCAAGGTTGTTGCAAAAGTGGTAAAAGACACTACTGCAAAAACTCTCCGTACCGAAATATACAAGACCGTAAAGGCTGGTAGTACCATATACAGTGATGAATGGAGCTACGGGGATTTGTCCGACAGGTATAAGCACTCATGCGTTTACCATTGTTACGGTATATACGGCATGGGAGAAGTAACCACAAATTCCATTGAGGGATTTTGGTCTATACTGAAACGGGGCATCATCGGTGTGTACCATAAGGTTTCACGAAAGCACCTGCAAAAATATGCGGATGAATTTTCATGGAGATATACACAAAGAATGTTACCTTTGCACAAGGTATTTGAAAATGCCTTGAATTGTTTGAAACATAGAGTAACCTATAAAGATTTGACTTATGCCTACGAGAAAGCCTAAAAAATCATTTGAAATGAAAAAAGTAAACGGAGTCGAAATCAGGCAACGTTTGTCTGACGGCTACATTGACGCAATGGCAATATGCGACGCTTGCGACAAGGAGTTTTCGGACTATGCCCAAATCCGTTTCACGAAAAGATTTATTGCGGAGCTTTCACGTGAAACAGGCATTGAGGAAACCGTGTTGCTGCAAAAGTCGGATGATGCCGATGAAATATGGGTGCATCCGCAGGTTGCCATAAACATATCGCAGTGGGCATCACCAAAACTGGCTGTGAAAGTGCCTAAATGGGTATTGGAGTGGTATGCCAACGAAGCTAAAAAATCAGTAACAAAGGAGGTGACAGTAAAATCGGAATCCACGTCCGGCGTTAAGTTCGAGGACATAGACCCCGATTTCGCTGCGATGATAAGTAAGGCCGCAAGGTACAACCCCGACAAATGAGGTTGTACACGGCTAAATTACTTTTTGCTCCCTTTATTCATGAAGATGCCCATTATGAGCAATGCTATTCCTATGACCCAACCTATCGGGCCAAAGAACAAAAGGCATATAAACAACAGTAGTAGGATAAGTGTAGAACAACCTTTCATAATTTAACGGTATGATAGTTAATTATAGCGGTAGAGTAATATGGGTTTTCTCTTATATCCATAATCTGACAGCCAAACGTTCTTAGCTTTAGATTGACTTGATATATTTCCCCAAATTTGTCTTTCTTAGGGGCGAACATCCCACGGCGTTGAGCCTCTTTCTCTGTCTTTGGGTAGCCGTTTAATCGAGTAAAGCCTATCCAATAAGCGAGGTAGTACCTCGTGCCGAATTTCACGGAGATAAGTTTACCGTCGGATTCACGGTAGAAACACCTTATTGCCGTTATCTCGTTGTCATAGGTGTTTTCCACTTCATACACGATAAAGCCTTCTTCTTCACCAACGGGATTACCAACGGATTGCTCAAACTGTTCTTGGTTTACTTTCCCGATAAACTTTATCATGTTGTCAGGTGTAAGGTCAAATTTGTTTTGCCCCAATGCCATCAATGAGATAAATAGGAAAATTGTTCCTAAGATAAGTTTTCTTGTTTCCATTCTACATTTTATTCGTGTTAGACAATAATCTGTAAAACGGCAACGGTATGAACGAGAACGGGTAAACGAAAACGTAGAACCACTGCCCAACGTCGTCGTGGCCTACCACAGCCAACTTACCCATAGGAGCGGTTCTACGTCTATGACGCAGGACACACTTCACCCATTGGGTAAGTTGATTATCAGCCTCTCTTATGGTCTGTTGTGGTAGTTCGACGACGATTAGGCTGTATGTCCGAAAAGAGTGCAAGCACCCTTATTCGGTTGCAAAGATAGTAGTTATTTCTGTAAAAATAACTAATTCCGCGCTGAAAAATGTGTGCTTATGATTTTTATTTGTATATTTGCAAACCAAAAGAAGATTGAGTATGTGTAGAATATCAATAGATACGGTTATAAGAGCTAATAAACGCACTATTTCACAAAATAAGAATAAAACGTTTTGTGCTATTGGTAAGTCTGTTACTCCACAAGAAACTTTCAATGTTTCTGTTTCTGTTATGGGAAAGGTATGTACACGGAATATATCGGCAAAACAAATAAAGGACTCTTTTGGAAAAGCTTTAAATATTCATGCCAAGAAATTATAATTACATATATTCACAGCTCGTAGAAGATAAGGCTGACATTATTGGTCATATTGCTTATGCTCTTTATAGAAGATAAAATTGAGTTTATCACCAGTTATAAAAATGAGCATAATAATGAGGAACCAACAGAGGATGACTTAAAGCCGTTTAATATAATAAGCAGTAGTCAATGTAGTCTTGATAAATATAAATTTATAGCTTCATGTATTCTTCAAACTTTTTTAGACAATTCTTTGGAAGAGTCAAAAAAAGATGTTGAAGACAATATGAATAAAAATCATTTAGAGTTAATCCGAAAGGCCATAGAGCCAATAAGACCTTGCTCTACGCTTAAATCTTATTTACATGGTACAATACAAAGCGTAATTGGAGCTTTTGTCTTTATGATTTTGTTGTGCGGATTACTTTTCATTTTGAAATTTTCGGATACACAATACACGTTCACTTTTGGTGGTAATGGGAGTGCAAAAATCGAAAAGGTTAATACAGAAACTAAACCAGATACAATTCATGCCGAACAATATTGATTTGGACTTTTAATACGATTTTCATATATTTGCTTATACCATGAAAAAATCATGGTAAGGATAGTTGTGCAATTAAGTATATAATTACCTATTCATTTTTAATTTTTAATTCCTCAATCGCCTTGCGTATGCAGGCCGCAATGACGCGCGCCCCGCGCTTGTCGGGGTGTACGCCGTCGGTGTAATATTCGGGGTAGGGGCGCATGGCCGCGTTAAGGTCGATTAGAGTCAGGCTCAGGTCGGCGGCCACCCGGCGTATTACGGGGATGACGCCGTGGGTGATTATGCTGTCGTTGATGCCCCATTGTCCGCTTGGCGCGGGCACGGGCAGGCAGAGGCAGACCTTGGGGCGCGAGGGCAGGGCCTGGAAGGCGGCCACCATGGTGCGCAGGTCACGCTCGAAGCCGTCGCGGTGCGCCCAGTTCACAGGCTTGGTGTCGTTGGTGCCCAGCATTATGGTCACTATGTCGGGACTGAAGGCCAGCGCGTCCTTGTAACGCTGCGTGGCCATGTAAGGCTTGTTGCCTTTGTTCATCAGCGTGTGTCCCGACATGCCGAAGTTGCCCACCTCGTAGCCTTGCCCCAGCATCTGTTGCAGCACGGCGGGGTAGCTCTCGGTCTCGGGGTGGGCCAGGGCGTAGCCTTCGGTTATGCTGTTGCCCACGCAGGCCACCTTGACTGTCTGCGCCCCGGCGAGCAGCGGCAGGAGGGCGGCCAGCAGGATTGCGGTTAACTTGTTTCCCATGTGTGATTGCTGTTTGTACATGGTGCAAAGATAACTTAAAAAATGAATAATGAAAAATGAAAAATGAAAAATTGGAGTTACTTTTGCAAGAGTAAACAACTTGACATACATCCATGGAAAACCAAGGGGAGATAATACTGTACCAGCCCGACAGCGAGGTGAGGCTCGACGACGAAACGGTATGGCTGACGCAGGCGCAAATGGCGCAACTGTTTCAAACTACCAAACAGAACGTAAGCCTGCACACTAACAACATCTTCAAAGAGAACGAACTGGAACGCGCGTAAGTTGTCAAGGAATGCTTTACAACTGCCGCCGACGGAAAGAATTACCGCGTGAAGTATTACAACCTTGACGTAATAATATCAGTAGGCTACAGAGTTAGGTCTGTCAGGGGCACGCAGTTTCGCCAATGGGCCAACAAAGTATTGAAGGAATACCTGCTGCGCGGCTACTCGGTAAACCGCCGCCTTACCGAGCTTGAGCACACCGTGGCCGAGCATTCAAGGAAGATTGACTTCTTCGTGCGCACGTCGCTGCCGCCGGTGGAGGGCGTGTTCTACGACGGACAGATATTCGACGCATACAAGTTCGCCGCTGACCTGATACGCTCGGCCAGGAAATCAATCGTGCTCATAGACAACTACGTGGACGACTCCGTGCTGGCGATGCTCACCAAGCGGTGCGGCGGTGTAACGGCGGCGGTGTACACTCAGCGCATAAGCCCGCAGCTGCGCCTCGACACAGACAGGCACAACAGCCAGTACCCGCCCATAGAAGTGGGCACGTGCTCCGGCGTGCACGACCGCTTCATCATCATCGACGGTGCCGACGTCTACCACATTGGCGCTTCGCTGAAAGACTTGGGCAAAAAGATGTTCGCCTTCTCCAAGCTCGGCATTCCGCCGGAGGCGATTACGGGTGAATTAACAATTAAAAATTAAAAATTAAGAGTTAAGAAAAATACCTTTGTGGCCGACATCCGGCAAGGCATATTTTCTTAACTCTTAATTTTTAATTGTTAATTTTTAATTGTTAATTTCCCATTTCCCCCATGCGCTGTATCATGCCGTCGAGCGGGTTAGCCTTACCCTTTGAGTACATCTGCCAGCAGTAGCGGCTGAACATCGACGTCTGGCGCACGCCCCTGCGGTTGCGCGCGTTGAAGGCCATGGAGTAGGGGTTGGCCGGCAGAGGCACGTGCAGCACGGCGCAGGCGCGCTTCACTATGCGCATGAAGCCGAAGGGGCGGCCGTCGGCGTCGAGCATACTCTCGGTAAGGTACACCTCGTGCGAAAGGTCCATAAGGTCGGTCACCGTCTCCATCCAGTAAATGTTCTCCGCAGGCGAGCGTTCCATCAGGTCGGCGAACTGCGCCGCAAGCTTCTTCCTCGCCTCGGCGCGCTGCTCGCGCGTAAGCGTCTGTGCATACTCTGTCAAGTGCCCCGTGCGTGTGTTCATCTCAATAGTCATTGTCATTTTCTTAAATTGTCAGGTTGGTTAAACATGTTACTTGAAAAACAATCGGCTGCAAAGTTACGGCTATTCTGTGCACAATAAGTTCACAACGCTATATACTTTACACCCCGTTTTGCTAAAAAACGTGAACGAGCCTTGCGCTCCGCACAGCCAGCCCGAAAACCGGCCGCGCAACGCCCTGACAGCCAGCGCGTTACCGAAGGCCGCCTTTCACCCCGCAGTTTGCGGCCTCCGGCGGCGCATAAGGCGGCAAACGGCGGGGCAGGGAGCCGTCTCCCGGCGGCGCGGACGCAACACGCTGGCAGCCAACGGGTTGCGAAATGTCATGCGTTCCACTCTTACGATGTATAGTGCAGAGGCTTGGCCGGATGCGTTTTCCGCCGTACCTTTGCCGACGCAAGATGCATCAAGCAAAACAACAAACAATTTTCAAACAACAAACAAACTTAAAAACTTTCAGAACTATGGCAGTATTTTACAAACTTTATCAGGACAACAGGCGCAACTCCAACCACCAGGGCGAATGGTATGCACGCGCCGTACACACGGGAACAGTAGACATCGACGACCTGGCCGAGGAGATGCAGGCCAACTGCACCGTAAAGTGGGCCGACATAGTGGCCGTGCTCAGCGAACTGGTGGAGACCATGCAGAAGCACCTGCAAATGTCGCACCGCGTGAAGCTCAACCGCCTCGGCACGTTCAAAATAGGCATGTCAACCAAGCCCGCGGCCACCATCGACGACTTTACCGCCGGGCAGAACGTCAAGTCGGTACACGTGCTCTTCCAGCCCGAGACGAAAATCGAGAAGGACAAGACCCGCGTGCGCGCCCTCTTGACCGGCTGCAAGGTGCAGGAGCTGCCCAAGAACGCCATCGGCGTGGCCCTCGAAGGGACGGAAGAGGGAGCGTAAGAAAAGCCCCTCCCCAACCCTCCCGAGGGAGGAGGACTGGGAGAGCCGGAAACAGGGACAACCTCTCCCAGAGTTCCCAGCTCTCCCAGAACTCCAAAACAATCAACTTAAAAACAATCAACTTAAAACTATGAGCAACAAAGGAAAGAATACAGTATCAATAATCTTGAAAATCATCGCGGCCGTGGCTACCGCAATACTCGGAGTGTTCGGAGTGAACGCGGCGATGTTATAAAGGTGAGGAGGTGAGAAAGTGAGAAAGTGAGAAGGTGAGGAGGTGGAAAAACCACATTCTCACCTTATTTTTGCTTTTCTCACCCTCTCACCTTCTCACTTTCCCACCTTTTTTTGTATCTTTGCATCTTGGATTATTGCATACAAACAAAAACAAGATAAGAAGCAATGGAATACAACTTCAACGAAATCGAGAAACGATGGCAGCAAAGGTGGGCCGAGGAGAAGACCTACCACGTAACCGAGGACGCGCGGAAACAGAAGTTCTACGTGCTCAACATGTTCCCTTACCCATCAGGGGCGGGCCTGCACGTGGGCCATCCGCTCGGCTACATAGCCTCCGACATATACGCACGCTACAAGCGCCAGCAGGGCTTCAACGTGCTCAACCCCATGGGCTACGACGCCTACGGCCTGCCAGCCGAGCAGTACGCCATACAGACCGGCCAACACCCGGCCATAACCACCGAGGCCAACATCAACCACTACCGCGAGCAGCTTGACAAAATCGGCTTCTCGTTCGACTGGGACCGCGAGGTGCGCACGTGCGACCCACGGTATTACCACTGGACTCAGTGGGCCTTCATCAAGATGTTCAACTCATACTACGACAACGCCTTGCAGAAGGCCAGGCCAATAGAGGAGCTTGAAAAGCACCTCGCCGAGCACGGCACCGACGGCCTCGACGCGGCCTGCTCGGAAGAGCTGAAGCTCACGGCTGCCCAGTGGAACGCCATGACAGAGCAGGAAAAGAGGCAGACGCTGATGAACTGGCGACTGGCTTACCTTGGCGAGACGATGGTTAACTGGTGCGCCGGGCTGGGCACGGTGCTCGCCAACGACGAGGTGGTAGACGGCCTGTCGGTGCGCGGCGGCTACCCCGTTGTGCAGAAGAAGATGATGCAGTGGTGCCTGCGCGTCAGCGCATACGCCCAAAGGTTGCTCGACGGCCTCGACACCGTTGACTGGAGCGACTCGCTCAAGGAGACACAGCGCAACTGGATAGGACGCTCCGAGGGTACTGAAATAGAGTTTGAAGTTAAGAGTGAAGAACGAAGAACGAAGAATTCAAATGCAACAGGACAAGATGATTCTTCACTCTTCACTCTTAACTCTTCACTTAAATTCACCATCTTCACCACCCGCGCCGACACCATTTTCGGCGTCACGTTCATGGTGCTTGCGCCCGAGAGCGAGCTGGTGGCGAAGGTCACCACGCCCGGGCAGAAGGCCGAGGTGGACGCTTACCTTGAGCGCACGAAGAAGCGCACCGAGCGCGAGCGCATCAGCGACCGCTCGGTGAGCGGCGTATTCTCGGGCTCGTACGCCGTAAACCCGTTCACGGGCGAGGACATTCCAATATGGATTTCAGACTACGTGCTGGCCGGTTACGGCACGGGAGCCATCATGGCCGTGCCTGCGCATGACTCGCGCGACTACGCCTTCGCCAAGCACTTCGGCCTCGAAATCCGTCCGCTCATCGAAGGCTGCGACGTAAGCGAGGAGAGCTTCGACGCAAAAGAGGGAATAGTTTGCAACTCGCCAAGGAAAGAATTAATTGAGAATGGAAAATTGAGAATGGATAATTATGATAACCAGCATAAAGGCAACGAGGGTAATCATAATTCTCAATTCTCACCTCTCAATTCTCCATTAATCCTCAACGGCATGACCGTCAAGGAGGCCATTGCCGCTACAAAGAAGTATGTGCAGGAGCTCCGCCTCGGCCGCGTGAAGGTGAACTACCGCCTGCGCGACGCCATCTTCTCGCGCCAGAGGTACTGGGGCGAGCCGTTCCCCGTGTACTACAAGGACGGCCAGCCATACATGCTGCCGGAGGACTGCCTGCCGCTGGAGCTGCCCGAAATCGACAAATACCAGCCCACGGAGACAGGCGAGCCGCCGCTCGGCCACGCAAGGAAGTGGGCGTGGGACACGGCTAACAAGTGCGTTGTTGACAAGTCATTGGTTGACAACGTGACCGTCTTCCCCCTCGAGCTGAACACAATGCCGGGCTTCGCAGGCTCGTCGGCGTACTATTTAAGGTACATGGACCCGCACGACGACCAAGCCCTTGTAAGCCCCGAGGCCGACGCGTACTGGCGCAATGTCGATTTGTACGTAGGCGGAACGGAGCACGCCACGGGCCACTTGATTTACTCGCGCTTCTGGAACAAGTTTCTGCACGACCTCGGAGTGTCGTGCGAGGAGGAGCCGTTTAAGAAGCTCGTCAACCAAGGCATGATACAGGGACGAAGCAACTTTGTGTACCGCGTGAACAACGACGACCACGACGCAGCTCCCGTGTTCGTCTCCCTCGGCCTGAAAGACCTGTATGACACCACGCCAATACACGTCGATGTGAACATAGTGCACGGCGACGTGCTCGACATAGACGCCTTCAAGGCATGGCGGCCGGAGTACGCTAACGCCCAATTCATACTGGAAGACGGCAAGTACGTGTGCGGCTGGGCGATAGAGAAGATGTCGAAGTCGATGTACAACGTAGTCAACCCCGACATGATTGTAGAGCGTTACGGTGCCGACACGCTGCGCCTGTACGAGATGTTCCTCGGCCCCGTGGAGCAGAGCAAGCCGTGGGACACCAACGGAATAGACGGCTGCCACCGCTTCCTCAAGAAGTTCTGGGCGCTCTACACCGACAAGGACGGCATGAAGGAGCTGACTGACGGCGAGCAGACGCCGGAAGAGCTGAAGAGCCTGCACAAGCTAATCAAGAAGGTGACGCAGGACATTGAGGCGTTTAGCTACAACACGTCGGTGGCCGCCTTCATGATATGCGTTGGCGAGATGGCGCAGATGAAGTGCCGCAACCGCCGCGTGCTGACCGACCTTGTGAAGCTAATCGCGCCCTTCGCGCCCCACATAGCCGAAGAGCTGTGGCACCGCCTGGGCAACGACGGCACGGTATGCGACGCACAGTGGCCCGAGTTCGACGAGAAGTATCTCGTAGAATCGACCGTGCAGATGACCGTGTCGTTCAACGGCAAGGCGCGTTTCCAGATGCAGTTCGCCGCCGACGCGGACAACAAGACGATTGAAGACGCGGTGATGGCCGACGAACGCTCGGCCAAGTACATCGGCGACAAGAGCGTCGTCAAGGTAATCATCGTGCCCAAGAAGATTGTGAACATAGTTGTAAAGTAAGGTTTTGCGGTTATGGGGTTATGCGGTCTTACGGTTGCAAGTGTCACCGTATAACCCCAAGACCGTAAAACCTCATAACCGCAAAAATGCCATGAACCCAACAATCAAAAACGAGCTGAAGGACTACCTGAACATAACGCTCGGCCTGATGCTCTACACGTTCGGCTTCACCGTGTTCCTCCTGCCATACGAAATCGTGACGGGAGGCATCGCCGGAATAGGCGCCGTGGTGTTCTACGCCACGGAGTTCCCCGTGCAGTACACGTTCTTCATCATCAACGCCGCGCTCATCGTGGCCGCGCTGAAGATACTCGGCTGGCGCTTCCTGACGAAGACCATCTACGCCACGTTCGTGCTCACCTTCCTCTTGGAGGTGGCACAGGACGTGGTGGTGCAGCCCGACGGCACGTTCTACAAGCTCCTCGGCGAGGGCAACGACTTCATGTCGCTCGTCATCGGCTGTATGATGACCGGCACGGCCCTGGCCATAGTCTTCCTCAACAACGGCTCCACGGGCGGCACCGACATCATAGCCGCCGCCGTAAACAAATACCGCAACATATCCCTTGGCCGCGTAATCCTGCTCATCGACGTGTGCATCATAGGCAGCTGCCTCTTCATCGACACCTTCGGCCCCGTCGAGATACGCCTCCAGAAAGTAGTCTTCGGCTTCTGCACCATGTTCATCGAGTGTTCCATGCTCGACTACGTGATGAACCTCCAGCGCCAGTCAGTCCAGTTCTTCATCTTCTCCAAGAAATACCAGGAAATAGCCAACGCCATAGCCAAGACCACCGACCACAGCCTGACGATACTCGACGGTCACGGATGGTACAGCGGCAAGCCCACCAAGGTAGTCTGCCTACTGGCAAAACGCCGCGAGAGCCTCACCATATTCCGCCTCATAAAAGCCATCGACCCCAACGCCTTCGTAAGCCAAAGCTCCGTAATCGGAGTATACGGCGAAGGCTTCGACCAAATAAAGGTGAAAGTGCCGAAGAAATTAAAAATGAAAAATGAAAAATGAAAAATCCATTACTCTGGTACTCACAGCTCTCCCATAACTCCCAGCTCTCCCAGCCCTCCCACAACCCAATTATGAATTATGAATTATGAATTGTGAATTATGAATTGTAAAAAGATAGTTTTCGCCACAAACAACGCCCACAAGCTCGAGGAAATACGCGAGATGCTCAACGGCACCGGCGTGGAAATACTCTCGCTCGGCGACATAGGATGCCACGACGACATACCCGAGACCGCCCCAACCATCGAAGGCAACGCCCTGCAAAAAGCCCGCTACATATACGACAAATACGGAATGAGCTGCTTCGCCGACGACACCGGCCTCGAAGTGCGCGCCCTCGGCGGCGCTCCCGGCGTCTATTCCGCACGCTACGCCGGCGGCCCCGGCCACGACAGCGAGGCCAACATGGCCAAACTGCTCGCCGAACTGCGGCCTTTCACCGACCGAAAGGCCCGCTTCCGCACCGCCATTTGCCTCATCCTCGCAAACGCCTCACAGCCAGTCACTTTCGAAGGCGTCGTCAACGGCGAAATCACCGCCGAACGCCACGGCTCGGAAGGCTTCGGCTACGACCCCGTGTTCCGCCCCGACGGCTACGCCGACACCTTCGCCCAGCTCGGCCCGGAGGTGAAAAACAAGATATCGCACCGCGCCCTGGCCGTGAGGAAGCTCGTGGAATACCTGAAAAAAATTGACAAATGACAATATAAGTTGTATGAAAAATATAATCATTTCATTACTTTTATTAATCCCGATGCAAATGTTTTCCATGAAAATAGGCGAATGGAAAGCATACATGACCTATGGAGACATCAGCGACATAGAGCCAGCAGGCAACATGATATACGTCTTAAGCTCAAACAATATCTTTTCATACAACATTGCGGACAACAGCATATCAACGTACGACAAGACAAGGCAGCTCAACGACTGCACAGTAACCCACATAGCATGGAACAATACTGTAAAACGGCTCATCATAATATATGAAAACTACAACATTGACTTGATTGACAATAATGAAAATGTCATCAACATATCAGAGTATTCCAACAAATCGATGACGGAAGAAAAAACCGTTAACAACATAACCATACATGGAAAGTACGCGTATGTATGCACCGCCTTTGGGATAATAAAAACAGACATGCTCGACGCCCAAATAAGCGACACGTACAAATTGAACAAAAATGTAACAGGCTGTACTGTCACAGAGAAAAAAATATATGCCAATACAAGCAACGGCGTCTACGAATGCCTGCTGTCTGAAAACCCTCTTGATTATTCCAATTGGAAGCCGTCAAGCGATGAAGTTTCGTTCAAGAACGACAACGACATAACAAATACAAACGCCAACGGATACAATGAACATTACGTCTATGACAAATACAACAAATGCTATTGGAGCAACCAAAAAGACGGAAAACTGCAATCTTACACGATAGACAGTAACGGCAACAAAACCTTCACGAGAAACGACATCTGCCCCGACGGCCCGAAATACAACTATTTCGGCTTCCTTAAAATACACGGGGACATGCTGTATTCATGCAATGGCGAAACGTGGGACGGGGGACATCCCGCATCAATACAGATATACGACTGGGACAATGACGAATGGACCACGTTTGACAATACAGAGACTGAAAAAGTATTGGGCACGAAATTCCAAGACGTGCTTACGCTCGACGTAGACCCGGCTGACCCAAAACATATAGTGGCAGGCTCGCAACGGGGACTGTTTGAATTTTACAACGGCAGGCTGACTAAACACTGGAACGACGAGAACAGCCCCATATATTTCGTGAACGGACTGGAAGGAAACAAAAATTATGAAATAATTTGTTCCACAATATTCGACAAAAGCGGAAACCTTTGGATTGCCAATAGCGGAAGCACCAAAAACACGATGCTCAAACTTACGGCAGAAAAAGAATGGCTTACGCCAAGCAACCAAGTGCAAACAGAAAATTCCGCAAACATGAAGTTCATGGGCTTTGACGGAGACATACTGTGGATGTTCAGCAAATACTGGGAACACCCGGCTGTATATGCGTACAATACAGTGACAGAGACGTTGACCGAATATTCACATTTCGTAAACGAAGACGGGACGGCATTTACAAACGTCACATGCAACGCTATAGCCAAAGACTTGGACGGCAACATCTGGGTCGGTACAAACTCCGCGCTCCTCACTCTTACAAGAGAATACATAAACAATCCTGAATTAGGTTTCTACCAGTACAAAGTACCACGCAATGACGGGACAAACCTGGCTGACTATCTTCTTTCCGGACTGAGCATAACGGCCATAGCAATAGACAACGCCAACCGGAAATGGATTGGAACGCTAAACAACGGCCTGTACGTGATAGGTGACGACAATATCACAGAAGAACAGCATTTCACAAAGAGCAACAGCGGCATCATTTCTGATAACATAAAAAGCATCGCAATCGACAATGCCACCGGCAACGTGTACATAGGCACCGACAAAGGACTTTGCTCATACCAAAGCGAAGCCACGGCGCCGAACGAGAAAATGACAAAAGACAACGTGTGGGCATATCCCAACCCAGTAAAACCAGATTATACGGGTCTTGTCACAATAGTAGGGCTTTCAAGCAATGCAGATGTGAAAATAACAACGTCAAACGGCACCCTCGTAGCCGAAGGACGCAGCACGGCAGGTTCTTTCCAATGGGACTGCACCGATATGGAAGGAAGACGCGTGGCAAGCGGTGTGTATATGGTACAGACAGCCACGGCAAACGGAAACAAAGGCACCGTATGTAAAATCGCTGTAATAAACTGAAAAGCATAACATCAAAGGCAATGAAACTGTCAAAAAAATTACTTGCAACATACATCGTTCTGCTAATATTGTTCACCACTTCCATAATAGCAGCATTTACCATACCTACGTCCTTTATAAGGAAAAACGTCATCGAATCAGCAATACAGATAAAAGAAGAAGGTTTATGGTTCAAGCCATTTGGCCTTTTCCTGTTCCAAATAGACAACATGACCGATTGCCTGATGATGAACATCTGCGTATCTGCAGATGAAAACAACAAAATTAAGGCTGCAATGACGGCGGAATTTGCCCAACCGTCAAACGGAGGCATAATGTACCATGAAATGGCCAACACGACATTGATGGCGGCTGAAAAAGGACGGCAGGCCGCCACAGAACACGATGAATATTCCAGATACTGGCATGGTTATCAAATAATACTGCGCCCGCTTTTATGTATTTTCAATTACAAGCAGATAAGAATCATAAACTACATCATCTTCACATCGCTGTTTTCCATTGTAATAATACTATTGTACCGTAATGCCGGAAAAGTTGCTTCACTGAGCTTCCTTGCCGCAATGTTCGCCACAAACATATTCATTATCCCATTGGCGTTGCAATTCAGCACATGCTTTTACATAGCTTTTTTAAGCATGATTGTGTTGCTTTCAAGACCGGATATAACGAAAGACAAGAACAAGTCGGCTGTAACATTTTTTACAATAGGCGCCGTAACAAGCTTCATGGATTTTCTTACCACTCCCATATTGACACTCGGCTTACCTTTGGCAGCAGCTGGAATGACTGACAATAAAGGAAAAAACACATCGATAAGAAACATAACCGCAAACAGTATTGCTTGGTTCGGAGGCTATGCTTCACTATGGGCCTCAAAATGGATTGTAGCAAGTCTCATAACTGGAAAAAACGTAATTTCAACAGCATTGGCTACCGCACAATACAGAATGAGCGACACCATCATATTCGGAGGAAAACTAATAAGTTTCGAAGACTTTTTTTCAAAAATCACCGAAAGCCTGCAATACAAATCAGTCTTTATCTTTCTTCTTTTCAGCACCATCGCCGCAATGGCAATCATAGCCACCTTGATTTACAAAAAGAAGAAATACTTAAAAACCTACGGATGGCTTCTTATAATATCCGCGATGCCCGCGCTATGGTTCATTGTACTGAAAAACCATTCGATACAACACATATTCTATACATGGCGTGACTGGATTTTAACAATATGGTGTGTCATAATCTTTATTTGTAGCACTTATAAGAAACCTGAAACAAAATGGACATAGCCGTACTTATACCATGCCTCAACGAAGCGGAAAACATACAGAAGGTAGTAAAAGACTTCCAGACAGCCCTGCCGGAAGCCATAATATACGTATATGACAACAACTCGACCGACGATACGGCAGCCATAGCCGAAAAGGCTGGCGCCATAGTACGGCAGGAAAAGAGGCAAGGCAAAGGCAACGTCATACGCCAAATGCTGCGCGACATAGAAGCCGACTGTTACCTGATAGTCGACGGTGATGACACGTATCCGGCCGACATTGCCGGTGAAATGTGCCGCCTCGTGACTGAAAAAGGCATCGACATGGTGATAGGAGACCGCCTGTCGTCAACCTACTTTACGGAAAACAAAAGGGCATTCCACAACGAAGGCAACAAGCTCGTAAGGTTTATGATAAACAAACTGTTCCATAGCAATATCCATGACATAATGACCGGATACAGGGCGTTGAGCAGGCAATTCGCAAAAAACCTGCCGATAATAACAAAAGGTTTCGAAATAGAAACGGAAATGACAATCCACGCGCTCGACAAAAACTACAAGATAGACGAAATAAACATAGAATACCGGGACAGAAAAGAAGGCAGCACGTCGAAACTAAACACTTACAAAGACGGCATGAAGGTAATAAAAACCATCTTGCAGCTTTTCCGAGACTACCGACCGCTGGCCTTTTTCGGCAGCATAAGTTTGCTTATGGCGGCAGTGTCAGCCGCCATGTTCATACCCATACTGCAAGAATACATGGATACAGGACTTGTTCCACGCTTCCCGACGCTCATCGTCAGCGGTTTCATATTCATTTTTTCAATGCTGATGTTAGTGTGCGGAATAATACTCGACGTAATAGCCAGCAAGCATAAACAGCTTTACGAAATATTGGTAAACCTGTCATTAAAAAATGAAAAATAAAAACAATACAAAGCTACACAAACTGCAATAATATAAACTTTTATACGGATGATTTCAGTCTGCATGGCCACATACAACGGCGCTAAGTACATCAAGCAACAGCTATGCTCCATCATCAGCCAGATAGGGGAGGGCGACGAGGTGATAATATCCGACGACGGCTCGACAGACTCCACGCTCGATACGATAAGGAGCATGGCCGACGGCAGGATAAGGATAGTCGAAGGCCCTTGCAGACAGTCGCCAACGCTCAACTTCGAGAACGCCCTCAGCCACGCCAAAGGCGACTACATCTTCCTTGCCGACCAGGACGACGTGTGGCTGCCCGGCAAAGTAAGCACCTGCATGAAGTGGCTCAACCGCTACGACTGCGTTGTAAGCGACGCGGAAATGGCCGACGAAAACCTGCGCGTCATTGAAAAATCTTATTACAGCGTACACCGCACCAAACCAGGACGCTGGTACAATCTCTTTGTGAAAAACGGCTACATGGGCTGCTGCATGGCCTTCACAAGGCGCGTGCTCGACGCCGCGCTGCCCTTCCCGAACGGCATTGCCATGCACGATTTGTGGATAGGCAACGTGGCGGCGTTCAGGTTCAGCGCCAGGTTCATCGGCGAAGCTCTCGTAACATACCGGTGCCACGGCGGCAACGTGTCGTTCACCGCCACGGGCAAAAGCGGCTTTTCGCTACGCAAAAAGCTGTCAATCAGGCTCTCAACGGCCATCAATCTGATAGCAAGAAGACAATGAAAATAAGCTACGTAATAGAAGACTTTTCCGTATGCGGCGGCATCGAACGCATCGTGTCGCGCAAAGCCAGCATCCTGGCCGCCCGTTACGGTCACGACGTAACCATCATATCAGTATATGAGGACGACCGCCCCATACGCTATCCGCTGGACGGAAGCATAAAGACAATACGCCTCCACGTGCCTTTTACGGAAAAGACAACCAATCACGGATTAATGGCCCTGCGCCGCGTAAAAACATTAATCCTGGCCGCCAGTCGGCTGAACAAGGCGTTGAAAACGACTGAACCAGACATTGTTTTCTTCACAACCACGCTCGGCGCACTGCTCTTGCCGCTGTGCCGCACGAAAGCAAAAACCGTATTCGAATCACACCTTGCACGCAAATTCACACCATACAACACGTTTTTCAAACTCACAGAACTGAAATCCGACGCCATAGTGTGCCTTACCAGCGGCGACGCGAAGGAATACAAGACGGCCAGAAGGATTGAGGTAATCCCAAACTTCATCGATAAACCTAAGTCTTGCGTGAAAGATTACGCCGTAAAACGCGCCGTGGCCGTAGGCAGGCTCGAGCGTCAAAAAGGCTTTGACATACTCATCAACTGTTGGAAAGCGGCCATAGAAACGCATCCCGGCTGGCAGCTCGACATCTACGGCGAAGGCCCGTTGCGCGACGAATTGCAAAGGCAGATAGACTCTTTTAGACTACAAGAAATAATAAAGCTACGCGGTACATGCACCGACATGGCCGAAAAATACACTCAATACAGCCTGCACCTCATGTCATCACGGCATGAAGGCCTGCCAATGACACTGCTCGAAGCACAAGCCGCAGGACTGCCCTCGGTAACTTTTGACTTTGAATACGGCGCAGCCGACATCGTGACCGACGGCGTAAACGGCTTCCTCGTGCCGCAAAATGATACAAAAAAATTCACCAACAGACTTGCACAGATAATGGATTCTGAAAATCTGCGAGCACAATTCGGAACCAAAGCAAAAGAAAACGTCAAGGCATTCTTCACCGAAAATATTATGTGGAAGTGGGAAGAGTTTATAAAAAAAACGACAAATAAACAAAACGGATGAAACCAAATTGCCAACTGGGAGCATATTACGCTGAAAAGGCTGTCACGGCATTGCTCTTCGCCATGATTTGCTTCGTCGCCCTGCACTCGTTCATATACCCTTTCGACTATGTAAGATATGAAGTGAGCGACTGGTTGATAAACTACCAGGGCGGCTTCGTGCGCCGCGGTCTTATCGGCGAGCTGCTGCTGCAACTCGAACATATCAGGCCATACAACGTGAGGCACGCCATACTCGGCATCGAAATAATATTTTACGTATTGTTTTTCGCCGTCACTTTCAGGATATTCACCAAATACAGATGGAGCCTTCTGGCAGCCATGTTCCCCGTGGCGTGCGTAACCATATCAATGGGTTGCTACCGCCGCGACTTCATGATGCTGTGCCTTTGCGCACTGACGTTTTACCTGTTTTTCAAATATCTGAAAGAAAAAAGGAAGACGCTGCTTGTTTTGTCGGTCGCCGTAATGTCGCTTGGCATTGTCGTCTACGAGCCTGTTTTCTTCGTGCTCGTACCCGTACTCGCCTTGCAATATTGGAACGCCTGCGGCGAAAGGAAATGGCTTAAAACGGCACTTGTTTTCACCCCCCACAGCCTGTATGCTGTTGTCGTGCGTTTATAGCGGAAACGGGGCGCAGACCGACGCCATCTGGCAGTCGTGGATGCCATATATGACGGCCGACGGCTACAACCCGGCCGACGGCATGGGCGGTGCCGTCGAGTTCTTGAAACTCACCAATACCGACGTTTTCAAAATGCACCTTGAAATCAGCTTCGGCGACAACATACCGTTGTCCGTCGCGACCCTAATCATAGTCCTGTCTCTTGCATTCTTCCTTTGCACCAACGTACCGCAAATAAACAAAACACGAAAGACCATCACATGCACAGGATATAACGGCGGATTGGGACGCATACTGATTTTTCAACTATTGGTGCAGTCACCATTGTTCACCGTGCTCTCAACCGATTACGGCAGGACGCTGCCCATGAGCCTGTACACGTCTTTCTTCCTCTTCCATTATTCACACGCAAACGGAATAAAGATTAATGTCACACCGCTGCTGGAAAAGGCAGCCGACAGGCTGACGGGCCTGCTCAACCGTGCGCCCGTTTGCGGCAATCCGTACTTTTACATACTGGTAATCCTTGTTTTTCCGTTCCAGATATTCATGCCGTCGTTATGGCGTGACAACATAATAATGCACCTATACGACAAAATAATGAAATACATTTTATGAATTAAATAAAATCATATTTGTCTGAAGTTGGAATTAAATTGCTACCTTTACGCCCATGAAACTTAGCATCATCGTGCCGGTGTACAACGTGGCGGAAACGCTTGAACGCTGCGTGCGGAGCATCACCGGGCAAGGCTACCGCGACTTCGAGCTGCTGCTGGTCGACGACGGCTCGACCGACGGAAGCGGTCTTTTGGCCGACAAAATGGCGCAAACGGACGCGCGGTTGACCGTCTTTCACAAGGCGAACGGCGGCCTTTCAGACGCGCGCAACTACGGCCTGGAGCGTTCGCACGGGCAATACGTCACGTTCGTCGACAGCGACGACGAGCTTGCCCCGGGCACGCTGGCCGCCGTGATGGCCGTCGTGGCGGCGCACAAGGACTACGACATACTGGAATATCCCGTGACGGAAAGGCCGGGAAGGGCGGACTGCCACCTGTTCAACCCCGGCGACGAGGAATACGCCGACGCGGCCGACTGGCTCTCGGAGCACGGCCTGGCGCACTGCTGGGCTTGTAACAAGGTGTACAAGCGGTGGGTGTTCGACGGTATAAGGTTTCCCGTAGGCCGCAAGTTCGAGGATGTGCTGACGATGGGGCGCATCGTAGCCAAGCGGCCTTTCATAGCCACCACGGGACAAGGCATGTACCTGTACCACTGGAACGGCGGCGGAATAATGGCACAGTCGCACGGCGACGGGCTGCTGCCTCTACTTGAGGCGCAGGTGGAAACTGTCGTCCGCCTCGGCTTGGACACGCGCGACAGCCGCTGGCACAAGCTGTACATGGACATGTTCACCATCCAGCTGCACACATACCGCGCCACGGGACGCATCCTGTTGCGTCCGCAGCGCGTGTCGCTACACCGCAGCTATGGTGCGAAAGGGCTTCTGAAGGCCGTATTGTTGAACATATTTGGACTTAAAACGACGTGCCGACTGTTCAAGGCATTAAAGCGTTAAAGCCGCTTACAGACGAAAAGAAAGCCTTATATAACGTGAATTTGGTATAAGAAAACATCCTTTGTAGGGACATAATTCATTATATCCGCACGTTCTGAAAGAACGTTTTTCATTGCTGCGCTTGTGTAATACGCCTCTTCGCGGCGTGCGGACATAATGAATTATGTCCCTACAAAGGGTATTTTCGCTGTTTGTGGAAAATAGAAGTTATGCCGAACTCACGTTTATATAACGTAAGTTTGGCATAAAGCCATTACTGCAACAATCATTGTTCAAATAGTCAATAGCATTTTGTCATTCCGCGTCTGAGCGCGGAATGACAAAATGCCACTGACCGCTTGAGTTTATATTATAAGCACGCTTCCTTACGTTGAATCAATGTATTGTAAAGGTCTATATACATCCTGCTTACCATTGAATAGTCGTGGTATTTGCGCACGAACTCTATTCCCTGACGCTTCATATCCATTATTTTTACAGGGTCGAGCAACGTGCGGCGCAATACTTCAAGGTTATATTCATCCTCCCCGGGACGAACGTTAATTATCGGACGCAGCTTATTTTCTCCTATAAAACCATAAAAATCCTCTTCGCCGCCACCTATGACTACCGTGCCGCGCGCCATGGCCGCCAGCGAATTCATCGACGGGGTATAGCTGTAAAGCTGGTCTACGAGCACGTCGGCCTCGCCTAAAAGCCTGCAATACTCGTCATACGGCACACCTTCTACAACCTTTACATCTATTCTCCCCGGGTTTTCATCGGCCACTTGCCTTACAAGACCGGCTATATACCTTGCCCCTTTGATGTAATCACGCCCGGGCTGAATACCCACAAGCACCGTTAAAGGACGTTCAGGCGTAATTTCCGCGACACATGCTTCAGCCGGTATTTCCATCGGCAATGGTATGTAATGCAACTTTTGGTTATATGGAAAAACATCATAACACAACCAATATTCATAAAGACAAGGCACAAGGGCGTCGGCCATGCGGCTCGCATAACTCCAGCAATGCACTACTTCGGGCAATTCCATTTCGGCTAAACGCGCCCTGTTGGCCTCGGCGTTTTGTTTTTTACCTTTATAGTATGTGTCAGAATATGCAGGCACACCTTCCGCCTGGCGTTTCAATACAAACGGGTCGTCGCCGTAACAACCTTTCACTATGCAGCGGTTATGCCGTTTAAGGAAGCGCAGTATAAGCTCGTTCCACTTCATTTTAAGCGGAACAAACTGGTAATTATGTATCTGCACAACATCGTTGCCTACAAGTTTCCGGACATTGACAAGCAGTTTCCACAATACTTTCAGTCCGCCCAGTTTGCCCCAACGCATGTTCCTGCGCAAGTCAATGTCGCGCGGAGAGTTGTGCCAGTTGTTGCCGTCAGACGCCAAGAGGACGTCATGACCGCATTCAGCAAGTCCTTTTTTCAACGTATTGTGCAGGAAACTGGCTTCGCCAAAAAGCAATATCCTCATCTTGTTTGTCTTGCATTATAGAATATGTCGAGCCTCGGGTCGATGTATGCGCTTTCCACGTCGGCGGCCGAGAGCACGCTGTGGAAGAGCATGTACGTCTTCCATTGCTTATTCTTGTTGGCCCGGAGCGCGGATACTTTATCAGGATAACGCCGCGCGAACTCGTCAGAATACCACACGAAGCAGGCCGGGCGGCGCACCTCGGGGCGGTCGGTACCGTGGATGAAGTAGCCGTCCTCGCCAAGGCTCTCGGCGTGGTCGGAAAGATACAGCAGCACGGCGTTGCGTCCGCGCAGGCGGTTTATCAAAGAGTGCCACACGTAGTCGGAATAGACTATGGTATTGTCATACGAGTTGCGCATCTCTTCCGCCGTGTTGGCGGATATTACGCGGCTGTCAATCACCGGCCTGAACCGCTCTAAGCTGTCGGGATAATGCGAATTATACCACCAGTGCGAGCCGATGGTATGCAGCAGTATGAACTGCCGCGCACAGCCGCGTGCCAGCTCCTTGTCGTATTCGGGCAGCAGGTCGCCGTCGAGCCACTTCTCAAGGTTGTACGCCGACTTCTCTCCGTTGACGTAAACCAACGTGTCGCCCTCGTTCATGAAGTAGGCGAACGTACTCACCTGCTCCTGGTTGCTAAGCCATGCGGTGCGGTAACTGGCCTGCCTTAGCAGCGAGATGAATGACCGCTCGGGGTATGCGCGGTCGGGGTTGCGCTCGTCAGAGCGCGTAAGCATGTGGGGTATGCTAAGGTGGGTGAGGGTATAGTCAGTGTAGACGTTGGGCAGCGACACGGCGTTACGCTCGCGGCAGAGCAGAGGAGTAGTAGCGCGGCCATAACCGTTGATTTGCAGGTTGGCCGCACGCAACGACTCGCCCAGCACGAACACTACGGTCAGCGAGTCGCTGCCGCACACGGCCTTGCCATTGAACATGGGTCGCACGGCTTCGGCTTCGCGGCGCGACTCAAGGTATCCTTCCACGCTCGTGTACACCGAAAACGGTATGCGAGTGCCCACAGCATTGCGCGTGCGGCTGTAGCCTACGGGAGCAACCGTCAGCAAAGCTCCTGCAACAAGCCACGCGGCCCTGCGCCTTATGGTGACGCGCCTGTACCTGTACACCGCAGTCCACACCGCGGCGGCCACCGACAGCAGGACGAGCGCGACGAGCTGCCACGTCACCACGTCCATGCTCGTGGCCGCGTCGTTGGTCAACGCGAGGTCGACGGTTATCGGGGTGAGCGTCACGTTGGCCGTATAACGGAAGTAGGCGAGCACCGTACAGACGAGCGTAAGCAGCGGAAACAACGCCGCGAACACACGTCTGCTTATGCCTATAAGGCACAAAAGGCCGAAAACGCCTGTCTCGATTGCCACGAACTGCATGGCGAGCAGCATGAAGTCGCGCACGTCATTGCACGGTATGTCGTGGAAATCGGCAAAGACGAACAATGCTCCGTAAACGGCGGTAAGCGCCAAGCAAAAGCGGAGGTAATTCATAAAAGAAGTTTTGAATTAAGAGTTAATAATTAAGAATTAAGAAAAATACCTTTTCAAAAGAGCATCCTGCAAAGCATATTTTCTTAACTCTTAATTCTTAACTCTTAATTTTCTCAATTCTTAACTCTTAATTCTCATCACGACATTTCGAGCATTCTCTTTATTGGCTTGACGGCCTCGCGGGCTATGTCCTGTGGCACTTCGATGGCCGGGGCTTCGTCGCGCAGGCAGCGGTAGAGCTTCTCCAGCGTGTTCAGGCGCATGTATTCGCACTCGTTGCAGGGCGTGTCAGCTCCCTCGGGGGGCACGGGCAGGAAGGTGGCCGTGGGGCACTGGCGTTGCATCTCGTGCAGTATGCCGGCCTCGGTGGCCACGATGTACGTCGCGCCGGGGTGCTCCTGTGCGTACTTCAGCATGGTGGCCGTAGAGCCTTTTACAGCGGCCAGGGCGAGCACGGAGGGCGAACATTCGAGGTGGGCCATGACGGTGGCTTCGGGGTGCTCGGCCTTCAGCGTCGTTATGGCTTCGGGGGTGAAGCGCGCGTGCACGTGGCATCCGCCCTGCCAAAGCAGCATCCGGCGGCCCGTCACGGCGTTGATGTATGAGCCGAGGTTGCGGTCGGGGCCGAAGATGATTTTCTCGTCCTCGGGCAGCTGGCGCACTATGCGCTCGGCGTTGCCGCTGGTCACTACGATGTCGGTCAGCGCCTTTACGGCGGCTGTGGTGTTGACGTAGCTGATTACGGTGTGGCCGGGATGCTCGGCCTTGAAGCGGCGCAGTTCTTCGGCCGTGCACGAGTCGGCCAGCGAGCAGCCTGCCGCGGGGTCGGGGCAGAGCACGAGGCGGTCGGGGCAGAGCAGCTTGCACGTCTCGGCCATGAAGTGTACGCCGCACATCACGATGATGCGAGCGTCGGTCTCGGCTGCGCGACGTGCCAGGGCGAGCGAGTCGCCTATGAAGTCGGCCGTGTCCTGTATTTCGGGGCGTGTGTAGTAGTGCGCCATTACGACGGCCTGCTTCTCGCGGCAGAGCTGGCGTATTTCTCTCTTCAATTCTTCTTTATTCATTGCATTATTGTTTTTTATGGGCCGGATGGGGCTGATTGGCCTAATTGGCCGGATGCGCTCGGGGCGGCAAAGGCATTCCAAGCTCCCTCTCTTTGGGGAGGGATGGGGTGGGGCTGCCCTTTATCCACACCCTATTTCATTATTTTGTTTTTTCTTTCTTTTCTGAAAAAAGAAGATGAACGGTTATGATGTGTCGTGGATTTGTGCAAAACTTCCGCCCGGTTTTCTTGCTTTTTCGGTTGTCAACGTTAGTGGTGTATGTTGTCAACAGCCGAGTTTAACTTTTTCTTGTTGACTGTCAGGGCTTAACGCTGGTTGTCAACAGTTGTCAGCATTGCTGCAAAATTAATAAGTTTATATCTTTTTTTTGCATGTAACGGTGTAAAACTTGTGTATTTTCTTGTAACAAAGTTGTGGATATCCACGTGTGAGCGGGGTACGGGCTGCGGTGTGTTGATATGCACATGGTTTTCCACAAGGTTATTAACAGGTTTGTGAACAAGTTGCCGAAGGTGGCTTTCCGCATGGTGAAAGGCCGTTGTTTGTAATGCGAAAAGCGGTCTTTCATGCGTTGAAAGACCGCTTTTCAGATGTTGCACCGTGTTCCGTGGTTTCTGTGTTTCGGCGTTATTTGCAATCCGTTGAAAAGATTATAAAAGTGAGTTCGGTGTAAGGTACATCGGCAATCATCAAACTTCATGTAGTCGGTTGGTAACTGTTCGGAACGAAAACAAGTAGTTGTACCATTGTTTGAAGGGTTATGCATTATGCCGAACTTACGCATTATAAGGATTTGTAATCCGCTTAAACCTTCATCCCTTGTTGTCAACAGCAAGGAATTGTCAATCGGATTGCAAATCCTTATAATAAGAACCGGCGGATTGCAAATCCGCCGGAACGAAGTACCGCCAAGCTAAGAAAATATGTCTTGTCAATCAACAAAAGTATTTTTCTTAATTCTTAACTCTTAACTCTTAATTCTTAATTCATCCAAGCATATTTTCTTAACTCTTAATTCTTAACTCTTAACTTTTTAAAAGTTTACTCCGAAGTTGAGCGCGAGGCATCCGTTGTGCGACGTGTCGAAGGTGTCGTGGCAGATGTTGGCCAGTCCGATGTCGTAAGCCAGTTCGGCGTAGAAGAGGTCGTAGCCCACGCCGCAGCCTATGCGCAGGCCGCCGTCGAAGCGCTTGAAGTTGTTGTCGGAGAACGACTTTTGCGTCTTCCTCTCCTCGAAGTTCTTTATCCTGCCGCTTATGCCGTAGGCCAAGTAGCCGCCGAAGAGCGGCTGCAGCGTAAGGTGTTCGCCTACGGGGTAGATGTATTTCACGACGATGGGCATCTCGATGTAGTTCAGGTCGTAGGTCATCTTCTTGCCGCTGTCGAGCCGCTTGCGGCCGCCCTTCTCGGTATATTGCAGTCCGGCCTCGAGGTACAGTGGCACGCTCTGCGACAGGGGCAGGCCCACGAGCGCGCCTACGGAGAGGCCCGTCTGCCACTTGCCGCCGTCTAGCCGCGCGTCGTCGGAGTTGACGTACGTGAAGGCCGGGCCTATGCGCAGGCCGTAATACATGTTGCCCGTGCCCAGTCCGCTGTCGTGGCGTCCGTAGTCGAGCCGTCCGCTCTCGGGGTTGTAGTACCTGCTGTATTGGTAGTCTTGTGCCTGTGCCGGGGCGAGCAGTGCGGCTGCGGCCAGCGCGGTGATGATAAGTCGTTTCATATGTCAGTATGTGTTTTTGTGTGCAAAGTAAATGAATAATTGAGAATTAAGAGTTATGAATTAAGAAAAAATGACTTTGCAGACAGCCTCCGCCGGTATTTTTCTTAATTCTTAACTCTTAACTCTTAATTTTTCATGCAATGAATAAATCACGATTCCCGCCGTTACTGACACGTTGAGCGAGTGCTTCGTGCCGTACTGCGGTATTTCCAGGCAACCGTCGCAGGCGTCAACCACGGCCTGGTTGACGCCCTTCACCTCGTTGCCCAGCACCACGGCGTACTCCGCGCCGGGCTCCGGGCGGAAGTCGCCGAGCGTCGTGCTGCCCTCGCATTGCTCCACGGCCATCACCCTTACGCCCCCGGCCTGAAGCCCGCGCACGGCCTCCAAGGCCGACGGGCAGTGCCGCCAGGCCACGCTGTCCTCCGCTCCCAGCGCCGTCTTGTGTATCTCGGGGTGGGGCGGGGCGGCCGTGATGCCGCACAGTAAGACTTCCTTTACGCGGAAGGCGTCGCACGAGCGCAGCACCGAACCTACGTTGTACATGCTCCTCACGTCGTCAAGCACGACGGTGAGCGGCGTCTTCTCGGCCGCCTTGAACTCGTCTACGCTCATGCGGCCCATCTCGGTTACTCTTAGTTTGCGCACTTTGTTAAAGGAAAAGTTAAAAGTGAAAAATCCACATGTCTTTTTATTTGGTATTGGATTAATTCACATCCCTGCAAAGCATATGGATTTTTCACTTTTCATTTTTCATTTTTCATTTTATAAGCCTCTGCGTACAGTTTCATCTGCTTGAGCATGGCCAGCAGGCCGTTGGCGCGGGTGGGCGACAGGTGCTCGCTAAGGCCTATGCGGCCGATGAAGTAAAGGTCGGCCTCGGCTATTTCCTGCGGAGTGTGGCCGCTGAGCACTCGGATTAACAGGGCAATGATGCCCTTCACGATGAGCGCGTCGCTCTCCGCCGTGAAGTAAAGCAGGCCTTCCTTCATCTCGGCCCTAAGCCATACGCGGCTCTGGCAGCCGTCAATGAGGTTGTCCTCGGTCTTGTATTTCGGGTCGAGCGGCTGCAGCTCGTTGCCCAGGTCGATGAGCAGCTGGTACTTGTCCATCCAGTCCGTGAAGTCGGAAAACTCCTCGATTACCTCGTCTTGTGCTTCGTTGATTGTCATAGTCTATTTGTTTTTTAGGAGAGAAGGAGTAAGGAGAGGAGGAGTAAGTATAAATGCTTTTACAAAAACTTGCTATTACTCTGAAATATATCTACTTACTCCTCCACTCCTTACTCCTTCACTACTTTCTGAATTTTGAACAGCTTGTCGCTCGGCCTCACCTTTCCGGGCACCTTGAAGGCCACGCGAGTGCCCTTCTGCGCCGTCTGTACGGAGTGCGTGTCGTCGTGGATTTCCTCCACCGTGACGTACATCACGCCCGTGGTGGGCCCCGTTATGAGCATCTTGTCGCCCACGGAGAACTCCGCCGCCTCGCAGGTGAACTCTGCCACGCCCAGCTTCGAGAAATACTTTACGCCCTTGCCTACGTACACCTTGCGCTCCGTCGCGCTGGAGCCGTAGGCGTCGTTCCATTCGCCAAGCCGCTGGCCCTGGTAGTATCCGTCCCAGAAGCCGCGGTTGAATACCGTAGCCAGCCGCTCGTCCCAGCGGTCTTTCTTCTCCTCGGTAAACGTGCCGTCGAGCACCGAAGCTATGGCTTCCTTGTAACACTTTACGACGGTGTAGACGTACTCCGGCCCCCGGGCGCGCCCCTCTATTTTGAAAACGCGCACGCCCGAGCGCATCATGCGGTCGATGAAGCGCACGGTCTTCAGGTCCTTCGGGCTCATTATATATTTGTTGTCCACCTCGAGCTGTGTGCCCGTCTCGGCGTCAGTCACGATGTATGACCGGCGGCACAGCTGCATACACTCGCCGCGGTTGGCCGAGCGGCCGGCGTTGTCGAGGCTCAAGTAGCACTTGCCGCTCACCGCCATGCACAGCGCGCCGTGGCAGAACATCTCGATTTTCACCCTCTCGCCCGACGGGCCGCACACGTTCTGCTCCTCAATCTGGCGGTGGATGGCCGCCACCTGGTCTAAGTTCAGCTCGCGGGCGAGCACCGCCACGTCGGCGAATTGCGCGTAGAACTTCAACGCCTCGATGTTGGATATGTTGAGCTGCGTAGAGAGGTGCACCTCCATGCCAACGCTGCGGCAGTACAGTATTACGGCCATGTCGCTTGCGATTACCGCTGAGATGCCCGCCTCCTTAGCCGCGTCTACTATGGTTCGCATGTCGCTGATGTCGCCGTCGTAAATCACGGTGTTCACCGTCAGGTATGTCTTTATTCCATCGGCGGCGCACGTGGCGGCTATTTCACGCAGGTCGTCAACGGTGAACGTGTTGGCCGAGTGCGCTCTCATGTTGAGCCGCCCTATGCCGAAGTACACCGAGCCTGCCCCGGCCTGTATCGCGGCTTGCAGGCTCTCGCGGCTGCCCACGGGCGCCATTATCTCAAAGTCGTTGATTGTCTCTTTCATTGGTTGGGGATTAATGGGAGGACTGTGAGAACCGAGAGAACTGGGAGGATTGGGAATATCCAAGCTCTCTCAGTTCTCTCGGTTCTCACAGTCCTCCCTGTAATGTTATCTAATGAACAGCAGTTCGCGGTATTTTGGCAGCGTCCACAACTCGTCGGCCACGATTAGCTCGAGCTTGTCTATCTGGTAGCGTATTTCCTCCATTTTGGGTGCTACAGTGTCGTGGTAGGCTATTGCCTTTTCGCGTTCGCTCTCAATCTTGTTCGCCACCTTGCGCGCGTTGATTAGTTCCTCGACGCCCGTCTCTATTTTCTGCGTGCGCTCGGCTATTTCCTCGATTAGCTTCATGTTGCGTGCGCACAGCTTTTCGGCCTTTTCCACGGGGAAGATTTGGCGCATGTCCATCACGTTCTTAGCCAACCGGCTCTGGTAATGCGTTGCCACGGGCACGATGTGGTTCATCGTTATGTCGCCCATTACGCGCGCTTCTATTTGTATGCGCTTAGTGTACGTGTCCCATTTCACCTCGTTGCGGGCCTCGAGCTCCTTGCGGTTCATGACGTTCATCGACTCGAACATGCGCACGGAGTCCTCCTTTAGGTAGTTGTCGAAGATTACGGGGCAGCTCGTCTCGCAGTCCAGACCGCGGCGTGCGGCCTCCTCCTTCCACTCTTCGGAGTAGCCGTTGCCGTCGAAGCGGATTGGCTTGCACGTCTTGATGTCCTCGCGCAGGATGTCTACTATGGCGTCGGTGGTGTCCTGTCCATTTTCAATGAGTGCGTCAACGCGCCGCTTGAAGTCGGTCAGAGCCTCGGCTACGGCCGTGTTCAGCGCAATCATCGCGCTGGCGCAGTTGGCCTCGGAGCCTACGGCGCGGAATTCGAAGCGGTTGCCCGTGAATGCGAAGGGCGACGTGCGGTTGCGGTCGGTGTTGTCAATCAGCAGTTCGGGTATTTCGGGAATGTCGAGCTTCATGCCCTGCTTGCCCGCCACGTTGAAGAGGTTGTCCTTGTCCGACTTCTCGATGTGGTCCAAGAGTTCGCTCAATTGCTTGCCGAGGAACGACGAGATGATGGCCGGGGGAGCCTCGTTCGCGCCCAGTCGGTGAGCGTTTGTCGCGCTCATTATGCTGGCCTTGAGCAGTCCGTTGTGGCGGTACACGCCCATAAGCGTCTCCACAACGAAGGTGACGAAGCGCAGGTTGTCCTGCGGAGTCTTGCCCGGCGCGTGCAGAAGTACGCCCGTGTCCGTGCTCAAACTCCAGTTGTTGTGCTTGCCCGAGCCGTTGATGCCTGCGAAAGGCTTTTCGTGCAGCAGCACGCGGAAGCCGTGTTTGCGCGCCACCTTCTTCATCAGCGACATCAGGAGCATGTTGTGGTCGTTGGCTATGTTGGTCTCCTCGAATATCGGGGCTATTTCAAACTGGTTCGGGGCTACCTCGTTGTGGCGCGTCTTGCAGGGTATTGACAGTTCGAGCGACTGTATTTCGAGGTCTTTCATGAAGGCCTGCACACGGTCGGGTATGGTTCCGAAGTAGTGGTCGTCCATCTGTTGATTCTTCGCGGAGTCATGACCCATGAGCGTGCGGCCTGTCAGCATGAGGTCGGGACGCGCCGAGTAAAGGCCTTCGTCAACGAGAAAATACTCCTGTTCCCAGCCCAGGTTGCTGGTGACTTTGCGCACGGCGGGGTCAAAGTAGTGGCAAACCTCGGTGGCGGCCACGTTCACCGCGTGCAGTGCGCGCAGCAACGGAGCCTTGTAGTCCAGGGCTTCGCCCGTGTATGATATGAAAATTGTAGGTATGCAGAGCGTGTCGTCCATGATGAACACGGGCGACGTTGGGTCCCATGCGGAGTAGCCGCGGGCCTCGAACGTGTTGCGTATTCCGCCGTTTGGGAACGAGCTGGCGTCAGGCTCCTGCTGTACGAGCAGCTTGCCCGAAAACTCCTCAATCATGCCACCCTTTCCGTCGTGCTCTATGAAGGCGTCGTGCTTCTCGGCGGTGCCCTCGGTCAGCGGCTGGAACCAGTGCGTGTAGTGCGTCACTCCGTTCTCCTCTGCCCACTGCTTCATGCCTGCCGCCACGGCGTCGGCTATGGAGCGGTCGAGGCGCGTGCCGTTGTCCATCACGTCTATGAGCTTGTCGTAGACGTCTGCCGGCAGGTATTTGTACATCTTTGCGCGGTTGAACACGTACTTGCCAAAATACTCTGACGGGCGTTCTACCGGGGCGATAACTTCGAGCGGCTTCTTCTTAAAAGCCTCTTCTACAACCTGAAATCTTAAGTTTGCCATTGTTTTATTTGGGGTTATACGGTTTTGCGGTTTTACGGTTTTTGGGGTTTATGATTGTTTGGTTATGTGGCGCGGCCGTAAGACCTTATAACCTTAAGACCTTATAACCGTAGAACCTTATAACCTTAAAACCGTAAAACCTTATAACCGTATGCCACTGCAAAGATACGCTTAATTTTTATTTTATCTTTGGTTTGAGGGAAAAATGTGAAAATTTGGGAGAACTGGGAGAGCTGAGAGGACTGAGAGAACTGGGAATAATGGCAACCTATGTCTTTCCCAGTCCTCTCAGTCCTCTCAGCTCTCCCAGTCATCCCAGCCCTTTCAGAGCCTCCCTATCCACTCGGCTATTCTCTTCATGGCCTCGCGGCAGTCGTCCCTGTCGCCGAACGAGCTCAGGCGCACGTAGCCTTCGCCGCACGGGCCGAAGCCCACGCCGGGCGTGCATACCACCTGCGCGCCGTACAACATGCGCTCGAAGAACCGCCAGCTGCCCTCGCCGCCGGGTGTCTTCACCCACAGGTAGGGGGCATTCTCGCCGCCGTACACTTTTAGGCCGAGGCGCGTCAGCGCGTCTTTCATGATGCGCGCGTTGCCCAAGTAATAGTCTATTGTGACCTTCACCTGCGCCTTGCCCTCCGGCGTGTATATGGCCTCGGCGGCGCGCTGGCTGATGTAGCTCGTGCCGTTGAACTTGGTGCTCTGTCTGCGCAGCCACATCTCGTTAAGGCTGTACCGCTCGGTGCCGTCCATGCTGGCCGCCGTCACCTCCTTGGGCACTACCGTGTAGCCGCACCGCAGGCCCGTGAAGCCGGCTGTCTTGGAGTAGCTGCGGAACTCGATGGCCACCCGCCTTGCGCCCTTGATTTCATAGATGGAGTGGGGTATGTCAGGGTCTTGTATAAAAGCCTCATACGCCGCGTCGTAGAATATTATCGCGTCGTTCTTCAGCGCGTAGTTTACCCACTGGCGCAGCTCGTCCTTGGTAAGCGTCATGCCCGTGGGATTGTTGGGGTAGCACAGATAGATAAGGTCGACGCGGTGGTCGGGCAGCTGCGGCTTGAAGCCGCCCGCCTCGGTGCACGGCAGGTAGGTCACGTTGCTCCAGCGTCCGTTCTCGAACGTTCCGGCGCGTCCGCACATCACGTTCGAGTCGATGTACACGGGATATACGGGGTCGGCCACGCCGAAGCTGTTGTCCCAGCGCACCAGCTCGCCAATATTGCCCGTGTCGCTCTTCGCGCCGTCGTTTACAAACACCTCCGAGGGGTCGATGTGCACTCCGCGCGGCAGGTAGTCGTTCTTCACTATGGCCTCGCGCAGGAACATGTAGCCCTGCTCCGGGCCGTAGCCGTGGAATGTGTCCTTGGCGGCCATCTCGTCCACGGCCTTGTGCATGGCCTCTATCACGGCGGGGCAGAGCGGCTGCGTCACGTCGCCTATGCCGAGGCTTATCACGCGCGCCCCGGGGTGCGTCGCCTTGTAGGCGTTCACTTTCTTTGCTATGTCGGCGAAGAGGTAGTTCTTCGACAGTTTCAGGTAATGTTCGTTTATCAGGGACATTTTTTTCAATTAAGAGTTGAGAATTAAGAGTTAAGAAAATATGCCTTTGAGAATTAAGAGTTAAGAGTTAAGAATTAAGAAAAATACCATTAGTGGCAGTCCACAAAGTCATATTTTCTTAACTCTTAATTCTTAACTCTTAACTCTCCAATATCTCTCCCTCGAACACGAAGTCGGCGCCGCCCGTCAGGTAGACGTGTCCGGTGGCCTCGTCCCAGTTCACCGAGAGCGTGCCGCCGTCCATCACGATGTCGCTCGTGCGCCCGGCGCGCCCCGTCAGTGCGGCGGCCACGGCCGTGGCGCACGCCCCCGTGCCGCAGGCCTGGGTCACTCCGCTGCCGCGTTCCCACACCCGGCAGCGTATTCTGCCGCCCCCTTCCACGTGCGCCAGCTCGATGTTGCAGCGCGAGGGGAAGGCCGGGTGGCTCTCGAGCAGGGGGCCGAGGCTGCGCAGGCGGCCGTCTGAGAGGTCGTCGGTGAAGACTACGAAGTGGGGGTTGCCCATCGAGACGAACGTGCCCTCAACCTCCTCGCCGCCTGCCTCCAGGCGTCCTGCGCCGCCGCGGCACTGCCGCTGGTCGTACTGCGCGGGCACCTCGAATCGCGGGGCGAGCATGTCAACCGTCACGCTCGTAACCGCGCCGCCCTCAACGTGCAGCCCGAGGGTCTTCACCCCGGACAGAGTCTCGAGCCTGATTTCGGTTTTGCGCGTAAGCCCCTTTTCGTAGACATACTTGCCCACGCAGCGCGAGGCGTTGCCGCACATCATGGCTTCGGAGCCGTCGGCGTTGAATATGCGCATCGAGAAGTCGTCGCCGCGCTCGCGTGCCGCGCCGATTAGCACCAGTCCGTCGGCCCCTATGCCCTTGTGGCGGTCGCTCCACAGGCGCGAGGCCTCGGCCGGGCGGGCTACGGGGCAGAGCCTCGTGTCAACGTAAATGTAGTCGTTGCCCGCGCCGTGCATCTTCGTAAACTTAATAAGCCGTTGTGTCATTATGTGCATGTTTTGGCTGTTTGCCGTTTCCTTTTGTGTTATCACGTTGCAAATTTACGGCATTTTGTTTTTTTACGATACACCAAAGGCGTATAAAATAATGTTTTTATACCGTAAAATTACGGTTTTTAACCAAAACGCCCCGTTACGGTTGCTCTTTAAAACAAAAACCGCCCGTTTAGGCGGTTTTTGTAACGTGTGCGCCGTTTCGCGGCCGGTCTTGTAACGCGCTGTGCGTCAAGGCGTTGCCGGATGCCGCCTTTCGGCCTGCCAAAGGCCGTATATAGCCGCGCCGTTTGCCGCCTTTGGCGGCGCGGTAGGTAGCCTAATAAGGCAAATAAGCCTGATGGGCCCAATTAGCCAAATAAGCCTGATGAGCTAAATGAGCCTAATTAGCCAGATGCGCCCAGGCGGCAAAGCATACTAAGCTCCCTCCCTTTGGGAAGGGCCGGGGTGGGTGTCATATCACGCAAAGGTGCTCCAAGGCCCGGGCAATGCCGTCCTCGTCAACGCTTGCGGTAACGTAGTCGGCCACGGCCTTCACGTCGTCCGGGGCGTTGCCCATGGCCACGCCCGTGCCTGCGGCTTGCAGAATGCTCTTGTCGTTGCCGCCGTCGCCGAAGGCCACGGTGTCCTTCCTGTCGATGCCTAAGTGCGCGGCCACAGTCATGAGGGCCGTGCCCTTGTCGGCCCCGCGCGCCGTTATGTCGGTGAATGCCGGGAACCAGCGCGCCGACACGCACGAGGGCAGCAGCGGCATGAGCCTGCGCTCGGCGGCCTCGTCGATGATTGGCGTCAGCTGCACGATGCGTTCTGCGAGCACGTCTGCGAGCGCGGTGCCCTCGCCCAGGTCGCTCACGGCCAGCATCTGGCGGAAGTAGCGGTCTACGTCGGCGCCGTCGTTAACCACGGTCAGCCTGCTTTCGCCCACCACGAGCATCGAGAAGCCCTCCCTCTCGGCCGCCCCGATGAGTGCGCGCGCCTCTGGGTTGGGTATTTCGTGGCAGGCTATTACCTCGCCGCCCACGGAGCAGCACGCGCCGTTGGCCGTTATGTAGCCGTCGACGAGGTGCTGTATGGCGTCGAGGTTGTTGATTAGGCGCATCGGCCTTCCTGTCGATATGAACACCATCGCGCCGCGCCTCTTGGCCTCGGCCAGCGCGTCCACGGCCGACTGCGGTATGCGGTGGGTGTTGAAGCTGACGAGCGTGCCGTCAACGTCGAAGAACAAAGCTTTTGTCATGTTGCAAAGAGTTATTTTTCTGCAAAATTAAGCCATTTATTTGTCAAAGCTGTTATAATGTCATAATTTTGCACCCGAAAAGGCGGTTTTGCGCAATAATGGCGCGCATGGCCGCGTTTTATGCGAGATTTGTTTTGCCGCGGCGGCGGCTTGTCTTATAATTATGGAATTGTTTAAGGAAAACGGAATGAGAATACGGAAGCTTTTTACCAGGCGCGAGCTTAGGCGGCGCAAGAAGCGCATCACGCTCATGCTCGGCTGCATTGCCGCAGTGGTGGTGGCGTACATAATAATCACTTGGCCCAGGAAGGACGAGCCCGAGCCGCCCTTGGTGGCCGTCATGCCCGTGGGCGTGGACGACGTCGAGATTTACGGCGACTACGTGGGGCGCGTCCGCGCGCAGCAGTTCGTCGAGGTCAGGGCCCGCGTCGAGGGTTTCCTCGAGCGCATGGCCTTCGCCGAGGGAACGTATGTAAGGAAGGGGCAGGTGCTCTTCGTCATAGACCAGCGCCAGTACAAGGCCGCAGCCGACAAGGCCCGCGCGCAGCTACGCAAGGATTCCGCCCTAGTGCTCAAGACCAAGCGCGACCTTGACCGCATACGCCCCCTGTTCGAGCAGAACGCCGCCAGCCGCGTTGACCTCGACAACGCCATTGCCGCCTACGAGACGGCCGTGGCAAGCCTCGGCATGAGCCGCGCCGACTTAGACCAGGCCGAGCAGGAGCTGGGCTACACCATCGTGCGCTCGCCCATATCGGGCTACATCAGCGAGGGTCTTGTAGACCAGGGCGCGCTGGTAGGTCCCGGCGGCGAATCGCTGCTGGCTACGGTGGTGAAGAGCGACACGGTGCTCGTAGACTTCAGCATGACGGCCCTCGACTACCTCAAGAGCAAGGAGCGCAACGTCAACCTCGGGCAGCGCGACTCGTCGCGCTCATGGCAGCCCTTCGTCACCATCACACTGGCCGACAACAGCGTCTACCCCCACAAGGGGCTGGTAGACTTCGCCGCGCCGCAGGTAAGCCCCAAGACGGGCACCTTCTCCGTGCGCGCCGAGATGCCCAACCCCGAGCACGTGCTGCTGCCCGGGCAGTTCACCAAGGTGCACGCCCTGCTCGACGTGCGCCAGCGCGCCACCGTCGTGCCGCAGAAGGCTCTTATAATAGAAAAAGGTGGGGCGTACGTCTTCGTGATGCGCCGCGACTCCACGGCCGAGCGCCGCTTCATCGAGCTTGGGCCCGAGTTCGGCAACAATGTCGTGGTGGAGCGAGGTCTCGCTCCCGGCGAGATGATAGTGACCGAGGGCTACAACAAGCTTGCTCCCGGCATGAAGGTGCGCCCGGCCTCGCGGCAAAAGGCCGCGCAGGGCAAAGCCAAATGAACCAAACCGTCTGACAAATGAAAGTAAACTTCTTCATAGACCGCCCGGTATTCTCAATCGTCATATCGGTGCTGATAGTCATCGTGGGTCTCATCGGACTTACCATGCTGCCCATCGACCAGTATCCGCAAATAACGCCGCCGGTGGTCAAAATCAGCGCCTCTTACCCCGGCGCGAGCGCGCTGACCGTGTCGCAGGCCGTGGCTACGCCCATCGAGCAGGAGCTCAACGGCACGCCCGGTATGCTCTACATGGAGTCTAACAGCTCCAACTCGGGCTCGTTCTCGGCCACGGTGACGTTCGACATCTCGTCAGACCCCGACCTCGCGGCCGTCGAGATACAGAACCGCATAAAGCTGGCGGAGTCTCGCCTGCCTGCCGAAGTAGTGCAGAACGGCATCGAAATAGAGAAGCAGGCGGCCAGTCAGCTGCTCACTATCTGCCTCACATCGGACGACCCGAAGTTCGACGAAATCTACCTGAGCAACTTCGCCACGCTCAACGTGCTAGACCTGCTGCGCCGAATACCCGGCGTGGGGCGCGTCTCCAACATCGGAAGCCGCTACTACGCCATGCAGATTTGGGTTGACCCGGCGCGCCTTGCCAGCTTCGGACTGACCGTGCAGGACGTGCAGAACGCCCTGAAAGACCAGAACCGCGAGTCGGCCGCAGGCGTCTTCGGCCAGCAACCCGTCTCGGGGCTCGACTTCACCATACCCATAACGGCGCAGGGCCGACTGTCAACCGTGGCGCAGTTTGAGGAAATCGTGCTGCGCGCCGGTGCCGACGGCTCGCTCATCAGGTTGAGAGACGTGGCCCGCGTGTCGCTCGAGGCGCAGTCGTACAACACCGAGAGCGGCATCAACGGAGGCAACGCCGCCGTGCTGGGCGTGTACATGCTGCCCGGCGCAAACGCCATGGAGGTGGCCGAGAGGGTGAAGGAGACCATGGAGCAAATAAGCAAGACCTTCCCCGAAGGCTTGGAATACGAGGTGCCCTTCGACATGACTACGTACATATCGGAGTCAATCCACGAGGTGTACAAGACGCTCTTCGAGGCTCTTGTGCTCGTCCTACTGG
>CAJJWN010000011.1 GCA_905196835.1 uncultured Prevotella sp. | reverse complement strand
CCGGATTGCAAATCCGGCGGAACAAGTATGCTTACACCTGAACTGCGGATGAACCCCTTTTGTGAACAATACGTGTAACGTCTGGCTTACAGCTCATGCAGTTCCTTGAGCTTTGCGGCGAGCTTCTCCACCATTACGGTTGACAATATTATCTGTCCCTGGCGGTCGATGATGTACATTGCGGGTATCCACTTGATGTTGTACAGGCGCGAAATCTCGGTCTGTTTCCACTTTTTCAGCTCGCTAAGGTGCAGCCAGTCCATGCCGTTGGAGTTGATGCAGGCCGTCCAGTTGTCACGCTTGTCGTCGAAGGAGACGCTTACGAACCTGACGGTCTGTCCGTACTCGGCGTGCAGTTGCTTCATTGCGGGTATGTCCTTGCGGCAGTCGGGGCACCACGACGCCCAGAAGTCGAGCACTACATAGCTGCCGCGCATTGACGAGAGGCTGTGGCGCGTGCCGTCGGGGGCGGCCAGTGTGAAGTCGGGAGCCTGCGTGCCGGGCTGCAGCAGGTCTTTGGCGTAAAGCGAGTCAGCGTCCTGCGCCAGCGCGGGAAAGGCGCAAACAAGGGTCAGCAAAACTGAAATGATGATGCGTTTGGTTGTCATAACATTATTTATTATTAAGTGAATCGGTTTAATGGGATGGCTGGGAGAACTGGGAGGGCTGGGAATATTGGGACAAAGAAATTGATTTTTCATTGTTCATTTTTAATTCTTAATTGTTCATTTTTAATTTTTCCCTTCCCTCATGTCGGCTCCCCACATCATCTTCTCGCGCAGAGTGGAGAAGTAGCTGCGGCCGCTGCGCTTCACGATTTTCACCGTGTAGGGTGCCTTGCGTATGGTGAGGCGCGTGTCTTCGCCGCATTTTTCCGACTGTCCGTCAACGGCTATGAGGAAGTTATGGCTGCGGCTCTCCACCGAAAGCTCGATTGCCATGTCGTCGGGCAGCACCACGGGGCGTATGTTAAGGCTGTGGGGGGCCACCGGGGTGAGGCATACCGTGCCCGTGCGCGGCACGATTATGGGGCCTCCGTTAGACAGTGAGTAGGCCGTGGAGCCGGTTGGCGTTGAGACGATGAGGCCGTCGGCCTGGTAGGTTACAAGGTATTCGCCGCCCACCTTGGCGTGTATGGTTATCATCGAGGCGTTGTCGCGCTTGAGCACGGCTATGTCGTTGAGCGCGTGGCACGGGCCTTGCAGCGGCTTGCCGTCGGCCTCTACGGTGAGCGCGGTGTGTTCCTCAATGGAGTAAAGGCCACGGTAGAGTGCGTCGATGGCCGTCTCTATTTCGTCAGGCGACACGTCGGCGAGGAAGCCCAGGCGGCCCATGTTCACGCCGAGCACGGGTATGCCCTTGCCGCCTACGTGCGAGGCCGCGCGCAGCAGCGTTCCGTCGCCGCCCATGGAGATGACGAAGTCGGCCGTGAAGTCGCCGTCGTCAAACACCTCGGCGGCACCGCCGCCCACCTTGCCCGTAGCAACGAGGAAGTCGTGGAACTGCCTTTCAAAGCACACCTCGGCGCCGTGCGCTGCGAGGCATGACATTATTTTCTGTATGTTGGCCGACTTGCGGCTTTGGTATATGTTGCCGAACAGCGCGAATTTCAATTTGCGTGATGCCATAAATTTGAGCTTTTAAATTTCTTTTTTAACGTGCCATGCTTGGAAATGCCAAACATTTTGTAACTTTGCAGATGAATAAAACCACGGCAAAAATACGCATTTTGCCGAACAAAACGCGCCGCAAGGCCGATAAAAGTGTAAAAAATGACGAAATTAAGCGTTAACATCAACAAGGTGGCAACCATACGCAACGCGCGCGGAGGCAACAATCCCGACGTAATGCAGACGGCCATCGACTGCGAGAAGTTTGGCGCGCAAGGCATTACCGTACACCCACGCCCCGACGAAAGGCACATCCGCTACAGCGACGTAAGGGCCATAAGGCCGCTCGTAAAGACCGAGATGAACATCGAGGGCAACCCGATTGACAGGTTCACCGGGCTTGTGCTGGAGGTGCGCCCCACGCAGGTGACGCTCGTACCCGATGCAGAAGACCAGATAACGAGCAACCACGGATGGGACACGAAGGCCAACCGCACGCTGCTCACCGACATCATAGGACGCTTCAGGGAGGCAGGCATAAGGACATCGGTGTTCGTCGATGCCGACCCTGAAATGGTCGTTGCAGCCAAAGAATGCGGTGCAGACAGGGTGGAGCTGTACACCGAGCCTTACGCCGCCGGCTACCACTCATGCCGCGAAGAGGCCATAAAGCCATTCATCGAAGCGGCAAAAGCGGCTCGCGAAGCAGGCCTCGGCCTCAACGCCGGGCACGACCTTAGCCTCGCGAACCTGCACTACTTCCACCAGAACATACCTTGGACTGACGAAGTAAGCATAGGGCACGCACTCATCTGCGACGCACTATACATGGGGCTTCACGCCACAATACAGGCTTACCTGAAATGTCTTGAATAACAGTTGAAAACCAAATAAAACCTTATTTACCATGGCTAAAGTTTATGAATTCCTTGCAACGGGCTTCGAAGACATTGAAGCCCTTATACCATTAGATATAATGCGCCGCGCAGGCATCGATTTCAAGACCGTCAGCATAACGGGAGACCTCTACGTGGAGAGCGCACACGGCGTAAGCATAAAGGCCGACATGCTCATCGAAGACGCCGACCTTAGCGACGCCGACCTCATAATGCTGCCCGGCGGACTGCCCGGAGCGACCAACCTCAACGCGCACAACGGCGTAAAGAAAGCCATCATGGAACAGAACGCACGCGGCAAGATGATTGGCGCGATATGCGCCGCGCCGATGGTACTTGGCGGCATCGGCCTGCTGCAAGACCGCCGCGCCACATGCTATCCGGGCTTCGAGAAATACCTTGAAGGCGCGGAATACACCCACGAGCTGTGCACCGTTGACGGCAACATTACCACCGGCGAAGGCCCGGCGGCCGCCCTGCCCTACGCTTACACGCTGCTCGCGGCGCTCACCGACAGGCAGACCGCCGACCAGGTGGCCGAAGGAATGATGTACAAACACCTCATGCTTTGAAACAGCAGACGAGCAGACAAGGCACAAGCAGACAAGCAAACGCGTACACTTGCCTGCTTGTCAGCTTGTTGCCAGTCACTTGTCAGCTCGTCATTGTCAACTGAAAAACTAACACTACATGGATTACGCAATCATAGTGGCCGGAGGCAAGGGCACCAGGATGGGCGCAAGCATACCCAAGCAGTTTCTTCCCCTCAACGGATTGCCCGTACTAATGCAGACAATCAAGCGCTTCAGGGAATACAGCCACGACCTTGAAATAATACTCGTACTGCCCAAAGAGCAGCACGAATACTGGTACGAGCTGTGCAAGAAACACCGTTTCACTACGGCATATACCGTTGCTGACGGCGGCGAGACACGCTTCCAATCGGTCAAAAACGGACTAAGCATGATACCTGACGACACAGAAGGCGTTGTTGGAATACACGACGGAGTCCGCCCCTTCCCGTCGGTCGAGGTCATCAGAAACTGCTACGAGACAGCGCGCACGGCCAAGGCGGTTGTTCCTGTAATCCCGGTTGTAGAGACATTAATCCACATCGACGACAACGGCAAGCCCGCACCTGTACCGAGAGACAGCTACCGGCTGGTGCAGACACCGCAGACATTCGACATACAGCTGCTCAAACGCGCCTACACACAGCCTTACCAAGACAGCTTTACGGACGACGCTTCGGTCGTGGACAACATCGGACAGAAGATAACCCTTATCGAAGGAAACCGCGAAAACATAAAAATCACCACGCCGTTCGACCTCCGCATGGCGCGCATTCTTGCCTGACAGCCGTAAGAAACGCGCCGTAATACCGCATAACCCCATAACCTTAAAACCGCAAAACCCTACAACCTGAAAGGTCAATGCTCGACATCCTCGACCAAGACATACAGTTTCTGCCCGGAGTGGGGCCGCGACGAAAGGCCCTGCTTGAAAAGGAATTGGGCATCAAGACATACAAAGACCTTCTGGAATACTATCCTTACAAGTACGCAGACCGCAGCCGCGTATACCGCATAAGCGAACTTTCAGCCAACACTACGTTCGTACAAATCAAGGCGAAAATACTTAGTTTCGAGACGTTTGACAACGGGCCGCACCGCACAAGGCTCGTTGCCCACGTGTCTGACGGCACCGGCGTAGCCGACATCGTGTGGTTCTCGGGGGCGAAATACATGCTGTCGCAGTACAAGACGGGCGTGCCTTACATCATATTCGGCAAGCCGACAGTATATGGCGGACGCTTCCAGTTCGCCCATCCCGACATCGACCCGGCCGCCGAACTGCAACTTTCACAAATGGGTTTGCAGCCTTATTACGTCACGACGGACAAGATGAAGAAGGCCGGAATGAACTCGCGGGCCGTTGAAAAACTAATCAAGACACTGCTCGAGAACATGAAGGAGCCGCTGCCCGAGACCCTTCCGCCATTCATCACGCAGCCGCTGAAACTCATCTCGCGAGACGACGCCTTCCGGAAGAAGCACTGTCCGAAGAGGAACGACGACATAACGCAGGCAGACTACCGGCTTAAGTTCGAGGAACTTTTTTACGTCCAACTCAACATACTGCGCTACACGAGCGACCGAAAGCGCAAATACCGCGGTTATGTGTTCAACAAAGTAAGAAAAACATTCAACGACTTTTACTTCAACAACCTGTCTTTCACACTCACCAAGGCGCAAGAGCGCGTAATAAGGGAGATATGGGAAGACATGCGTTCAGGCCGGCAGATGAACCGCCTGTTGCAGGGCGACGTGGGCAGCGGCAAGACTTTGGTGGCCCTCATGTCAATGCTCATAGCCTTAGACAACGGCTTCCAGGCCTGCATCATGGCTCCCACGGAAATACTTGCAGAGCAACACCTTAGCACAATAACGTCGTTCCTGCACGGCATGAACATCCGCGTGGAGCTGCTTACGGGCATGGTGAAGGGCAAGCGGCGGCGCGACGTGCTCGAAGGACTGGCCGACGGCAGCGTGAACATACTCGTAGGGACGCACGCAGTAATAGAAGACAGCGTGCAGTTCGCGCGTCTCGGCTTCGTGGTAATCGACGAACAGCACCGCTTCGGGGTTGTGCAGAGGGCGAAACTGTGGAACAAGAGCGGCAATCCTCCGCACGTCTTGGTGATGACGGCCACGCCCATTCCGCGCACGCTGGCCATGACCATATACGGCGACCTCGACGTAAGCGTAATCGACGAGCTGCCTCCGGGACGCAAACCGGTGGAGACTTTGCACAAATACGACGACCAGACGACAAGCCTCTACGCCGGAATACGCCGCCAGTTGAACGCCGGACGGCAGGCTTATATCGTGTTTCCGCTAATCAAGGAGAGCGAGAAAATAGACCTGAAAAACCTCGAAGAGGGCTACGAGCAGCTGCGCGAAGCGTTCCCGGAGTTCAGGCTCGGCAAGGTGCATGGCCGCATGAAGCCGGCCGAAAAGGAAGAGGAGATGCGCCGATTTGTCAGCGGCGAGACGCAGATGCTCGTCGCAACGACAGTCATCGAGGTGGGAGTGAACGTGCCGAACGCATCCATCATGGTGATACTCAACGCCGAACGCTTCGGCCTTTCGCAGCTCCACCAGCTGCGCGGACGCGTCGGACGAGGAGCCGAACAGTCGTTCTGCATACTCGTGACGAAGCGCAAGCTGACCGAGGAGACGCGCAAACGCATCGACATAATGTGCGCCACGAACGACGGTTTCCGCATCGCCGAGGCCGACCTTAAGCTGCGCGGACCGGGTGACTTGGAAGGAACGCAGCAGAGCGGAATGGCCCTCGACCTGAAATTAGCCAACATTGCGAAGGACGGACAGCTAATCCAGCTGGCGCGTGATGAGGCGCAGAAAATCATCGACAACGACCCGTTGTGCCAAAAGAACGAGTATTCCGTGCTGTGGCGCAGGCTCGACGCGCTGCGCAAAAACAACGTTTACTTCGGCGCGATTTCGTAGAAATAATAATCAACCACCCTTTGTAGGGACATAATTCATTATGTCCGCACGTTCTGAAAGAACGTTTTTATTGTGCTTCGCTTAGGTAATACGCCTCTTCGCGGCGTACGGACATAATGAATTATGTCCCTACAAAGGTGTAAGCTTACATTATCTATACAGTAAGCGTATTCACATACCACCTTATTTCATTGCCGTCATACCTGTCAACGGCAACCTGCGCGGCAACTCCCGGCGGCAACTGAGGCGTGCGCGTGCCGCCTCCCACCGTGCGCGGCGACACCTCTTCGCGTATTTCGTCCCACCATTCAGGGTTTTCAAGGAAACGCCGGTGGGTCTCCGCACCACCCTCCACAATGAGGCTCTGCACGCCTTTATTATATAAATAGGTGAAGAGCTGGGGGATGACTGGTTGCGAGAAGTCTGCCGAAGGGTCGAACGGACGGTTGCGGTCGATGACTATTCGCATCGGGTCAGGGCCGCTCCAGTGGCGCACGTTCAGGCGCGGCGCATCGCGCTCCGCCGTCACCCGGCCAACGAGTATTGCGTCATACTCGGCGCGGAGCTTGTGCGAGAGCATCTGCGTGAACAGCGTAGAGAGCATCACAGGCTTGAAATGGTCGTCGATGAAGCCGTCGGCCGAGCGGCACCATTTGAGCAACACGTACGGCCTTTGCCTGCGGTTGAACATGATGAAACGCTTGTTCAGCTCCAGACACCCACGTTCCAGCACGCCGACGGTAACCTCTATGCCAGCGTCGCGCAGCTTCTGCACGCCCCGTCCCTGCACTTTGGCGAACGGGTCGATACATCCTACTACCACCCTCCTCACTCCTTTCTTTATTATAAGGTCGGCGCAAGGCGGCGTGCGGCCATAGTGCGAGCACGGTTCGAGGCTGACATACATCGTAGCCGACGGCAGCAGCCGTTCGTCCCTGGGCTTTACCGACGCGAAGGCGTTGACCTCGGCGTGCCCCTGGCCGCACCTTACGTGGTAGCCTTCACCTATTATGCGCCCGTCTTCGGCCACGATTACCGCGCCCACCATAGGGTTGGGGCGCGCCAAGAGCAGTCCGTTCGCCGCCAGCTGTAGGCAGCGGCGCATGTAAAATATGTCCTGTTCAAGCTGTTCCATAATGCAAAATTAATGAATAATGAATAATGAATAATGAACAATGAATAATTTTAATGCAGACTGGAAGCGTTAAATTTTCACAAAACAAGGTGGCAGACAGAACAACGTATGCCATTTGTCATTATCTTTGCAATATCAAAATAATATCATAAAGACTATAAATCAAAACATAAAATGATTATGGAAAACCAGGAATTCGCATTCGCAGGCAAGACGCTCAACGGCATTGCCATGCTCATCTTCAACCTACTTGTCTATGTCATCGGCATCGGCCTCATCGTGCTGGCCTGCACATCGCTCGGCGGCAACGCCGCGGCTGCGGCCGGAACGGGCGGCGGCGTGCTTGTGTTCGCCAACCTTTTCGTCAGTTGCGGCTTCTTGCTCGTAGAGCCGGGCGAGGCCCGCGTGATGATGTTCTTCGGCAAATACCGCGGCACATTCACCCGTGCGGGCTATTATTGGGTCAACCCTTTCCTCACGGCGAAGAAGCTGTCGCTGCGCGCACGCAACCTCGACGCGGAGCCCATCAAGGTGAACGACAAGACGGGCAACCCCGTAATGATAGGCATGGTGCTCGTGTGGAAACTGAAGGACACGTACAAGGCGATGTTTGAAATCGACTCGCAGACCATGGCGGAGTCGAAGGCGGCCACAGACGCGGCGGCTGCCGGGGCTAAGACGGCCAACATAATGAACGCCTTTGAGAAGTTTGTGCGCATACAGTCGGAGGCCGCCCTGCGCCAGGTGGCAGGCCAGTACGCCTACGACGACGGCGAGATGGAGGGCCAGGAGCTGACCCTGCGCGACGGCAGCGACGAGATAAACAAGGAGCTTGAGGCCAAAATCGACGAGCGTCTGGCCATGGCCGGCATCGAGGTTATCGAGGCACGCATCAACTATTTGGCCTATGCGCCCGAGATTGCGGCCGTCATGCTGCGCCGCCAACAGGCCACGGCAATCATCGCCGCACGCGAGAAAATCGTCGAGGGAGCGGTCTCTATGGTAAAGATGGCTCTCGACAAGCTCTCCGCCGAGGCCGTAGTAGAGCTTGACGAGGAGAAGAAGGCGGCCATGGTAAGCAACCTCCTCGTAGTGCTCTGCGGCGACGACACGGCGCAGCCGGTAATCAACACGGGCACAATATACCAGTAATTCAATTAAGAATTAAGAGTTAAGAATTAAGAAAGTGACGGCACAAAGGGAAAGTGAAGAGTAAAAATAGCGTATGATAAATTACCGTTTCCTATCCATCCCAGCTCTCCCAGTCATCCCAGTGCTCCCAGCCCACTCTCTAAAAGACGGCAAACAGCCCTGCAAAAGGTGGCCTTTTACAGCCTGAAAGGCCACCTTTTAGAGGCTAAAAGACGGCCTTTTGCAAGACAACTGGTAAACATCTGAAACTCAAATACTTACAACACTCCTTACGGCGTATGCCTGATTATGCATTATGAACTGAAAGTCAGCTTAAGCTAATTGTGCATTATGAATTGAAACAACATGTTCGGAATAAAAAGAAAACAACGCAAACTGGCTTATTACAAGACCTCGCCACGGCGCGTAGGCATGGTCTACGTATTCACGGGCGTACCGTTGCTCGCCCTGCACGTGCTCAACGCCGAGCTTACCGGCGCGTGGGACAGGTGGGGAACGTGGCTTACCGTAGTAATTCTCGGCGCAATCGTAATACGCTACGCATACCTGTGGCTGTTCAGGCGCAAGCCGTTCGAGAATAACGTTGTGCTCGGCACGCTCTCGCACCGCCTCTACATGCGCTACGGAAAGCTGTGGCTCGTTGGCGCGCTGGCTGCCGCAGTTGTTGGCTACCCTGCGTTGCTGACGTTCCTGGAACTGCTTGACAGCGGATTCAAGGCACTGGATTTCAACGAATGGGCTTATGACATGGTTGCCTATTCATGGCTCTTGATGATGTTTGTGTTTGATGTCCTGACAACGTACATCGACCTGCAAGGCTACTACCGCTCGCAGGAAAACACACGCGAATACATCGACTGGTATTGAAAAGACATTAAAACGACGTGAGTTCGGCATAAGAAAACATCCTTTGTAGGGACATAATTCATTATGTCCGCACGCCGCGAAGAGGCGTATTATCAAAGCGCAGTAAATGAAAAACGTTCTTTCAGAACGTGCGGACATAATGAATTATGTCCCTACAAAGGGTGCTTTCATACGTAACTCATAATAACACAACTCGACATGGGATTTCTCAAAAGATACGCAAGCAGGGTAAACGTTGTGGAATACACGTGCAGTCCTGTGCTGGAGGGCTGGCTTGTCATCGGCATAGGCACAGTGTTCGCCCTGATATTCATCGTCGCTGGCATAATCAAGGGGCCATCCGACCCTGTGTTTATATGGATGCCGGCACTGTTTCTTGGCGGCGGCTTCGCCTTTGGAATCTATTACGTCAAGTTCCGCCGCAAGCCGTTGAAGCGGGGGGGGCCGCGGGGGGGTTGGTATCACCGCCTGTGGTTGAGGAGCAAGTGGCGGTTCATCGCAACAGGACTTGCTATAAGTTTCGTGGCGGTCACAATCGGATGGACGATAGGCGAACTCGTGTTCGAAGGCTACGACGCATTCACCAAGGACTTTGCAGACTGGCTGCGCGGCTGGTTCATATGGCTGATTGTGTGCACATTCGGGGTCATGCGCCAGTACATCACGTTCTACCAGTATTACCGTTCGCCCGAATACCGCCGGTCGCTGACTAAGAATAACGACAATGCAACGCATGTATGACTTGCCTGCTTGTCACCCGTAACTTGTCAACTTGTCTGCTTTTGAAATGAAAAAGGAGAATAAACAAAAGAGCTTCATCCTGCGCATGGACGAGGACATGATGGCCGCCGTGGAGAAATGGGCGGCCGACGAGTTCCGTTCAGTCAACGGACAGCTGCAATGGCTCATAGCGGAAGCCTTGCGGAAGCATGGCCGGATGCCGAAGAAACGCCGCCCTGCGGAGGACGGCGGAAAGGAGGACGGCCAATGACTTACCGCGAACTGTGGCACAGCCTCGTGCCGCTTTACGGCAAAGGGGAGGCGCGCGCCGTGACGGACTACGTGCTCGACGTGTACTTCGGACTGTCGAAGGCCGACGTTATGTGTGGTGCGGTGGAGGATATGGTGGCCGAGAAGCAGGCCGAACTCTACCGCCTGTTCAGCCGTCTGCTGCAAGGCGAGCCGGTGCAGTACGTCGTAGGCCGCGCCGAATTTGGCGGCCGGTGGTTCTTTGTGCGCCCCGGCGTACTCATACCGAGGCCCGAGACTGAGGAGCTTTGCGCCCTCGTAGCGTCAGAATGGAAAGAAAAGAAGGATGCAAAGGTGCTCGACATTGGCACGGGCAGCGGCTGCATAGCCGTAACCATTGCGCTCGACATGCCGCAAAGCCGCGTCACCGCGTGTGACATCTCTGACGATGCGCTCGCCGTAGCGCAGGCCAACGCGCGGCGGCTCGACGCAGACGTGACGCTTGAACGCCGCGACGCGCTGGCCTTGCAGCCGACGGGCGAGCAGTGGGACGTCATCGTATCAAATCCTCCCTATATATGTAATAAGGAGAAAAAGGACATGGCCGCCAACGTGCTCGACCATGAGCCGCACTCCGCCTTGTTCGTTCCTGACGAAGAGCCGCTGCTCTTCTACAACGCAATCACGCGCTACGCGCACTCCACCCTGCGCCCCGGCGGCGCGCTGTACTTTGAGCTTAACCCCCTGTACGCCGACCTGACGGCCGACATGGCGCGGCAAACGGGCTTCGCGGAAGTGACCGTAATCGACGACATGTACGGCAAGAAGAGAATGATGAAGGCGGTTATTAAGGGAAGAGTGAAGAGGGAAGAGTGAAGAATTTATTACCTTTTTCACCCCGTCCCAGCTCTCTCCGTCCTCCCAGCACTCCCAGTCCACCCATCAAAATACCACCAATGAAAAAAGAATTGACCGAAGAACAGCTTTTCTATCGCCTCTCCGCGCTCTGCGCCAGGGCCGAGCACTGCCGTCAGGAGATGGCCGCGAAGATGCGCACATGGCAGGTGCCGGACGACGTGCAGCAGCGTGTCATCGGGCGTTTGGCTGATGAACGCTACATCGACGACGACCGTTACGCCCGCGCCTTCGTGCACGACAAGGTGCGGTATGCCAAGTGGGGAAGGCGCAAAATAGAGCAGGCGCTCTACATGAAGCGCATTCCCGACGACGCAATAGCCGCCGCCCTTGACGAGGTTGACCCGTCGGAATACGTCGAAATACTACGCCCCATGCTGCAAGCGAAGGCAAAAAGCATCAAGGCCGACAACCCGTATGAGCTTGAGATGAAGCTGATGCGCTTCGCCGCAGGCCGCGGTTTCAGCGTGGAAGAATCTAAGGCGGCCATGCGTTGACGCACATACATTTTGCAATTGACGGTCTTTCGCCTTGTAAAAGGCCGTCAATCGCGAGCTAAAAGGCCGTCTTTCGCAATGCGAAAGACGGCCTTTTGCAGCGTCATATATAAGCCGTTGATTGTCAATAAGTTACAAAACGACAAAAGACTGGTTATGACTTATTAAACGCCACATCCTTTGTAGGGGCATAATTTATTATGTCCGCACGTTTCGCAGAAACGTATTTCATTTGCTGCGCGTTGTAAAAACGCCCCTCCGTGGCGTACGGACATAATGAATTATGTCCCTACAAAGGATGTATTCTTATACCAGACTATCGCTAAAATCACGCATACGAGTGCATCCCGCCGAGGTAATAGTTCACGCCGAAGTATGTCATCACGATGGTGAGAAACGCCAAGGCCATGAACGCATGGTAGCCTAACGGACGGCGGAGGAAGGGCAACGACGCGTCGTGCGCCGCCACGGCGTAGACCATCAATGTGATTAACCCCCACACTTCCTTGGCGTCCCAGTTCCAGTAAGCTCCCCAGGAAACGTTTGCCCAGACAGCGCCGACGAATATTCCGATGCCGAGCAGCGCGAGCGCGGGATAGAGCATGAGGCGCGAAAGCAGCGCAAGCCGCCCGGTCTGGTCGGCCAGTCCCGTGGCGTTACGCCCACGGAAGAGGCGCAACAGCAATGCCGTGACGGCGCAGAGGAACGTGAGCGAGAGCAGCGCGAAGGCCGCCATGATGACCGAAACGTGCAGGGAAAGCAGCGGAGAGTTGAGCACCGGCATGAGATGTGAGATTTGCGGGTCCATCGAACTGATGTGTGACACCAAGAGGAAGAAGCCCGACAGCAGCAGGCCGAACGGCAAGGCGATACGGAAACGGCGCACTACGGCAAGCGCAACGAGCATCACGAGCCATGCCAGCAGCAGCATCGTCTCGTAGCCGTTGCCCATTGGCACGCGCCCCGAGGCCACCCATCGCAAGGCGAGACACAGCGTAAGGGCAATGAAAGACAGCAGGGAAAGAGCAGCCCCTCCTACCCTCCCCAAGGGGAGGAACGTGAAGTTTGCCTTGAAATTTGTGTTCTTTACGGCTTTGGTAACCAGTTCCTCCCCTTGGGGAGGGTAGGTGGGGCTTCCTTTGAGGGTAGGTGGGGCTGTCAATAAAATAATGAATATTATGCCCAGCGCAAGGTTGACCATAAACAAAATCGTGGCGAACGGTACGGCGTTGAGCGCCCTCTCGGCCTTCACCTGCGCGTCCGAAGGCAGCGAAGAGCCTGCGTTTTTCTCCTGATATGCAAGTATCTTACCGAGTATCAGGTCAACGTTGGCCGTGCGCCCGGCATGTACTTCCTCGTTGAGCAGCGAGAAAACGTTGGCTATGTAGGCACGCTCCGCGTCGCCTACGAGCGTGTCTGCGATATTGTCTGTCGGCGCGTACCACTGCGTCCGGCCGCCGCGCGTAACGGGAAAGACCCTGAGCAGTCCTCCGCGGCGCAGCTGCATGAGCATCATCAAGCGGTCGTCCACCTCTGCGGCCTGCCTGTGCAGCTTGTCCGTTTGCCCCTGGTAATACTCGCGGACGTAAGGGCCGAGGATGTAGCCGCCCATCAACGGGTTGAAGAAAGTGTTGACCGTGCACCGCGCGGGCAGCTGGAGCGCGTCGCGCAAAGCCCCGTTTTTCACCTTGAGCAGCGGCTCGGCGCTCCACTCGTCGCCGTAGAATATGAAGCCGGTGAGCACCTGCTCGGCCGTAAAATCCTTATAGGAAGACGCTCCGGTCAGCTTTTTGGTAAAGTCAACGGCGAACGTCTGCACAGGGCACACGCGCCCGTTGTACACCATGAAGAGCCTTCCGAACTTGTCGGCGGTCTCCCGTGGCAGCGCGTTCAACGCCTTTGCGTTTACGGAAAAACATGCAAAGAGCACGGCACAGAGCGCGCCTTTCTGCAAAAGAGGACTGCGCAGCAGTCGGCGGAAGCGGCCTTTCGGGTCGAAGAGCATCCACACGAGCGCGGCGAACAGCAGCGCGTAACCTGCGTAAGTGACTGGTATGCCCCACGGGTCGCAGTTCACCGCGAGCACGCTACCCAGCCCGTCACGGTCGTAAGAAGCCTGATAGAAGCGCAGCGAGCCGTGCTCATAGATTTTGTTCATCGACACCTCGGCCTGCACCTCGCGGCCTTCGCCGCTCACGGTGAAGCGCGACGTGTAGTCGGCCTCGGCCTGCGTGCCCTCGTGATAGCTTACGATGAACGTGTCGAGGCGCATCGTGAAGGGCATCTTCTCCTCGCTTACGTTGCCCTTCCTGTCAAGTTTATAGTAAGTGTCAACGGCCAGTCCGCTCCTCAAGTGCACCCTGCCGCGCCACGCCGAGACGTGCGTGAGCAACGCGCCGGCCAATATTAGCAGCAGCGCAAGGTGCAGGGCGAGCGTGGAAAGACGGCGCACGCGGCGGCGCACTATGTACACCACGGCGGCGACGGCCAGCAAAGCCCACAACGCCGTGAACCACCACGAACCGTAAACGGCCGTATGCACGAAATCAGTGCCGCGGCTTTTCTCGATGAAAGTGGCGGCGGCCATGGTGACAATTACCAATACATATAAGGTGAAAACTATTCTCTTCAACATCCGCTAAATATTCCTTGTTTTGTAATTGACGGCCTTTCGCATTGCAAAAGGCCATGTTTTGCAGGCTAAAAGGCCGTCTTTTAGAGCCTAAAAGACGGCCTTTTGAAAGATGCCTGATTATCAGGCAGTTAGGCATTGGATAAAAAGGATTGGCCCAATGAGCCCGATTAGCCGAACAAAGAAGGCCGGGGATAAGCCCAATGGGCCTGATTAGCTCAACAAAGCAGGCTGAGGATAAGCCCAATGAGCCTGATTAGCCTAATACGCAGCCCGTGTGCCGCAGCGGCGCATCCGGCTAATCGGGCTTATTAGGCTCATTAGGCTTATGCTTAATCTTTGCCTATCGGGCTTATCAGGCCAATCCCTTCCATTATATCGACTGCAAGAACTTCACCACGGCGTCCCTGTCTTTCTTCGGCAGATTGTAGAATTTCTCCGCCGACTCGTAGGCGTGGCTCTGCTTGCTGTACGCGTGCCACATCACGGCCTCTACCTCGTTGCGCGCGCGGCAGTCGTGCAGGCGGTCCTCCGCGCCGGTGTTCACGCGCGATAGTCCGCGCCCCCAGAGCGGCGTAGTGCGGCACCACGAGCCGTGAATGTCGTTCTTCATGTAGAGCTTGTGCTGCATCATGTCGCTGTACGGCCATATAGTCTGGTTCTGGTAGCGCGGCAGCGGACGGTCGGCTATGCACTCGGGCGTCCAGTAGTTGTCGTCGCCGGTCTTCCATGACGGGCGGTGGCACGAGGCGCAACCCATCTCCATAAACAGCTCCTTGCCGCGCTGCACGTCGGGGTCGTTCAGGTTGCGGGCGCGCGGTATTGACAGGCCGCGGTGCCATACCATGAGCGCGTAGAACTGGTCGGTGGTCATGTCCGGCTCGAAGTTGTACCACTGGTTGTCAAACTGGTTGGTATTCGGGCTTAAAAGGTTGAACACACGCTCCGCAATACCCTCCTCCGTGTCGGCGTAGTAAGGCGATGTAGGGTCGGCCTTGATGGCTGCGAGCACGTCAGGATTTTCCGACATGGCCTTCGCCCAGGCATCGGTTGTATAGAGTTTCGGGCGGTCGGGGCGGCTCACGTTTGTAATGTTCCACACCGCGTTGGCACCGGGGCCGTCCTGAAGCGTGGCGCGCGTCAGGGCGTAAGTGAACCTCTTGACCATCCTTGAAGCGCCGGGCGAGCCGTCGGCCATGCGTCCTGCGCTGCCGAACGTGGTGTACCACGCCCCTGCGGCGAAGTCGTTTGCAGCCGCGTCCCAATAGCTTGGGTTGACATACTCTGATACGTCCAAGCCCTTCTCCTTGTAATACGCCGCCGTAGAGGCGTACTGCTTGCGTATGTCATCTTCCTCTATGGCGTCCAAGAGACCTGTGCCTATTATGCCGATGGTCGATTCCAGGCGTATCTCGATGTTCTCCGGCTTCGGCGAAGTGTTGAACGCCGACTGCGGAATGCTAAGCTCCGGGTAAATCAACTCGTACTTTTCGCCGTCGGGAAACTGCATCGGCAGGCCGCTCTCCATGGCCGTAACCTTCTCCCAACGCATCTGGATTTGGCTCTCGTCGATAGGAGGCAGGAAGGGACTTGTAGCCTGCGTCTGCGGCATTGCGGTCACCTCGCTGATATACGGGCCGTCGTTGGAGCCGGGAGAGTTGGGATGATAGATTACGAGCAGGTAGCCGTTACCGTTGCCGTAAGCAGTGGTGTACGTGTCGAAGCGCTTGCCGTGGCCGTAGCTCGGGTGGCAGTCAAGGCACGAACGGCGCGTGCTGGCCGGGCCAAGTCCCTTGAACGGCGGCGTACTTACCGTGACGCTGCGCTCGAAAATCTGCTCACCCTCGTTGAATTCGTCCATCAGTCCCTGCGCCTCGGTTGCCGGAGTCTCGTCCTCGTAGCAACCGGCGTAGACGTTCTCGGTAGTTCCCAGTTTTCCGCCGGGATACCATTCTTCGGCCGTGAAGTTGCCCTGCGCCGTGCCGACATAGTTGGCGTCGGTCTCAACGCTCAGCCTCCTTACGTCTTCGTCGTTGCAAGCAGACAGCGCGAAAACAGCCGAAGCCATGATGAAAGGATAAAAAATGTTCTTCATTTTACTGTTTTTTATTAATGTTTCTGTATCATCTTTTCCCGTCTAAGCTGAAAAGCCTTACAGCCATGCGCATATTGGCGCGGTATAATAACACGCCACAATGCGCACGGCTGCATGGCTATGCCTGTATGGCAGGCTTATGCCCGGTTATTGTTTCTCTATCCACTGCGCCGCAGCCTCAAGCTGTCCGTTGAGCGCATCGACAGCCTGCATCGCGTCTCCGGCCTGTTGTGCGCCCGGATTGTCTACGAAGGCAACGCCACTCTCGACGCATGTGGTAAGCTTGGCAATGGCGTTGTCAAGTGCCGACTGCAAGTCGTTGACACCGCTGTAGCCGTTGTCTTTGAGGAAAGTCATTACCGACTTGGCCGCAGGAGCACTCTGGTCGATGTTGCCGTAAAGGCTGTTCTTGATGCTGTATATGTTGTCGCGGTAGTCGATGTACGACCTCTTGCTATACGGCGACTCGATGTAGTCGATTGCGTCAGGCTCGTTCGGGTCGAGAGAAGGCTGCCCCGTAGCCACGCGGTAAGCCTGTCCTATCTTCTGGCTTGCCACCTCGTTGGCTATGTTTCCACAGCCCGAAGCGCCCACGAGGGTGACAAGCGCGGCGGTGATGGAGGCATACGAGCTGCCGTCAGTGCCTGCAAGGAGCATGTCGGCACCGTAATAATAGCCGTTGTCGTCGAGCGCATGGGTCTTCACACCAAGCTCCTTGACACGCGCAATGTGAGCGGTGTTGGCCTGAAGGCCGAGCCATGCCACCTCAAGACGATAGCAGTTGTCGCGCACATCGCCTGCAACGGCCACGAGAAAGGCCAGCTCGTCCTTGCACTGCACGGTTGGTTTGCCAGCAAAACTCTCGTGGTCTTCAACGCCGTCGAACACCGACGCGGGGCGCGGAGCACCGTTACGGAAGAGCACGAACTCAAGTCCGTGGAAGCCGAGAGCCGTATCGAAGTTGGCGTTATTACGGTTGACGAAGGCTATCGGGTCGTCGCTGTACAGTCCGGCGACCATCGTAGAGTTAGACATGAAGTCGGCCATCTGCCCCTGGTCGAGCGGCCACGAGTCCATGTGCGGGTCAATGTTGAAGTCTGTCGCCGCGCCGTAGAGGAAGGCTTCGCTCTTCTCCCAATACTCGCGTGCCGCCTTGAAGGCATCGCAGGCGGCCTCAACGTCGGCGTCGGTAAGTGTGCCCGCGCCGTGCTTCTGCTGCACGCTTACGGCCTCTTCATAAAGAACGTCGGCACTGGCGGCGAGGTTCTTGTACGTAGGATACACCACTTGGTTGATGTACTGGTTTGCAACTTCCCACATTTCGGCCTGTATTCCGCTCCAGCGGTTGCCTATTACGGGGTTCTCCTTGTCGCCCCCGAGGCCGGGAGCGTCGTCGTCGCTGCACGCAGAGAGCGACGTCATGGCAAGCGCCCCGATGCAGAGCGCAGCCCAAAAGTTTGCCATTCTTTTCATATACTATCGTTTAATCTGGTTTGAATACTAAGTTTACACACCCTTTGTAGGGACATAATTCATTATGTCCGCACGCCGCGAAGAGGCGTATTACATAAGAGCAGCACAGTAAAAACGTTCTTTCAGAACGTGCGGACATAATGAATTATGTCCCTACAAAGGCTGTCCATATTTAAAAGTGCAATATATTTACATGAAAAAGCCCTCGTATGCCACTCCGATGTTGAGCGCAGGCTCGTCGTTGTAGCCGCTCTTGAGGAAGCGGTGGTTGTACTCCGCCTTGACGGCTATTTGCGGAACGGGGTAATAGTTTACGCCGGCGGCAACTATGTTCTTGTTGGTATAGGTGTTGGTAACGTTGTTCACGTAAGAGTCGTAATACTCGTAGTGGCCGAAGACGTAGAGCTTCTGCCCCGTGCGGCGCAGCTTATGGAACTGCGAGAACACGTCGTAGCCGGCCTCGACGCTCACCGCAACGGCGTGCGAGCCGAATGCGGTCTTGCGGTAAGGCGACGTGCCCGACGACTGGTTTGCCTTGATTGCGCTGATTGCCTGTGCGTCGCTCACGTAGCCGTAGTCGGCATATCCGCGCGCAATCCAGTTGTGCGCGTTGTACGTGAAGTCGATGGAGCCGAGGTAAAGGTTGCCCTCAATGTCCTTGTATCGGTTGCCGTCGGTCTCGAGGTCGTGCGGAAACGTGTTGTGCATCGTCTTGCCGTAGTAGCCGCTGAGGCCTATGCGCAGGCCGGGCACGGCGTAGTTGTCGATGCGTGCGAGCACGCCGAACTTGTTGGCGACCTCGAACTCCCACGGGCTTTGCGCTCCCTTGCCTATCCAGTAGGTGCGGTCGAAGAACATGGCGTCAAGCCCTCCGGTGAACTGAAGCTCGTAACGGAAGTCGCCCGAGCGGCCGAAGAACGAGATGCCCGTCTGGTGCCACGTGCTTGGAATTATTGTTCGCTCGCCCTCGGGACGGTAGACGGTGAAGAAGTTGAGCGGCTCGTGGTGGGCGTTGGTAAGTCCGAAGGGCACCACGATGTGGCCGAAGCGTATGTTGGCCCAGTCTGCAAACGACTTCTGCACCCAGAACTGCTCCAGCTCTACCTCGCCTCCCTTCTCGGTCTCGGCCTCCCATTCGCCGCCTTCCTCGGCTTCCTTCTCTATTGCTCCGCCGCTGCCGCCGTGCTCGAACTCAAGCTCCATGCCCACGCTCCAGCCCTTGCCGAAGTCGTAGCCTACGTAAAGCACGGCGTGGGGAATGTCAAACCGCCCGTGCGAAGGGTCGTTCTTGTAATACGACGGGTTGGCGTAACGGAACGGGTTGTCACTGTAAAAGTTGCGCGAATAGGCTATTTCGCCGTAGCCACCTATGCTAAGGCGGTTGCCCTTGGCGTGCTCATACACGCTGTCGGCCGCCGAAACCTGCGCCCGCGCCGTAGTCGTGGCGAGGCAGAAGGCCAGCGCGCACATTGAAAACATTGTCTTTAAACTGTTCATATTGTCGTTTTATGGTTTGTTTGCGGTAATGATTTCCGATGCAAAAGTACATCAATCAGAAAATGTTAGCAATACTTAAAAATCGGTAAAAACCATGTATCGGCGTGTGTTTCGGCAATGCCGACAAATGGGGATGCCGCCATGCGGAATGCCGTTGCCGCTTGGTCGAAACGTAAAGCAAAGTGTTCTGTTTTTCCTATAAACGTTACCAGGCATCCGGCCGACGGCCTTGGCGTACCTAAAAACGGTGATGCGGCAGGCATACCTACTTGTAGTTACGCCGCCTCTTGTGCCGCCTGGCGCGGCGGCTTGCGCGGGCTTTGTAAACGGCTGGCAGTCAAGGGGTTTCCAAAAGGCCGTCTTTTAGCTTGCAAAAGACGGCCTTTTACAATGCAAAAGGTGGCCTTTCGCAACGTGAAAGGCCACCTCTTACGGTTTATCCGCAAATCTGTTGGATGGATATTGAAGGTTATTCCGTTTATGTCCTGCTGCAAGTCATGCTGTAGGTAATGTGTTTTGGCGGATTTGCAATCCGCCGAAAACTAATATAAGGATTTGCAATCCGCTCAAACCACACTGCCATGAGGTAAATGTATGGGTATGTGCGGATTGCAAATCCGCACTTAGGAACCGCCGGATTGCAAATCCGGCGGAACAAAGGGAGTTTGTCCGTCATATATCATTTTACATGCCGATGTATGAATAACTACGTGAATTAGACTTAAGAATACATCCTTTATAGGGACATAATTCATTATGTCCGCACGCCGCGAAGAGGCGTATTACCCAAGCGCAGCAAATGAAAAACGTTCTTTCAGAACGTGCGGACATAATGAATTATGTCCCTACAAAGGATGTATTCTTATGTCTAACTAAATTAAAACAGCTTCAAGCCGCGCTCACGGCGGCTGCCTTGTTCCGCTTCTTCCGCAGCCTGCGCAGCCACAGCCAATAGCCCGTAATGGGCAGGCTCGCGCCGAAGAGCGAAGCCAAGAACCAGAGGATGCGCGTCGGCAGTCCACCGAACGTGCCCGTATGCACGGAGTAGAGCCAGCCGCGCAGCTTGCCCGAGGGGGCTGCGTCGGCGTATGGTGTGGCGGAGGTGATGCACCCCGTGGCGGTGTCGAACGTGTAGCGGTCGGCCGCACGGGTGTTGCCGAAGCCGCCGTGCGATACGGATGCCGTGCCGTCCGACACGGTTATGGAGCGTGCTTCGGGATTGTCTGCACGCAGGCGATTGTACACCGTCTGCCATGCGGAGGCGTCAAGCGTAGCCGCAGGCTTGCTTCCGCTGCCGTGTCCGCCCTTGCGCTGCGGCGCGTCGATGCCGAAGGCGGCGTAGACCGCCCTGTTGTACCACTGGAACGACCACGTAAGCCCCGTCAAGGCCATGGCCAATAGCAGCACCAGGGCATACATACCTCCGGCCACATGGAGGCTGCGCCACAGGCGGACGCGCCCCTTGTGCACCGCCACCTTCAGGCTCTCGCGCAGCGCGCGGCGCGTCTTAGGCCACCACAGGGCCACGCCCGAGAGCAACGCCACGACGAACATCAGCGTCGATACGCCCACAACGAGCTTTCCCCAAGCCGGTCTTCCTTCGGGCCGCGCGCTGTCGAGCAGCCAGCGGTGGAGCCTGAACATGGTGGAGAAAAACGCCGTGCGCTCCTGCCACCCGATGACTTCGCCCGTGTACTGGTCTACCGTCACCGCTGCATGTTTCGGCTTCGACAGGTTCACACGGTACGCCTCTTCGGGGTCATGGCTTACCGTAACGCCCGTTATGCGCACGCCCCGGGGCAGCGTAGGCGCAACATTCTCTACAATGACGCTCATCGGCAGAGACTCGCCCACGGCTCTCTCCACCTTATATGTATTATCGCCAAACAGCCGTGTCAGCTCCTTCTCGAACACGAGCATGGCTCCCGAGAAGCACACGAGGGTGATGATTAAGCCGAAAGGCACCGACAGCCAAAGATGGATTTTGCGTAATAATCCCATGACCTTACAACCTTATAACCGTAAAACCGTATGACCCCATAACCTCAAAACCGTACAACCACATGCCTTAATCTATCCTTCCGATGCCGGTAAGGGTGGTAGCCATGTTGACGGTGAGCGTCTTCATGGCCGTGCCCGATGCCGGGTCGATGCGGTAAACGGCCGGATAGCCGCTGCCGGTGTTCACCGAAACGTAGGCAAAACCGTTCTCGAAGTAAGGCGCTTTGCCGAAACCTGTCACGTCAGTGGGCAGTCCTGTCACCTCGGTCAGCGTCTTCGTGCCGGCGTTGAACACGGCAAGGCGGTTGGCAGTCTTGGTCGACGAGGTTATGGGGGCGTCGTACATGAGGAACAGGAAGCTGTCGCCGCCCATGTACCAGCTGCGCTGAAGACCGTTGGGCGACAGCTGTTCGAGGTTGCAGTAATAGTCGTCAAACTGCTCTGTCTGCGTGTCTATGCGCACAACTCCGGCAGGCAGCGTGGTCTGTTGCCGCGCGTCGGCCATCGTCTTGGCGTAGCTGGGCGAGATGACGTACACATACCGGCCGTCGTCGGTAGCCCAGAGCATCTGGTAATACTGCGACTTCATGCGTCCGCAGGCGTAGCTTATGCGGTCGGTCTTGATGAGTTTCTTGCCCGTAAGCGTCTTGTCGGAGAATATTGCGACCCAACACTCGTCGGGCCACTGCGTCCATTGCAGCTCGCCTTTCTTGTAAGCGCTGCTGTTAGAGCCGCCGTCCTCGGTCTTGACAAGGTCCTCATAGCCCGGGCGGACGTACTTGTACTGCGTCCTTTCGGCGTCGGTGAACTGCTGGCAGCCGTACTGCGACAGACCCATCGGTATCGCCGCGGAATATATTTTGCGGCCTACCTGCTCTATTCCGGCCAGCGTTACGTACTCGCCCGTGCCCAGATAGTCCTCGCACACGTAAGCATCGTCGGCCACGACGGCCTCGCTTCCGCCGTCGGTTGTGGTGTTAGAGTAAAACGTCTCGTCGTCAACGTCAAGGTGAGACACCTTCAACACGTAAGGAATATACCCCGTAACAGGGTCTGCCCAGGCAGGATTGCCCACGCCGCTCGACGTTGTTATGATTTCATCATCATACGTTCCGTAGCTCGTGAAGCGCGTAACAAAATACTCCATAGCCCTGCGCTCAAGGTTGCCCGTTGACTGATTGCGCACGTAAGAGTAGGTAGTGCCGTCCTCGCCGTCCTGGTAATTCAGGGCGTAAAGGTACTTGCCGGAGTGGAACACCCAGTAAGTAGCACCGTCGTTGGCAAGTCCGCCAAGCGTGATTTCGCCTTCGAGCTTGTCCGTAGTGGTAAGAATGTTGGCCGTAGAGCCAGAGCCTGACGTGGTGCCTGTTATGACGTAAGGCTGCGAGAGGGCGCCACCTGCGCCGCCTCCGCCGCCGTTATCGTCGTCGGAACATGACGTAAAGGACACGCCGGAAGCCGCAATGGCGAGCAGTCCGGCAAAGAAACATGATTTATTCATTGCTTTATCGTTTGATGATTTATATTATACAAATGTGGCGAATGAGCCAAATGAACCAAATGGGAACAAGGCATTTAATTCTTCATTCTTAACTCTTAATTCTTCACTTTCCAAGGTTTACCCTGACTTTGGCGTAGAACGCACGCCCGGCTTTCTGCAAACTGAAATTGTCGTAAAGCTTCTCGTCGGTGAAGTTGCGGCACTCCAAGGAGACGTTGTACCGTCCTCCGGCGATGCTGTAGGCCAGAGTGAGATTGTGCGAAAACTGCGTAGGCACCATATAGTCGGACAAGTTAGACACCTGCACGCCGTCGGAGTAGTAGCAGAAGCTGTGCAGATACTGGTTGTCGTAGGTAAGCGAGAGCACGTTTTCGTCTCCGCCGAGGCCGTGCCAGTACAGGTTGACGTCGCTGTCGGCGAACTGATAGGGCACGTTCGGCATACGCGAGCCGTAGACGGGATTCTCGACTGACGTGCTGCCCACCATCATCGGCTCGTTGTCACGCACGTCCATGCGGGTGAAGTTGCCGCCTACGCTAAGCCATCGGCCGAGGTTGTAGCGCACGGAAAGGTTGTAGCCGGTGGTCTTCACGCGACCGTAGTTCTCGTAGAACGCACCCTCGCGGTTGCCGCTTAGCTCGGCGATGGAGCGCTGGATGTAGTCGCGCGTGTCGCGGTAGATGAAGCCGGCCTCGGCGTATAGTGAGTGTTGGCCGAGCGTCTTCTGCCAACTAAGGTTCACGTTGACGTTGTGGCTGCTCTCCGGACGCAGCATCACGCTGCCCGTCTCGAGGTCTTCGTCGCCGAACATCTCCTCTATTGTGGGCAGGCGGTAGGCCTTTTCGTAAGACAGCTTGGCCTGAAGGCCGGGCAGGATGTAGTACGTTCCGGCTGCGCCGAAGCCCCAAGAGTCGAGCGAACGGGAGCGGCGAACGAAGTCGGTAGAGTTCTCGTCCGTAGCGACAGGACCTGAAACGTACAGGCCGTAATACTTTCCGAAGACGGACAAGTTCCACCGTTCCGTCGGCATCAGGCGGTACAAGAGGCCCGCGATGTTCTTCCTTGTGCGCTTGCCGATGGGCTCTGTGGTCTCGGTGTTATATAATAAAGAGGTGTTGTCGCGGCTGAAGGCGTTGAACACGTTGTTCAGCGTCAGCGTGTGACCGTAGGCAATGCGGTAGTTAAGGGTCACGGTGGCGTTCCAGTTGTTGTTCACGGAGCGCATGTATTGGTACGACTGCTCGCCGGGGTCGCTCTTTTTCTGTCTTTCGCCGAGCCAGTTGTAACGGTAGGTGGCGGTGTCTACGTTGGTCGTCGAGTTACGGTTGTAGTTGGCCGTAGCCACGATGCTGAGGCCTTTCAGGAAGAGGTTGCGCTTGGAGTATTCAACGGACGGCATCAGGGAGTGGCCGTATCGGTGCTTCTGTCCGTACACAGTCTTCTGCCTTACGCCCGTCTGTATGTCCTTGTACATGTGTGAATACGTAAAGCCGAGCATCAGGCGGTCGGCCCACGGCTTGCCTGTGAAGCCGAGCTTTGCCACCACCGCCTCGCTGTGGTACGTGTCGTTGAAGCGGCGCACGCGGTGCAGTGTCTTCGTGTCAAGGCTGTTCGTGGCGAAGTCGAACACCGGGGCGTCCACGCAGTAGTCGTTGTCCGAATAGTTTTGGAAGGCGTTTACCTCGTAGGTAAAACCGTTCTTGAACGTCTGTCCGAAGTTTACGTGCGACTTGTGCGTATTGAACGAGCCGTAAGAATACGCCGCATCGACGAACCAGCGGCGGCGTTTCTTCCCGGTGACAATGTTGATTACGCCGCCTATTGCGTCAGTGCCAAAGCCCACGGGGACGACACCTTTATATACTTCTATGCGCTCGGCGAAGTTCACCGGGATGTTGTTCAGCCCGAACGAGGAGCCTACTCCCTCCTGCGGCACACCGTCGATGAACACCTTTACGTGCTTGCCGCTGAAGCCGTCGAGCATCAGGTTCATGTCAGAGCCTACCCCGCCGCTCTCGCGCAGCTTCAGTCCGGGAGCCTTGGCGAGGGCCTCGCCGAGCGTCTTCGTCGTGTTGAGCATGTCGCGCGTGTCAACGGCCACGGCGTTGTATGCCGAGTTCTTTACGCGGCTTACGCCGCTTGACACCACCGTGACCTCGGCCAGGTGGATAGTGTCGCGCTGTGCACAAACGGGCATAGCGGCGGCTAACAGCGTAGCCAGCAGCGTTGTCTTCAATCTTTTTACCTTAAACATGATGAGTATTATGTTGTCTTTGGAATTGCGCTGCAAAGGTAGGCACACGGCCGAAAACCCGCAATCGCCAAAAGTAGGTATTTTGACGGTTGCGCGAAAGGCGGCAAATCGCGATGCAAAAGGCCGTCAATCGCACGCTAAAAGGCCACCTTTTGCAATGTAAAAGACGGCATATTGGAAAGCCGTTGATAATCAGCGTGTTAGCAAACGGCTGCCGGGCATCGGCAAAACAGCCATGCTACGCCCTGCCACACGCACCGCGCCGCACCGAAAAAGGCTGTCAAAAATATGCCCCATTCCTTCCTATCTTCCCGGAAAAATATTAATTTTGCACCGTTAAGTAGATATTTCACAGCTGCCCTATGGTACAGAAGCTCATACAGACACAGGCGCAAAAGCAGGTGCAGGCGCAGCGGCTCACGCAGCAGCAGATGCTCGTAGTGAAGCTGCTCGAGATGCCTTTGACCGAGCTTGAGCAGAGCGTCACGGCCGAACTTGACGACAACCCGGCCCTTGAAAGCCGCGGCGAGGGCGACGAACCCGTGCACGATGAGGCGCACGACGGCGGAGGCGACGACACGGCGGAGGAGGACTTTGACGCCGCTTCGGAGCGCGAGGAACGCGAGTCGGCGCTCGACGACGCCCTGGCCGGCATCGGCATGGACGACGAGATGCCCGAAGCCGTGACGCAGCAGTCGGCCGACCGCCAGACGGCTGACTACGAGGAGATGACCTACGGCGACACGGTGTCGTTCTACGACAGGCTCAAAGAGCAGATGGTTGACGTGGAGCTAACCCCCAAGCAGCGCGAAATAATGGAATACATCATCGGCTCGCTCGACGACGACGGCCTGCTGCGCAAGGACACCGGCACACTGAGTGACGAATTGGCGATATACCACAACGTCGATGCAAGCGAAAAGGAAATAGACGAAGTGCTGCACACGCTGCAGACGTTCGACCCCGCCGGCATCGGCGCGCGCGACCTGCGCGAGTGTCTCCTGCTGCAAATAAGGCGCAAGCCGGCCTCTCCGCTAAGGCAACGGATGGAGGACGTGGTGACAAAATGCTTCGACGAATTCATGAACAAGCGGTGGGACAAAATCAAGGCGCAGCTCGGCTACGACGACGATACCGCCGACAAGGTGCACGCCGAACTGCTAAGGCTCAACCCGAAGCCCGGCTCCGCCCTCGGCGAAACCGAAGGACGGGGGGCGCGCCAAATCACTCCCGACTTCATAGTTGACACCGCCGACGACGGCACCGTTACCTTCACCATCAACGGCGGCAACGTGCCCGAGCTGTACATATCGCCATCGTTCGCCTCGATGGTTGACGCTTACCGCGGCAGCAAGGGCAAGATGAACCGGCAGGAGAAGGAAGCCCTGCTCTACGCAAAGGAGAAAGTGGAGCGCGCACGCGGCTTCATCGACGCCGTGAAGCAGCGGCAGCACACCCTGTACGTCACCATGAAGGCCATCATCGACATACAGAAACGCTACTTCCAGGACGGCGACGAGAGCGACCTGAAGCCCATGATACTCAAAGACGTGGCCGAAAAGACCGGCCTCGACATATCCACCGTGTCGCGCGTAAGCAACATGAAGTACGCCCAGACACGCTGGGGCACGTTCCGCCTGCGCCACTTCTTCAGCGACAGCGTGAAGACCGACGGCGGTGAAGAGATGTCAACCCGCCGCATAAAGGCCGCCCTCAAGGATATAATAGACAAGGAAGACAAAGCCAGTCCGCTTAGCGACGACGCCATAACGGCCATGATGAAGGCCGGCGGATACCCCGTGGCGCGCCGCACAATAGCAAAGTACCGTGAACAGATGGGCATCCCCATAGCCCGGCTTAGGAAAAAATGAGAGAGAAACAGATAATCTTCGCGGCCAAGGCGCTTAGCGTAATATTCACCCCGTTCTACCTTCCGCTGGTGGGGCTGGCCGTACTGCTTACGTTCACTTACCTCAGCTTGCTGCCCTGGGCATATAAGTTGTTCCTCGTTGCGACGTTCTGGGTGTTCACCGTAGCCCTGCCGTCGCTCCTCATACGCCTGTACCGCCGCTACCAAGGGTGGTCGCTATTCCAAATTGCGAGCAAGGAACGCCGCGTAATACCTTACGTAATATCAATCGTCTCCTACCTGCTTTGCTACTACATCATGGCCGCCGCGCACGTGCCTCACTTCATGGGGAGCATCCTCATGGCCGCACTTGTAATCCAGGTGGTATGCGCCATAGTCAACCTTTTCGTCAAAGTGTCCACCCATATGGCCGCAATCGGCGGCGTGGCGGGTGCGCTCATGGCCTTCGCAGCCATCTTCGGGTTCAATCCCGTGTGGTGGCTCTGCGTTGTACTGGTGCTCGCCGGACTGGTAGGCACCAGCCGCATGATACTGCGCCAGCACTCACTTCACGAAATAACGCTCGGCTTTCTCGTAGGCACTGGTTGCGCCTTCGTGTCGGTATTGGTGCTATAAATGGGCCGGACAGGCCAAATTAGCCTAATAGGAGGATGGTCCAAATTAGCCTAATAGGCCCAATGCGCCGCGGCGTATCAGGCTCATCTGGCCCATTTGGCCTATCGAAAACAAGGCAATAATCAAAAAACAAGATATTATGACACCATTAGTAAGCATCATCATGGGCAGCACAAGCGACCTGCCCGTAATGGAAAAGGCGTGCAAGTTCCTTGACGACATGCACGTTCCGTTCGAAGTAAACGCCCTGTCTGCACACCGCACGCCCGACGCAGTGGAGCAGTTTGCCAAGCAGGCGAAGGCTCGCGGCATCAAGGTAATCATCGCCGGAGCCGGCATGGCAGCCGCACTGCCCGGCGTAATAGCAGCATCGACCACGCTGCCCGTCATCGGCGTGCCAATCAAAGGTATGCTCGACGGCCTCGACGCGATGCTAAGCATCATACAGATGCCGCCGGGAATACCCGTGGCAACGGTCGGAGTGAACGGCGCAATGAACGCCGCCATACTCGCGGTGGAGATGCTTGCCCTGGCCGACGACACCGTAGCGGCGCGCCTTGCCGACTATAAGGCCGGCCTGGGAGCGAAAATAGAGAAGGCCAACAAGGAGCTGGCCGAGGTCAAGTATGAGTATAAGACTAATTGATTGAATGAAAAATGAATAATGAGCAATGAATAATGAGCCTGCGGATTTACGGTTCTTTTTCATTGTTCATTATTCATTTTTTTCATTATTCATTGTTCTTGATTCATTTCTTTATTATTCATTGTTCATTTTTCATTATTCATTTTAGTATGATTGACTTGTTCAATTACCGCCGCCGCGCGGCTTCCGAGGTGCAGATTGGCGGCACGCCGATGGGCGGCGGGTGGCCCATACGCGTGCAGTCGATGACTACCACGCCCACCACCGACACCGAGGCGAGCGTGGCGCAGGCCGAACGCATAATCGATGCAGGCGGAGAGTACGTGCGCCTGACGACACAAGGCGTGCGCGAAGCCGAGAACCTGCGCGACATCAACGCGCGGTTGAGGGCCGACGGGTACATGACTCCGCTCGTGGCCGACGTACACTTCAACCCCCATGTGGCCGAAGTGGCCGCGTTGTACGCCGAGAAGGTGCGCATAAACCCCGGCAACTACATCGACCCGGCGCGCACATTCAAGCACCTGGAATATACCGACGAAGAGTATGCCGACGAACTGAAACGGCTCGAGGAGCGCTTTATACCTTTATTAAATATATGCAAGGAACACCACACGGCCCTGCGCATAGGCGTCAACCACGGCTCGCTGTCAGACAGGATAATGTCGCGTTACGGCGACACTCCCGAGGGAATAGTTGAGAGCTGCATGGAGTTCCTGCGCATTTGCAGGCGCGAACGCTTTGACGACGTTGTCATTTCAATCAAGGCGAGCAACACGGTTGTGATGGTGCGCTCGGTCCGCTTGCTGGTAAGCGAGATGGAACGCGAGGGCATGAGCTATCCGCTGCACCTCGGAGTGACCGAGGCCGGAGAGGGCGAAGACGGCCGGATAAAGAGCGCGGTGGGCATCGGCGCGCTGCTGGCCGACGGACTGGGCGACACCGTGCGCGTATCGCTTAGCGAGGAGCCGGAGGCCGAAATACCCGTAGCGCGCCACCTTGTAGACTACATCACGCGCCGTGCAGGCCATACGCCCATACCCGGCAGCGAGGCTCCGGGCTTCGACTGGCTGCGCCCGGAGCGGCGGAAGACGGCGCCGGTGGGCAACATCGGCGGAGAGAACGTGCCCGTTGTCATAGCGTCGATGCTCGACGGGGGCTACCCCTCGCGGCTAAGCGCGGGCGAGGACATCGTGCCCGACTACGTATATACCGGCCAGCGGCTGCCCGAAAAGCGCATCCCCGGCCAGCGTTACATCGTTGACTTCGGCGTGTACGCTGCTCTTCATGACACCAAGGACGTATATCCCATATTCCCGTACAACGCCGTTCCGCTCATAGCGCAGGTCAAGGCGGAGGTGAAGTTCCTCGTATTGCCATACGGAGTGAACACCGACGAATACATACCCTGCCTCAAGGCGCACCCCGAAGTGGTGGCGGTGAGCATGTCGAACCACAAGAACCGCCTCGGGGAGCAGCGCGCTCTGGTGCACGAGATGATGTCGGCCGGAGTGCAGAACCCCGTAGTGTTCTGCCAGATGTACAGCCACCCGCAGGAGGAGAAGGGTGACTTCCAGCTGGAGGCTGCCGCCGACATGGGCGCGCTGATGTTCGACGGACTGACGGACGGCCTCTGGCTGATGAACGACGGCACGATCGCGCCCGGCGACATAACGGCCACCGCCTTCGGCATACTCCAGGCCGCGCGCCTAAGAACGTCGAAGACGGAGTACATAAGTTGCCCCGGATGCGGCCGCACACTGTACGACCTGCGCTCAACCATAGCGCGCATCAAGGAGGCGACGGCGGGCATGAAGGGACTGAAAATAGGCATCATGGGCTGCATAGTGAACGGTCCGGGCGAGATGGCCGACGCCGACTACGGCTACGTAGGTGCAGGCCGCGGCCGCATATCGCTGTACAAGGGCAAGCAGTGCGTGGAGAAGAACGTACCCGAAGAGGAGGCCGTGGAGCGTCTGCTTAGGCTAATCAACGACGCTTCCAATTGAGAATTGAGAGTTGAGAATGGAGAATTATGATTACTTTTGACGTTTGAAAGCCGGTAGGGGTAATCATAATTCTCCATTCTCAACTCTCAATTCTCAATTACCTTGATTTTCAACTACTTACAAAAGGCCGTCTTTTAGCTTGCAAAAGGCGGCCTTTTAGCGTGCAATTCATGGCCTTTTACAATGCCAAAGGCCACCTTCCACATTTTCATTGGTAACAGGCCGCCGCGCAACAGACCGTAACGGTAAAATTAAACGGCCACATGAATTTAAGCGTTTTTTAATCGCCGGTTATCCGTTATTTTATCGGTTTTTTATCGCCAAAGCGTACTTTTGTGCTCCGTAAGCCGCCGACGGCAGCGGCGTTTCATGAAAAACAACCGATAAGTAACACTAAAAAGGAAATGAAGATAAAGACAATCATCGCGGCGGTATGCCTCTCTACGGGTATCTGTTCGCAGGCCGCCACGAAGCACGCGCGGCAGACCGCATACCCGGAATACAAAGGCCTCATCATGGCCGGCTACCAGGGATGGTTCCGCGGGCCGGAGGACGGCACCGGCCAAGGCTTCGGCCACTACGGCGTAGGCAAGGAGTTTGACGAAGACCACTGCACCATAGACGCCTGGCCCGACGTGAGCGAATACGAAAAGACATACGAGACGGCGTTCCGCCACGCCGACGGCAGTACGGCATACGTGTTCAGTTCAGCCGACAAGTCTACCGTAGACCTGCACTTCAAGTGGATGGCCGAGTACGGCTTGGACGGCGTTTTCATGCAGCGTTTCTTCGACTATACCCGTCCGTCGGGCAAAGGCGGCGCGCCGGACAAGATACTCGGCTATGCGCTTGAGGCCGCACGCAAGTATGACAGAGCCATAGCCGTGATGTACGACCTGTCCGGACTGCGTGGCGACGGCGAGGACTGCTCCTCCGTAATAGCCGACTGGAAAAGGCTGGTGGATGAGCTTCGCGTCACCAATCCCGACGGACACAACACCTACCTGCACCACCAAGGCAAGCCCGTGGTGGCAATATGGGGCGTAGGCTTCCCCGACCGGCCGTACAACATACGCGACATCGGGCTGGAGCGGCTCATCGACTTCCTCAAGAACGACCCCGACTATGGCGGCTGCGCGGTTATGCTGGGCGTGCCGACGTTCTGGCGCACGCTCGAAGCCGACTGCGTGCACGACCCTTACCTGCACACGCTCATCCGCCAGGCCGACATCGTGTTACCTTGGACCATACAGCGTTTCTCGCCACTGCTGCACAACGACATGGACCGCTACCGAGACCTCATAATAGGCGACATGCGCTGGTGCAAGGACAACGGCGTGGCCTACGTGCCAGCCGTTACGCCCGGCTTCAGCTGGCACAACCTAAGCAAGAGGGAGTTTCCGGACGACGTAAAGCCCGTAGGCAGCATCCCCCGGCAGGGCGGCCGCTTCTACTGGCAGCAGCTGTCAACGGCCATGCTCGCTGGCGCGGAGATGATATACGTAGCCATGTTTGACGAAGTAGACGAGGGTACGGCCATCTTCAAGTGCACCGACAACCCGCCCGTGAGCGGCAAGGCCAAGTTCATCGACATGGACGGCCGCCCCTCCGACCACTACCTCTGGCTCACGGGCGAGGCCGCCAGGATGCTGCGCAAGGAGGCACCGCTAAGCCTCGACATGCCAGCAAGGAACATGGCGGAGACGAAACGACACTAACCCGATAAACAATATCCAACATGAGACTTTTCAATGTTATTGCCGCAGCGTGCCTGGCAGGCTTTGCAGGCATGTGCGGTGACGCTTCGGCAAAGGTAAAGCTGCCCGCGCTGTTCTCCGACGGAATGGTGATGCAGCAGGGCGGCAAGGCTCCGATATGGGGCGAAAGCGACAAGAAGAACGGCAATGTGACGGTGAAGACATCGTGGAACGGCAAGGAATACGCCGCCACGGTGGACGCCGAAGGACGGTGGAAGACAGCCGTCGAAACCCCGGCATACGGCGGCCCTTATTATATAGAGGTAAGCGACGGCCAGACGGAGCGCATCAGCGACGTGATGATAGGCGAGGTATGGCTGTGCTCAGGGCAGTCAAACATGGACATGACAATCAACGGAGGCTACAACGACCCGGTAATAGGCGCGCTCGACGCGGTGGTGACATCGGCCGACAACGGCCTGCGCATGTTCAACGTAGGCAAGAAGATGGACTCCAAGCCGCTGGCCGACTGCACCGGGCAATGGCGTCACGCGTCGTCTGAAACGACGCCCCACTTCTCAGCGGCGGCCTACTTCTTCGCCCGCAAAATACGCCAAGTGCTCGGCGTGCCGGTGGGCATTATCCACTCCAGCTACGGCGGCTCGCGCGTAGAAGCGTGGATGAGCGCGGAGGGTGTGGCGCCATTCAAGGACATGGAGGAGGTGCAGAACGAGTGCATACTGTACAACGGCATGATGGCTCCGATAGTAGGCTACGGCATACGCGGCTGCCTATGGTACCAGGGCGAGGCCAACGTTGACTATCCCAAGCTGTACACGAAGCTGCTGCCGGCCATGGTAAAGGACTGGAGGGACAAGTGGGGACGGGGCGACTTCCCTTTCTACTACGCGCAAATAGCCCCATATAAATATGGTAGGGGCGAAGGCATAGGCCGCAACTCGGCCTACCTGCGCGAGGCGCAGACCAAGTGTCTCGACCTCATCCCCAACTCGGGCATGGCCATTCTCACCGACGTAGGCTATCCCAACACCATCCACCCGATGAAGAAAGAGCAGGTGGGCGACCGCTTCGCCTACCTTGCGCTGGGCCTTACTTACGGCATGAAGGGTTTTCCCGTCAGCGGACCGCTGTACAAGGAGATGGCCGTCAACGGCAAGGAGGTTACCGTAACGTTCAAGAACACCGGCCGCGGACTCACATCTTACCGTCAGGACATAAAGGGATTCGAGGTTGCCGGGGACGACAGAGTGTTCCATCCGGCCAATGCCAAGATTGACCGCGACGTAAAGAAGGTGGTGGTATGGAGCGACAAAGTGGAGCATCCCGTGGCCGTAAGGTTCGCCTTCAAGGACTATACCGACTGCACTCTGTTCAGCATGGCGGGCCTGCCTGCATCGTCGTTCAGGACTGACGATTGGGACGATAAATAGCCATGGCGCAACTGTTGTGCACCGGTGCGCAACGCTTTGATAATCAACTGTTTTGCAAAATGCCGCCTTTCGCACTGCGAAAGACGGCATTTTACCTTCCGATTGACGGCCTTTTGCCGCCTGAAAGACGGCCTTTTCACTTACACTTTGTCGCCGTAGCACAAGTCACCGGCGTCTCCGAAGCCCGGCACTATGTACTTGTGCTCGTTCATGCCGGGGTCGATGGCGGCGCACCACACGGTGGTCTTGTCGTCGGGGAACGTGCGTTTGACGTGCTCTATGCCGTCGGGCGAAGCTATGACGCAGGCCACATGGATGCGCTTTGGCGTGCCGCGGGTGAGGAAAGCCTTGTAGCCCAGCTCCATGGAGCCGCCCGTTGCCAGCATCGGGTCAACTATAATGAGCGTCTTGCCCTCGACGCTCGGCGTGGCAAGATACTCAACGTGTATGCCCACCTGCGTGTGTTCGTTGTCCGTGTACTCGCGGTATGCGCTCACGAAGGCGTTGCCAGCGTGGTCGAACACGTTGAGGAAGCCCGCGTGGAAGGGCAGTCCGGCGCGGAAGATGGTAGCCAGCACCACCCTGTCGGCAGGCACATTGACGCGCGCCGTGCCGAGAGGCGTCTCGACGTCGCGCGTCTCATAATCAAGCGTCTTGCTTATTTCGTAGGCCATCATCTCGCCTATGCGCATGATGTTGTTACGGAAGAGCAGGCGGTTCTGCTGGTAGTCCTTGTCCCTCACCTCGGCCATGTACTGCCCGATGATGGAGTTCTCTTTGCTAAGGTCTATTATCTGCATGGGTATTTATACTACTGCTTTATTATCTGCAAAAGTAAAAATATTTCCCGTCTTTTGCAAAGTGTAAGTTGCAAAAGCAGTTCATGGTGTTTAATTTTTCAATACTTTAACCTAAAAACGTTTTAAGGCGGTAATTTTTACACTATCAGCCGATTGCACAATGCCGATTTTTTACTAAATTTGCAGGCGATTTAAGAAACACGGTTCAGGAACAAATATTCACTTTCTAATATTTCATTAAAATGGCAAAGTTTGATAAGTCAGTTTTAGAGAAGTACGGTATCACAGGCACGACCGAAGTTCTTTACAATCCTTCTTACGAGACATTGTTCGAGGAAGAGACAAAGAGCGACCTCACAGGTTTTGACAAAGGCCAGGTGACCGAGCTTGGCGCGGTCAACGTTATGACAGGTGTTTACACCGGACGTTCGCCCAAGGACAAGTTCATCGTAATGGACGAGACATCAAAGGACACCGTATGGTGGACTTCAGAGGAATATAAGAACGACAACAAGCCCGCTTCAAAGGAGGCTTGGGCAGCCGTTAAGGAAATAGCGCAGAAGGAACTCTCCGGCAAGAAGCTTTACGTCATCGACGGCTTCTGCGGCGCCAACAAGGACACACGCATGGCAGTGCGCTTCATCATGGAAGTAGCATGGCAGGCACACTTCGTAAAGAACATGTTTATCCGTCCTACGGAAGAGGAGCTGGAGAGCTTCGAGCCTGACTTCGTTGTTTACAACGCGTCAAAGGCAAAGGTTGAGAACTGGAAGGAACTGGGCCTCAACTCTGAGACAGCGGTAGTGTTCAACGTTACTTCAAAGGAGCAGGTTATCATCAATACATGGTACGGCGGCGAGATGAAGAAGGGCATGTTCTCAATGATGAACTACTTTTTGCCTCTCAAGGGCATCGCTTCAATGCACTGCTCTGCAAACTGCGACATGAACGGCGAGAACACTGCTATCTTCTTCGGCCTGTCAGGCACCGGCAAGACAACCCTGTCTACCGACCCGAAGCGTCTCCTCATCGGCGACGACGAGCACGGATGGGACGACAACGGCGTGTTCAACTTCGAGGGCGGATGCTACGCTAAGGTCATCAACCTCGACAAGGAGAGCGAGCCCGACATCTACAACGCCATCAAGCGCGACGCCCTCTTGGAGAACGTTACTGTTGCCGCTGACGGAAAAATCGACTTCAACGACAAGAGCACAACCGAGAACACCCGCGTGTCTTACCCGATTTACCACATCAACAACATCGTTAAGCCCATCAGCCACGCACCCGCTGCAAAGCAGGTTATCTTCCTGTCGGCTGACGCGTTCGGAGTGCTTCCTCCCGTGTCAATCCTCGACCCGGAGCAGACAAAATACTACTTCCTCTCCGGCTTCACGGCTAAGCTCGCAGGTACAGAGCGCGGCATAACCGAGCCCACTCCTACCTTCTCGGCTTGCTTCGGCCAGGCATTCCTCGAGCTGCATCCTACAAAGTACGCTGAGGAGCTGGTTAAGAAGATGGAGAAGAGCGGCGCAAAGGCTTACCTGGTGAACACAGGCTGGAACGGAACAGGCAAGCGTATCTCTATCCGCGACACACGCGGCATCATTGACGCTATCCTGAACCACTCTATCGACGCTGCTCCTACGAAGACAATTCCTTACTTCAACTTTGTTGTTCCGACACAGCTCGAAGGCGTAGACCCGAACATCCTCGACCCGCGCGACACTTACGCTGACGCAGCACAGTGGGAAGAGAAGGCGAAGGACCTCGCAGGACGCTTCATCAAGAACTTCAAGAAGTATGAGAGCAACGAGGCCGGCAAGGCTCTCGTAGCAGCAGGCCCGAAGCTCTAATAAGGCTTTTGAAAGGTTAATCAGATTATAATAAGGTAAGCCCTTGCTCCTGACAACCGGAGCAAGGGCTTTCTTTTATGCCCGATTGTATGCTCCACCGATGAAATGAAAAAGCATTTAAAAATTCCTTTTATGTATATAAAAAAGACCAAATTCCGGCCATTTTAAATAATAAAGGTAGCAAAAGGCGTTCTATTTAAGGAATTCTGATTAAATTTGCAGCTAAAAATAAATAATATAGAAAGAATGAGAAGGATTATCAGGCCTTTCGCCGTCCTTTTCTCGGTGATGCTGTTGATGGCATCATGCCTGGAAAGTGACGATTACAGCGATTATGTTTATTACAGCGACACTGCGATAACGTCGTTCTCATTGTCGACAATCAACAGGTACATGGTTACCAAGTCAACGACCGAGAAAGACGAGGACGGGAATCCGGCAGACAGCATATATGTGGAAAACGTGGATGAAAGCGCCTACGATTTTTATATAGACCAGCAGAAGAAGAAAATATACAACCCGGATTCTCTTCCTACGGGATGCGACACGACGCATGTAGTATGCGCGATAAACAGCAAGAATGGAGGTGTCATAGTCTTGGGATATGAAAATGCCGAAGGCGAAGACTCTTTGGCTGTTTATAGCAGCAATGATTCGATAGACTTCTCGAAACTGAAGGATTTGAGGGTCTATGCCAATGATGGCATGAGTTATCGTTCTTATGAAGTCAGCCTGAATGTTCATAAGGAAGAGGGAGATACTGTAAACTGGCAGTACATGGGAAAAAACAGCGCGTTCATCAACATGTCTGGCATGAGGGTTGTAGTTGTCAAAAAATACAAAGACAAAGACAAAAAAGAGAGCAAAGACTCTTTGTTCGTATTTGGAGCAACGGGCAGCAACACGTCAGTGTGGGCTATGCCCGTGGACGGAACTGACTGGTTGGAGAAGCAACCGTTGGGCGATAACAATGCCTACAAAAGCATCATTGTCAAGGATGGCTGTTTATACACGCTATCCAACGGTAAAGTTGTCTGCTCGGCTTACGGCACAAAATGGAATAATATCATATCGGCTACGGACATAAATCAATCGGCTACGGACATAAATCAAATTGTAGCCGCAGGCAGGGACAGTCTGTATGCGACAACTGAAGATGATAAAATAATGTGGTGGTGGCACGGACATGAGTGGACAGCTGACGCCATGTCAAACGACGTAATATTGCCATCTGAAAATATAAGCTACGCCATTCTGCCACTTGCCACCAACGCCGATGCAGAACGCATCGTAATGATAGGAAACCCTGAAGAGTCAAAAAATGACTCCGTAGCCACAGTGTTGGGCAAGATAGAAGAATATTCCGAAAACCCACGCAACCATTCGTGGACAATGTACAGCGAGGACAACGGCTACCGTCTGCCGCGACTGTCAAACCTATGCGTGGTGGTTTACGACGGCAAGCTCTTAGCCCTTGGCGGACGCGGACTTGGGCAGAGCAAGGCAAAGGCATTCTCGACGTTCTACATCAGCGAGGACAACGGTATAACGTGGCACGCCACTGACAAGATATACCTGCCTGCTGACTTTAACAACGGAGACAAAGACGTGTTCGCCATGACTGTTGACGACGACAACTACATATGGGTTGTGTGCGGAGGTACGGGCGAAGTATGGCGCGGAAGGCTCAACAGGCTCGGCTGGAAAGAAGAGCAGACCTCGTTCACCGAATAACAGGAATTAAGGAGTTACTGTACATAAGCAATGAACAAAGTCCTGCTCTTGACCCTTTTACTACTTGCCCCGCTTGCCGCAAACGCGCAAGACGAGTACGAGTATAAGATGGAAATAGGCGTGGGAGCAGGCGTGGTAAGCTATCAGGGAGACTTCAACGGCAGCATAGTGAAGAACATGCAGCCGTCGGCTTCGCTGATAGTGAGGCGTGTGTTCAATCCGTATATGGGCGTGAAGCTCGATTTCTCATACGGCAAGCTAAAAGGAAGTTCGGCCGATGTAAAAACATGGTACCCTGAATTGCACGACAACCCTGTGGAGTTCAGCAACACGATGATGGACCTCGGGCTTACGTTCGAGTACAACTTCTGGCCATACGGTACAGGTCGCGAATACAGAGGAGCCAAGAGGCTTACCCCGTTTGTGTTCATGGGCATTGGCGCAACATACGCCGATGCAGGAGATGAAAGCGTGTTCACGGCCAATGTCCCGGTGGGAGTCGGCGTGAAATACAAGATAGGCAGGAGGCTAAACCTCGGCTTGGAATGGGCGATGCACTTCTCTCTCAGCGACAAACTGGACGGAGTGGAAGACCCTTACGGCATCGAAAGCGCAGGCTTGTTCAAGAACACTGACTGCTACTCGATGCTGAAACTTACATTGACTTACAGCTTCATGCCAAAATGCAAAATATGCAACAAGGATGACTGAAACGACAATAGACATGAAACGCATACCGCGCCACATCGCCATAATAATGGACGGCAACGGCCGCTGGGCGACGGAACGCGGCAAGGAACGCAGCTACGGCCATCAGGCCGGAGTTGACTCGGTGCGCAGGATTACGTCAGAATGTACAAGGCTGGGGGTGGAATACCTTACTTTATATACGTTCTCGACCGAAAACTGGAACCGGCCGGCCGACGAGGTGGCCGCCTTGATGGGACTTGTATTAACGTCTCTCGAGGACGAGATTTTCATGAAGAACAATGTGCGTTTCCGCGTAATAGGCGACATGGGCAGGCTTCCGGCCGAAGTGCAGGCCAAGTTGCAGGAAACCATGGAGCACACAAAGGGCAACACGGCCATGACTATGGTCGTGGCATTAAGCTATTCGTCAAAGTGGGAAATCACCAATGCGGTGAAAAGCATTGCTTCCGATGTGGCATCAGGAAAGCTGGACATTGACGAGATAAGCGAAGACACGGTAAGCACACACCTGCAAACTAACTTCATGCCCGACCCTGACCTGCTCATCCGTACCGGCGGAGAGGTGCGCATCTCCAATTACCTGCTTTGGCAGATAGCATATTCCGAACTTTACTTTTGCGACACATATTGGCCTGACTTTGACGAAACTTGCCTGCATAAAGCGATTGCAAGTTACCAAAGCAGGCAGCGGCGCTTCGGCAAAACAGAAGCACAAGTGGAAAACAATGATTAATTCAAGACAACAGACAGACAAGATGGACAGAATCAAGGGATTTATCATGCTGCTCGTCACGCTGGTATTTTGTACCGGTGTGTCGGCGCAGGAGAAAATAGTCAATCCTGACATATCATACGCCGGAATACCACGCTCGGGAGTAATCGGCGGCATCGCCGTTTCCGGAGTGGAAGGTTATGAGGACTACATGCTTACGGGCATATCCGGATTATCGATAGGACAAGCGATACAGGTGCCCGGTTCCGACCTTACCGACGCCGTGAAGCGTTACTGGCGGCATGGTCTGTTCTCCAAGGCGCAGGTGGCTGTTGACTCTATCGTAGGCGAAAAAATCTACCTTCACTTCTATCTGGCTTTGCGTCCACGTGTTTCAACAATCAATTATGTCGGTGTAAAGAAGTCGGAAAGGGAGGATTTGGAGAGCAAACTCGGCCTTCTTAAGGGCAGCCAGATAACCCCCAACATGATTGACCGCGCCAAGCTGTTGGCCAAGAATTACTTTGAGGACAAGGGTTATAAGAATGCCGACATCAACATAATGCAGCGCGAGGACGTCGTTAACAAGAACCAGGTCATCCTTGACGTCATCATCGACAAGAAAGAGAAGATGAAGGTGCGCCAAATCATCATCGAAGGCAACAAGAACCTTAGCGACTCGAAAATCAAGGGAGGGCTTTTCAAGAAAGGCGCTTTCAAGAAAATACACGAGGCCGGCAAGCTGTCGTCATTCCTCAAGTCAAAGAAATACACGCCTGAACGTTATGAGGAGGACAAGAAGAACCTCATAGACAAGTACAACGAGCTGGGTTACCGCGATGCAGTTATTGTACGTGACAGCGTGTGGAACGTCGATGACAAGCACGTAAACATATTCATAGAAGTAGACGAGGGAAAGAAATACTACATCCGCAACATTACGTGGGTGGGCAATACGGTGTTCTCAAGCGACTATCTCGGCCGCCTGCTCGGAATGCAGAAGGGCGACGTGTACAACCAGAAGTACATGAACAAGCGCCTGTCGGAAGACGAGGATGCCGTAGGCAACCAGTATTGGAACAGCGGTTACCTGTTCTACAACCTGCAACCTACCGAGGTCAACATCGTCGGCGACTCCATAGACCTTGAGATGCGAATAATGGAGGGGACGCAGGCCCATATCAGCCATGTGCGCATAAGCGGCAACACGAGGCTGTATGAGAACGTCGTGCGCCGCGAGCTCAGGACGAAGCCGGGCGACCTCTTCTCGAAGGAAGCCTTGGAGCGTTCGGCGCGTGAAATCGCTTCAATGGGTCACTTCGACCCAGAACAGGTAGCTCCAGACGTGCAGCCTAACTACGAGGAAGGAACGGTTGACATCAACTGGCCGCTCGTGCAGAAGTCGAACGACCAAATCGAGTTCTCGCTCGGTTGGGGACAGACGGGCGTTATAGCGCGCATCGGCTTGAAGCTCAACAACTTCTCAATGGCCAACCTGTTCAACAAGAACAAGGAACACCGCGGCATCCTGCCTGTAGGTGACGGTGAGGTGCTGTCCATCGGAGCGCAGACCAACGGTACATACTACCAGTCGTACAACGCGTCTTACTCAACCAACTGGTTCGGCGGCAAGCGTCCTATCCAGTTCACCGTAGGAGCATACTTTTCCAAACAGACCGACGTGTCAAGCAACTACTACAACTACGGGTACATGAACAATTATTATAACTACCTCTACGGCTATGGCAACAGCTGGAGCAACAGTTATGAAAACTATTATGACCCTGACAAGTATGTACAGTTGTTCGGAGTCTCGGTAGGCTGGGGCAAGCGTCTGCGTTGGCCTGACGACTACTTCCAGCTGTCCGTCGAGCTGGCTTATCAGCGTTATATGCTCAAGAACTGGCAGTATTTCATCATACGTAACGGTAACTGCAACAACCTCAACCTCGGCATAACGCTCTCGCGTGTGTCTACAGACAACCAGCTGTTCCCACGCCGTGGCTCGGAGTTCATGACATCTATCACCATCACCCCGCCTTGGTCGCTTTGGGACGGTAAGGATTACAAGGGACTTACAGACATATACAACGCCGAGGCTGCCAACGGCAACTATTATTCAGAGCGCGCAACGGCCGCACAGAAGGAGAAATACAGCTGGATTGAATACTACAAGTGGAAGTTCCGTTCAAAGACATATACCGCACTGACTAACGGTGCCAAGTGTTTCGTGCTGATGACGCGCGTAGAGTTCGGTATACTCGGTTCTTATAACAAATACAAGAAGTCGCCGTTCGAGACATACTACATGGGTGGCGACGGCATGAGCGGATACTCTACCGGTTACGCCGAGGAAACCATCGGACTGCGCGGTTACGACAACGGTAGCCTTACCCCTTACGGTTATGAGGGTTATGCTTACGACCGCTTCACACTCGAGTTGCGCTATCCGTTCCTGCTTGGCAACACAACCATTTACGGCCTTGGCTTCCTCGAGGCGGGTAACGCATGGAACGACCCCAAGAAGTTCAACCCGTTCGACATGAAGCGTTCCGCCGGTCTGGGCGTGCGCATCTTCCTCCCGATGGTCGGCCTCATGGGTATCGACTGGGCTTACGGTTTCGACACCGTGTTCGGCCAAAAGGGCGGCAGCCAGTTCCACTTCATCCTCGGACAGGAATTCTAAGGAGTGAAGAGTTAAGAATTAGGAGTTAAGAAAACATGCTTATACCGCAGGTCTCCCAGTTCTCGCAGGACTCCCAGACACACAATAAATATTAAAGAAAGGAGAACTTATAATGAGAAGAATATTGTTTGCGGCAATGTTCGCCATTGTGGCTGTGGCCGCCAATGCGCAGAAGTTCGCGCTTATCGACATGGAGTATATACTGAAGAACATACCGGCTTACGAGCGTGCCGACGAGCAACTTAACCAGGTTGCAAAGAAGTGGCAGGCTGAGGTTGACGCGCTCAACACCGAAGCTTCTACCATGTACAAGAACTATCAGAACGAAGTAGTGTTCTTATCGCAGGAGCAGAAGCAGGCGCGCCAACAGGAAATCAACGACAAGGAGAAACAGGCGGCCGAGCTTAAGCGCAAGTATTTCGGTCCTGACGGCGAACTTTTCAAAAAGCGCACCAGCCTAATGACGCCAATACAGGAGGAGATTTACAACGCCGTGAAGGACATCTGCGACCTGCGTGGCTATTCTCTTGTGCTCGACCGCGCGTCAGACACGGGCATCATCTTCGCCTCACCGCGCATCGACATCAGCAACGAAGTGTTGTCAAAATTAGGCTATTCAGACTAAAAACGGCATCTTTCGTCTGTTAAATGGTTGTGTTGTATAAGATTTTCATATATTTGCACCAAGAATAAAAACAAAAAATAGAGATTAAACAGAAATGAAAAAATTAGTTTTAATGTTACTCATGTGCGTGCCTTTCGCGGCATTCGCACAGACAGCTCCGAAGTTCGGACACGTTAACGCACAGGCAATAATGCAGGAGCTTCCCGAGTTCATCAAGGCCCGCGGCGAGCTTGAAGCACAGTCAAAGCAGTATGAGAACGACATGAAAGCCATGCAGGACGAAATCCAGCGCAAGGGAGACGAGTACGAAAAGAACCAAAGCACAATGAACGCTACGGCGAAAGCCGAGGCCGAGGCAGCCCTCAACCAGCTCATGCAGAAGTACCAGCAGGCCTACCAGGACAACCAGCAGGCTCTTCAGAAGGCCCAGCAGGAGAAGATGCAGCCCATCATGGACAAGGTCATCACTGCCATCAGGAACGTGGGCAAGAACGGCGGATATGTTTACATCATGGACGTATCAAGCGGAATACCTTACATCAGCGACACGTTGAGCAAGGACGTAACCGCCGACGTGAAGGCTGAAATGAACAAGATAAAGTAAAGCGCCATCCTGGCGGATAATCAACGGGCAGACAAGTGACAAGGATATTTGCCTTGTCTGCTTGTCTGCCCGTTGATTGCTTTTATTTACATAGTGCCCCTAACCGTTTCAGGGGTGTTGGCATAACCCATAAAAAAACGTTTACCATGCGTAAGACTGTTTTCCTGATTATCCTTACGCTGCTGCCATTGGCGGCCGCCGCACAGATGAAGTTCGGGTATTTAAGCTATTCGGAGGCTATCAAGGCCATGCCCGACTATGCCGTGATGCAGAAAAACCTGGAATCGCTCAGGGCGCAATATGCAGACGAAACAAAACGCTCGGAAGAGGAATTTAACGAGAAATACCAATATTTCCTTGAAGGCCAGAAAGAACTTGCCACACCGATACTGCGCAAGCGGCAGGCCGAATTGCAAGAACTTCTTGAAAAAGGAGTGGCTTTCAAGGCGGAGGCCGACCGGCTGCTCAAGCAGGCTGAGGCCGACATGTACGCGCCGCTTAAAAGCAAACTCGCCTCATTGCTGCAACGCATAGGCACCGAGCGTGGCTACGCTTTCATCCTGAACACCGACGGCGACGCCCTGCCGTTCGTCAATCCTGCCTGTGGTGAGAACATTACGGCGGAAGTCATTGACTATTTAATTCATAATTCATAATTCACAATTAGCTTGACGCTGACCTTCGGTTCATAATCAGGCTACGCCAAGTGAATTAAGAATTAAGAACTAAGAATTAAGAATTAAGAGTTCACCGCAAGGCAATTATGAATTGTGAATTATGAATTGTGAATTAGAAAAAGGCCCTATCGGAGTATTCGACTCCGGCTATGGCGGACTCACCATCCTTCACCAGATGCGCAGCGTGCTGCCGCAGTACGACTACCTGTACCTTGGCGACAACGCGCGTGCGCCTTACGGGCCGCGCTCGTTCGACGTGGTGTACCAGTTCACGCGCGAAGCCGTGATAAAGCTCTTTTCCATGGGCTGCCATCTCGTCATCCTGGCCTGCAACACGGCGTCGGCCAAGGCTCTGCGCACCATCCAGCAGAACGACCTGCCGCAGCTTGACCCCGACCGCCGCGTGCTCGGCGTTATCCGTCCCACGGCAGAATGTATAGGCAACATCACGCGGACACGCCACGTAGGCGTGCTCGCCACCGAGGGAACAATCAAGAGCGAGAGCTACGTGCTCGAAATAAACAAGCTCTGGCCCGACATAAAGGTTACCGGAGTGGCCTGCCCGTTGTGGGTGCCGCTCATTGAGAACAACGAGTACGACACGCCCGGCGCCGACTATTTCGTAAAAAAGCGCATAGACACCCTCATGTTCCGCGACCCCGAGATTGACTCCGTCATACTCGGATGCACTCACTATCCGCTGCTGCTCGACAAAATCCTGAAATATACGCCGCGCGGAGTGCGCATCATACCGCAGGGCGAATACGTGGCGGCCAGCCTTAAGTCGTACCTTGCGCGCCATCCCGAGATGGATGCCGCGTGCACAAAGCACGCCGCGTGCCATTATCTTACTACCGAGAACAAGGACAAGTTCCGCGAGTCGGCTCGCCTCTTCCTTCATGAGGATGTCGATGTGGAGACCATCACCTTAGGCTAAGCAGCCAAGCGGAAGCTTGCCTGCAATGGAGCAATACATTGGCACATGCCATGCAAAAGGCCGTATTCCGCAATATGGAATACGGCCTTTTGCATGGTTGAACGTTATCTCCTGTGTGAGTTCGGCATAAGGAATAACCCTTCAAACAATGGTACAGCTACTTGTTTTTTCGGTCCGAACAGTCAGTTGGTAATTGTCATTCCGCGCTCCGACGCGGAATCCAGTGTAAACAATCTGTTTTTCCATGTTTGCGTAATGGATTCCGCGTCGGAGCGCGGAATGACAAATACCAACCGACAGCTTGAAGTTGGATGATTGCCGATGCATCTTACACCGAACCCACGTTATCTCCTGTGTGCGGGCCTGCGTCTTCCGGCCTTCTTGCCGAGGCGGCCCATCATGCTTTTCTCAAGCGAGTAGACACGCTGGATTTGCTTGGGTGTAAGGAATTCGCTGTACTCCTTGTAATACTTCTTCCTTATGTCGAGCAGTTTCTGGCTGCGTTCGAAGCGGCTTTCTATGGCTTCTTCCGTCTCGGTGTCGGTCTTTGCCGCGCCCCTAACGCCCTTTTTCAGCGGCGCGAGCGTCCATATTTCCTTCTGGCAGCGGCTGTATGTGTCAACGAATTTTGCGGTGGTCTCGTCGTCGAAGGCCAGCTGCTGCGCTATGTGGCGCGCCTGCACTTCGGCCAGCTGCTCGCGCGACATACGTTGCTTGTCACTTTTCTGTGCGTAGGCTGTTCCGCAGAACGCCGCCATAATGACGGTAAGGAACAGCGCTTTGATGATGCTTCTTGTTTTCATAATCCGTATAATTTATTGGTTGATGAATATGTCTTCGCTGTATATTTCGAGCATATATGCCTGGTCTTCGCTGTTAAGGTTGGCAAAGGCCTGCTCCACGCTCTCCATCGTGTAGGCAGGGCCGGGCTCGTGGTGTCCGTTCAGCACAAGCGGCAAAGCTATTACTGCGGCCACGGAGGCCGCCGCGGCCATCATGATGTGCCGCATCAGGGCCTTGCGCCTCGGGGCGGCGGCAGGCTTGGCGGCTATGCCGCTGCGCACGCTGCGTTCCAGTTCGTCGAAGAATCCGTCGGGAACGGTGTATGGCATACGCTTGCCTATCTTGTCGAAATCAAATCGGTTGTCCATCTTTTTCAGTCGTTTTTGTTCATGTATTCTATTATTTTCTCCTTCGCCACGTGGTAGTTGGCCTTTGCCGCGGCGGCCGTAGAGTCGGTTATCCGGGCTATCTCGTCATATGTCAGTTCGTCGTAGTAACGCAGGTTGAATGCCAGCTGCTGCTTCGTCGGCAGCGACAGGATTACCCTTTGCAACCTGACGGCCTCCAGGTCGGAGTAGTCCACGTAGCCGTCGGCCGCTATGGCCTTGGCTGCCGGGGCTTCGGTGTCAAGCCCCGTGTGCTGTCCGTTGCGGCGTGAGAGCAGGCGCAGTGCCTCGTTCGTGGCTATGCGGTACACCCATGATGTGAAAGAGCTGTCGCCGCGGAACCCGTCTATCGAGCGGAACACCCGTACAAAGGTCTCCTGCGTGGCATCCTGCGCGTCGGCGTGAGCCGTCACCAGTCGGCGTATGTGCCAGTACACAGGCTCCTTGTACTTGTCCATCAGCAGCCGGAAGCCGCGTTCAGGGTCGGCCTTCACCGTGGATAATATGTCGTTGTCGCTTGTAGTCATTCTTTGTCTTGCGTTTTATCCGGCTTGTTTTTAGCGGACGTTCTGTATTGATGACCCCGTGCCGGGCGTAAAGTAAAATCGCCGATGTGTTATTTTTCATTAACGTCTGCCTGGCGCGTTGTTGCCGGTGCGTTTCCCGATGTTTGTCCGCCGTTTTGCGGAAGGCGGCCTTTGAGCCTGCAAAAGGTGGCCTTTGGCAACGTAAAAGGCGGCCTTTTGGAAGACGAAAGACGGCCTTTCGCAACGCTGTCTGCAAGTGGTTGTCAATCAATATGTTACGCGCTGGCCTTCGACGGGCGCAAAAATACGATGCCGACAGGCCGTAAATCCGATATTTTTCAGTAATTTTGCACCGCATATCAGGCCCATCCGGCCCATTAGTCTTATTATAACCGATTATGGAAGAGAAGAAGAATTATAAGCGCACCACCGTCACCGCCGCGCTGCCTTACGCCAACGGCGGCGTGCACATAGGCCACCTGGCCGGTGTGTATGTGCCGGCGGACATCTACGTGCGCTACCTTAGGTTGAAGAAACAAGACGTTAAGTTCATCTGCGGAAGCGACGAGCACGGCGTGCCCATTACCATCCGCGCCAAGAAGGAGGGCATAACGCCGCAGCAGGTGGTTGACCGCTACCACGCGATGATAAAGAAGAGCTTTGCCGACTTCGGCATATCGTTCGACATCTACAGCCGCACCACGTCAGAGACGCACTCGCGTGTGGCTTCGGAGTTCTTTAAGAAGCTATACGACGAGGGCAAGCTGGTGGAGAAAACGTCGATGCAGTATTACGACGAGGAGGCAAAGCAGTTCCTCGCCGACCGCTACATCACGGGCGAGTGCCCCCACTGCCACAACCCGAAGGCCTACGGCGACCAGTGCGAGAAGTGCGGCTCTGACCTCGACCCGACGGAACTCATCAACCCCGTGAGCGCCATAAGCGGCTCGAAGCCCGTGCTCAAGGAGACGAAAAACTGGTATCTGCCCCTCAATGAGTACCAAAACTGGCTCAAGGAATGGATACTCGAAGGCCACAAGGAGTGGCGCCCCAACGTGTACGGGCAGTGCAAGTCGTGGCTCGACCTCGACCTGCAGCCCCGCGCAATGACGCGCGACCTCGACTGGGGAATACCCGTACCCGTAGAAGGAGCCGAGGGAAAGGTGCTCTACGTGTGGTTCGACGCGCCGATAGGCTATATCTCAAACACGCAGGAACTGCTGCCCGACACGTGGAAAACGTGGTGGAAAGACCCTGAGACGCGCCTCGTCCACTTTATCGGCAAGGACAACATCGTGTTCCACTGCATCATCTTCCCCGCCATGCTCAAGGCCCACGGAGGCTACATCTTGCCCGACAACGTGCCTGCAAACGAGTTCCTTAACCTTGAGAACGACAAAATCTCGACCTCGCGCAACTGGGCCGTTTGGCTGCACGAGTACCTTGAAGAGCTGCCCGGCAAGCAGGACGTGCTGCGCTACGTGCTCACGGCCAACGCCCCGGAGACCAAGGACAACAACTTTACTTGGAAAGACTTTCAAGAAAGAAACAACAGCGAGCTGGTGGGCATATACGGCAACTTCGTCAACCGTGCGCTGCAACTGACAAAGAAATACTGGGACGGCGTAGTGCCCGCCTGCGGCGAATTGCAGGACATCGACCGCCAGACCATAGCCGAGTTCCACGACGTAAAGGCCAACGTGGAGCGCCTGCTTGACGGCTTTAAGTTCCGTGAAGCGTTGAAGGAGGCCATGAACCTCGCGCGCATCGGCAACAAGTACATAGCCGACTGCGAGCCGTGGAAGGTGGCAAAGACCGACATGTCGCGCGTAGAAACCATCCTCAACATATCGCTCCAGCTCGTAGCCAACCTGGCAATAGCCTTCGAGCCGTTCCTGCCTTTCAGCAGCGCACGCCTCAGGAAGATGCTCAACATCGACTCGTTCGACTGGAACCAGCTCGGCTCCACCAACCTCTTGCAGCCCGGACACCAGTTGGCCGCGCCCGAATTGCTTTTCGAGAAAATCGAGGACGACGTCATCCAGTACCAGCTCGACAAGCTCGAGGCTACCAAGAAGGCCAACGCCGAGGCGCAGTACAAGGCCAAGGACATCAAGCAGACGATAGCTTTCGACGACTTCGAGAAAATCGACATACGTGTAGGTCTTATCAAGGCGTGTGAGAAAGTGAAGAAGGCCGACAAGCTGTTGAAGTTCACCATCGACGACGGCAGCGGCCAGGACCGCACCATAGTGTCGGGCATCGCCAAGTATTACAAGCCCGAAGAGCTTGTAGGCCGCCGCGTATGCTTCGTCGCCAACCTCGCTCCGCGCACCCTGAAGGGCATCGAGAGCCAAGGCATGATACTCTCGGCCGAGGACTTTGACGGACAGCTTAGCGTCATAACAACATCCACCGACGTGAAGCCCGGCAGCCAGGTGTGCTGAAAAGTTTGGTGAAGTAATAAGGAGGTAAGGAGAGAAGGAGTAAGTAGATTTGCGTTATTTGTTTTCAATTAAACGATAACGATGCAAATCTCCTTACTCCTTTACTTCTTTTCTCCTTACTACTTAATTCTAAATTTAACATTATTTGTCCGCTTTTGTTTATTTGGATAAACAAAAATACGTTATTTTTGTAAAGCCCTATAAACATTCATCGCATGGAAAAACTGTTTGAGACATTCCTTCGCAAGTTGGCCGCCGTAAACACAGAGTTTGTCAGAAGCATTGACGGCAGGATAGAGTGGGATGCAAGGCTGATAGGTCTGCGTGGTGCACGCGGCGTAGGCAAGACCACGTTGCTGCTCCAGCATATCAAGCAGAACAACGCTTTGGACGGCTCAGTGCTTTATGTCAGCCTTGACAATATTTGGTTTAGCGAACACAAGCTGTATGATTTGGCTGACAATTTCTACAAGCATGGCGGCAAGACTCTTTATCTTGACGAAATTCATAGGTATCCGGATTGGTCGCGTGAACTGAAAAACATTTACGACGATTTTCCCGAGTTGCATATTGTTTTCACAGGTTCGTCGCTGCTTGAAATACTTAACGCCCGGGCCGACCTTAGCCGCCGGGCCGTAGTTTATGACATGCAGGGGCTGTCGTTCCGTGAGTATCTGAACATCAGCAGGCACGTCTGCCTGCCCGTTACGAGTCTTGATGACATATTGGAGAAGCATGTGCAGATAGCCATGGACATGGTTTCATCCGTCAGGCCGTTGCAGTTTTTCGGCGAATATCTTAGGTCTGGCTATTATCCTTATTACCAAGAGCAGCCATTGTTGTATTATTCGCGCATAAACGAGGTTGTCAATCTCATCATTGACATAGAGATGCCGCAGCTCAGGAGTGTTGACATTGCAAATGTGAACAAAGTCAAGAAATTGTTGTTTGCCGTTGCGGAGTCTGCCCCTTTCACGCCTAACATAAACAAGTTGAGCGAGAGAATAGGCATATCACGTGTCTCTTTGTTGCAGTATCTGAAGGCTCTTGAGGACAGTGGGCTTACCATCAATATGGCGAAAGACGCGAAAGGGATTAACCGTTTGCAAAAACCCGACAAGCTGTATCTTGAAAACACCAATCTGATGTATGCCATTGCGCCGGGCGTTCCCAACATAGGTTGCGTTCGTGAGACGTTTTTCGCCAACCAGTTGAAGGATAGTCATAACGTATGTGTGTCGCATCAGAGCGATTTTTTGGTAGATGGCAAGCATACGTTCGAGATAGGCGGCCACTCGAAAGGGTATCAGCAAATAGATGGTTTGCCTGATGCCTATGTCGTGGCAGACGACATAGAGACAGGCATAGGCAACAAAATTCCACTTTGGTTGTTCGGCTTTTTATATTGAAATGTAGTAAAGGAGTAAGGAGTAAAGGAGAGAAGGAGTAAGTAGATTTGCGTTATTTGTTTTCAATTAAACGATAACGATGCAAATCTACTTACTCCTTCTCTCCTTTACTCCTTACTACTTCTATACCAAGTATTTACTCCATACTTTCCATTCCGCCGTCTTCGCCGCCCATGTTGGCACTGTTGTTCACCTTCTTCTTTGGAGCCTTGGCCTTCATGTTGCCGAAGCTGTACGTGAGGGTCATGTTCAGCGTGCGGCCGCTTCCCCAGTTTTTCTGGTGGCGGGTGAAGGTGTCCGAGCTGGTAAAGTTCTCGAATTTGCGGGTGTTGAGTATGTCGCGGCAGTTGAGGGCGAGCGTCAGTTTGCGGTCGAGGAACGTCTTGCGCACGCCGAAGTTCATGCTGAAGTTGGCCTTGCGGTAGCCCTGCGTGATTACCTGACGTGCTCGGTAGCGGCCCGTAAGCTGTACGGATATGTCGTAAGGCAGCATGAGCGACGCCTGCATACGCGCGTTCCAGGTGAAGTTGTCGTCGCCTTCGCCGGTGATGGTCTGCCCGTCAATGTCGTATTTGAAGCCGTTAAGCTTGTAGTAGTAGGCGTTGGCCGTGGTGGTGAGGTTGAGTATTTTGAAGAGCTGGTTCTTCATTACGAGCTCGAGGCCGGTGCTTAGGCTGCTTGCCACGTTCATGTACGTGGAGTACATCTGGTTGTCGCTGGTGCTCTGATAGTTGATGCGCTGTATCACGTCGTCGGTCGGACGGTAGTACGCGCTGACGAGAACGGAGTTTGCATCCCATTTCTTCAGGTAGTTCAGCGAGAACGAGTTGCTGTACTCCGGGGTAAGCCTCGGGTTACCGAAGGATATCATCGACGCGTCGCGCGTGTTGCGGAAGCTGTTTAGCTGGTGTCCGCGCGGACGGCGCAGGCGGCGTGTATAGTTGAGCTGCAGCTGCTGGCTGTCGTCGAACGCGTAAGAGAGGAACACGCTGGGGAACAGCTGGAAGAAGTCTTTTTTGAACGGTTTGTCGCGCTTCGAGGGGTCATGCTCCTGCTCGTAGTTGTAGCTTGACGTGTTGACGCGCCAGTATTCGCCGCGCAGTCCGGCCATTACGCCGAGCTTGCCGAACTTCGTCGTAACCGTGGCATACATGGCGTGCAGGTCCTGGTTGTACATGAAGCGGTTGTAATAGTCCTTGTCTTCAACCTGGTTTGCGCCGTTCCACGAAGTCTCGTCGATGTAGCTTTCCTGCGGAGAGTTGTCGCGGTCGAAGTTGGCCTGGTATCCGGCTTGCAGCAGCCAGCCTTCGGCTATGGGGTTCTCGTAGTCGAGTTTCACCTCCCATGAGTGCGAGCGGTTGTACATAGGGCGGTACTGGTAGTCGTATTCCGTGGGCAGCGGCTCGTCGAAGTACGTCGTGCTGTCCTGGTATATGTTCTCCTGGTCCATGCGCCAGTTGTGATAATCCACGGTAAAGTCGAGGAAATGCTTGTCGGTGAAGCTGTGGCGGTAGTTGAACTCGCCGTACATCATGCGCATGTCGTTGTGTCCCGACGAGTTGCGCAGCATTATGTACGAGTCGGCCTCGGCGCCTATCGTGCCGTATCGGTAAGGCGTCACGCCTCCGTTCCTGTGGCTTCCTATCATCGTCATGCCGTTGAGCGAGAAGGCGTCCTTGTCCGTAGCGTTGTAGGTCAGGCCTGCACGGGCGAATAGGTTGTTGCCCATGCGGTCGTTGTCGGTGGTGTATGTCTGATACTGGTTGGTGTTCAGGTATTCCTGGTAGCTGTACGAGCCGCCCTCGTTGGCGCGGTGGCGGTAGCCGATGTTGGCGTAACCTTCCCAGCGGCCTATGTTGAAGTTGATGTTTCCGCTCACGTTGGCGTTGCCGTTGGTGTTGCCTCCGGCCTGCACGGAGCCGTAGTAGCCGGCCGTGCGGTTCTTCTTCAGCACGATGTTGATTATTCCCGCGCTGCCCTCCGCGCTGAACTTGGCCGACGGGTTGTCGATTACCTCTATGCGGTCGATGCTCTCCGAAGGTATTTGTTGCAGTATCTCGGCGCGGTTGTCGCTGGTCAGTCCGCTGGCCTTGCCGTTTATCCACACCTCCACGCTGGTGTTGCCGCGCAGCGATATGTTGCCGTCGGTGTCAACCTCTACCGACGGTATGTTCTCGAGCACGTCGGTGGCGGCCATGCCGGCGTTGTTGATGTCCTGCGACACGTCGAACGACTTGCGGTCCACCTCGAGCCTCATGCCGGGCCGCTGCGCCGTCACCGTGACTTCCTCGAGCGTCTGGCTGTCTTCTGTCATATGCATGTCGCCCAGGTTCTCGTGCTTGTGCTGCTCGCCGACGGAGAACTTGCGGCTTACGTCGGTGTAGCCGATGTACGACAGCTTCACGGTATAGTCGCCGTAGGCCAGCTGCCTTATGTTGAACTGCCCCTTGTCGTCGGTCACGGCTCCGGTGACGAACTTCTGCGTCGCACTGTTGAAGATGGACACGTTCACGTAAGCCATCGGCTCCCCGGTGGCCGAGTCGATTATCTTTCCCTTGGCGCTGCCCTGCGCGTGGCATACGGCTGCGCACAACAAAAACATCCAAAAAGCGATAAGTTTCTTCATAACACTTATTCTGATTAAAGTAATGTCAAAAAGTTTAATCGATGACATGTTTTTTTGCAAATTATTTGGTTTTACGGCACAAACCGATTACCTTTGCACGCAGATTTGGTCTCATAGTTCAATGGATAGAACAAGTCTCTCCTAAAGATTAGATTCGAGTTCGATTCTCGATGAGACCACTTCGGGCATCCGTCAGGGCGCGCAGACACCAAGTCTGCGCGCCTTTTTCATTGCGTAAAGGCCTTGCCGGCAAGGCGTTTGCAGCCCGATTGCCAAAGCACATGCACCGCCTTTGTAACCCGCTGACAGTCAACGCCTTTCCAATATGCCGCCTTTTAGCCTCTAAAAGGTGGCCTTTTACATTGCAAAAGACCGCCTTTCGGAATGCAAAAGACCGCCTTTTGAAATCCACACAACCACGAGCCATGCCTGCGGAGGCGGCGCGCGGCATGGCACTAAGCCGTCCGCACACCTATTTAATATATAAACCGGGCGGCAGACGGGCTACCGCCCGGCAATGAGGAGAATGCCATCCAAACCCCTGTTTTATTGCACACATGTTACCGATGTGTGCAAAAGATGAAACATTTTTGTTGAAAAAATTTGCACACTTAAATAAAAATTCGTTCCTTTGCACCGATTTTTGAGATTTGACTATTATTACAAACTTTTTTAAAACATTACAATCATGTCAGAAATTGAATCTAAAGTAAAAGCTATCATTGTAGAGAAACTTGGTGTTGACGAGGCTGAAGTAAAGCCCGAAGCAAGCTTCACAAACGACCTCGGCGCAGACTCTCTCGACACAGTAGAGCTGATTATGGAATTCGAAAAGGAGTTCAACATCTCTATTCCTGACGACAAGGCAGAGACTATCGCCACAGTAGGCGACGCCATCAGCTACATCGAGGCTAACATGAAATAATAATTCCAGACTGCGATAAATGGAATTGAAAAGAGTAGTAGTAACGGGACTGGGCGCGGTTACGCCGGTGGGCAACAGTGTCGAGGAGACATGGAAGAACCTGCTCGACGGCGTAAGCGGCGCAGCACCCATTACACAGTTCGACTGCTCCAAGTTCAAGACACAGTTCGCCTGCGAGGTCAAGGGCCTCAACGTAGGCGACTGGATTGACCGCAAGGAAGCCCGCAAGATGGACCGCTACACCCAGCTGGCACTCGTCAGCGCGGCGCAGGCCGTCAAGGACAGCGGCATGGACCTGGAGAAAGAGGACAAGAACCGCATTGGAGTAATCTTCGGCGTAGGCATCGGCGGCATAAAGACCTTCGAGGACGAAGTGTCGTACTACGCACAGAACAAGGAGAACGGCCCCAAGTTCAACCCGTTCTTCATACCGAAGATGATTAGCGACATAGCGGCCGGCCAGATTTCAATCCAGTACGGATTTCACGGCCCCAACTATGCCACGACCTCCGCGTGCGCGTCATCTACCAACGCCATAGCCGACGCGTTCAACCTCATAAGGCTGGGCAAGGCGAACATCATCGTAAGCGGAGGAGCCGAGGCTGCAATCTGCGCCTGCGGCGTAGGCGGATTTAACGCCATGCACGCACTCTCCACACGCAACGACGAGCCCGCCAAGGCGTCGCGCCCGTTCAGCGCAAGCCGTGACGGCTTCGTGATGGCGGAAGGCGCAGGATGCCTTATCCTCGAAGAATTGGAGCACGCAAAGGCACGCGGAGCCAAAATCTACGCCGAAATGGTAGGCGAAGGTGAAAGCGGCGACGCATACCACATCACCGCTTCACACCCCGAAGGCCTCGGAGCGAAGCTCGTGATGCAGGCGGCTCTCGACGACGCAGGCCTGAAACCTGAAGACATAGACTACATCAACGTCCACGGCACATCGACACACGTAGGCGACATATCCGAGGCAAAGGCCATAAAGGACGTGTTCGGAGACGCGGCTTACAAGCTGAACATCAGCTCTACGAAGTCGATGACCGGCCACCTGCTCGGCGCAGCCGGCGCGGTGGAGGCCATGGTAAGCGTGCTGTCGGTACAGAACGACATCGTTCCGCCGACCATAAACCACGACGAAGACGACAAGGACGAAGAGATAGACTATAACTTGAACTTCACTTTCAACAAGGCACAGAAGCGCACAGTGCGCGCCGCCATGAGCAATACGTTCGGTTTCGGCGGACACAACGCGTGCGTCATATTCAAGAAATATGATGATTGACAACTTCATTGACAAGATAAAGCTCCCTTTCCGCAAGGAAAAGGAGCTTTATTGTTCTCTGCGCGACATCATCGGATTTTACCCACACAACATCGACTTCTACAAACAGGCGCTCATGCACCGCAGCGTCTCCAGGCGCAACGCCAAGGGGAAGCCTGTCAACAACGAGCGTCTTGAGTTCCTGGGCGACGCCATTCTCGACGCCATAGTGGGCGACATAGTGTTCCGCCACTTTGAAGGCAAGCGCGAAGGATTCCTTACCACCACGAGAAGCAAGATTGTACAGCGTGAGACTCTCAACCGCCTGGCCCACGAAATAGGCATAGGCCGGCTCATCGTGTCCAGCGGACACATGTCCTCCCATAACAGCTACATGGAAGGAAATGCGTTCGAAGCCCTCGTAGGGGCCATATACCTGGACCGCGGCTACGGCGCTTGTATGCGCTTCATGCAGAAACGCATACTCTCGCAGCTAATCAACCTCGACAAGGTGGCCTACAAGGAGGTAAACTTCAAGAGCAAACTCATAGAGTGGTGCCAGAAGAACAAGGTGAAGCTTGACTTCGAACTGGTAGAGCAGCAGCGCGACAACAGCAACAGCCCGATGTTCGTCTACAAGGCGAAAATAGAGGGAATAGAGGGCGGCGAGGGGCGCGGCTACTCGAAGAAGGAGAGCCAGCAGACGGCCAGCAAGACCGCATTGCAGAACCTGAGACGCCAACCGCAGTTCATCGACGCCGTGTTCGCCGCGAAGACTGAGCGCACCAAGATGGAGGAAGAGCCTGTGGAGACCGTGCCTGACGTGGAAACGAAGGACGACTTCATCATCGCAGCAGCCGACGAAACGATATTCAACGATACGGAAGCGGCAACCGACGCTACGGTAAAAGCCGGCGCGGCGAAGAGCGAGAGACGAAAGAAGAAGGAAGAGGAGGACGAGTTTGACCTGTCAGACATCAAGGCCTTCTCCGAAAAAATGACAAAAGAGGACATCGTGGCGGCCGCCGAGGCTGCGGCCTTCGCGGAGTAAACAACAAGCCAAACACAGGCTGACGTCATTCAAAAACCTGACACCCACCCCACCCCTCCCAAAGGGAGAGAGCTTGATTGCGTGTTTCAGGATATGGTGCTTGCAGTCATACTAAATATAATAGGCGGCCTTTCGCAATGCGAAAGGCCGCCTATTGCTTTGTAAAAGGCCGTGTTTTGGAAGCCAAAAGGCCGCCTTTTGCAAAACACCTGATTATCAAATACTTACCAATCACCTTTTTTCTTATAAGGCTTATTGGGCCTAATAAGCCTTATAAGCCCGACAAGCCGAATGCGCCGAGGCGGCGAACCAAACGGCAAAGGCATTTCGAACTTCCTCCCTTCGGAAGGGTTGGGGTGGGTATCAGGTGCCTTTGGGGTAGGTATCTGGTGGTTATGCAGTGGGTATCTGTTGGTTTTGTGACGAGTGTCAATTTTACTTATCCCCAATGCCTACTATCCCATCCAGCTCCCTAAAACCGTCTATTATCCACTCGGCGCGCTCCCGTTCAAGGTCTCCGCGCCGCCCGTTGCCGTACGTCACGCCTACGGCCTTCACCCCGGCGGCGTGCGCCATGCGTATGTCGAACACCGTGTCGCCCACCACAATGGCCTCTTCCGGGCGCAGGCCGTTGTCTGCCAGCGTCTTCAGAACCATGTCGGGGGCGGGCTTGGCATGGTCTACGTCGCCCGCGCCAAGCACATACGGCACGTATGGCACAAGCTCCATCTCCTCCAAAAAGGCCATGAGCGATGCGCGGAAGCGGCTGCTCGCTATGGTGACAAGCAGCCCGGCACGGTGCATACGGCGGATGACGTCGCACACGCCGGGGAACGGACTTACCGCCCCGGGGCGGTTGTTCTCAAAGAATATGCGGCGGTACGTAGTCTCGCAGAGGTCGCCCGTGGCGTCGTCCATGGGCATGAGGCAGGTGAAAGTCTGCTTCAGCGGCAGGCCAATCATGGCCGCACACTCGTCGTCAGACCGCTGCGGCAGCCCCACCTCGGCCAAAGTCTGCTGCATGGTGCGCACTATAAGGCCGCGCGTATCGCCTATCGTGCCGTCAAAGTCAAGGATGACGGCCTTTATATTATCATTCATCGTTTTATTGTTTTATGAAGTTAGAGAAGTTAAAGAAGTTAACGCTCCCTAACTTCTTCAATGTTTCATCACCACGGCTACGGTGTTCAGCCTGAAGTACGGCTCCGACATGTACATCAGTCCGCCGTAAGGATTGCCCGTGCCCCACGAGTTTTTGCATATGAACCAGCGGCCTCCAGAGGCGTCGCGCGCCAGTCCTATGATGGACATGCAGTGGTCGTCTGTAACCTCAAGACGCTCGAAGGTGCGCTGGCGCACGGCCTGCGTCACCCTTGCATCAGGCGAGGTGAGACTCGCCGTGCCGCTCTCGAACGAGAAGCCGTCACCCGTTATGTCGCCCTCCCAGCACACACTGCGCCCCGAGCGCAGGGCGCCGACGACACGGCTTACGAGCGTGTCGAGCGGCACATTGAGGAACTTGTGCCCGCGGCGGTTGGCAGGCACGTCGAGCGGCACGTACTCATTGAACGGCTCGTGCGTGTAGCTGGTCATCGCCACATAGTCGCCGGGCAGGCACACGCTGTGCGCAAACTCGCGCGTAGTGTACTCCGCACTGTACATCCACACGCGGCGCGGCAGGGGGTTGACGGCCGTGTCGAGCATGTAGGCCACGCGGCTGCGCAGCCGCGTCAGGCCTATGCGGTGCACCGCAGCCTCCTGCGCCAGCCTCTCCAGCCTGCGGCAGAGCACGTTATAGTTGCAGTCGGAACGGTAAGAGTCATAAGGCATAGCGCCGTATTCCTCCAAAGCGTCGAGCAAGTCGGGAGCCACGCCCGTGGCGTCAACGGCCATTTGGCCGCCCGAAAGGTAACTGCGCCCGGCCTCGCGCTCAAGGATGCGCCGCGCCGTGTAGGCCGGAGAAAGGTTGACCGAGTCGCCCTGCATGAGCCTGTCGCTCTCGATGACGGCCAGCATGGCGTAGACCCAGCACAGCGGCGACCGCCCCTGGTCCTTCACGGGCGTAATCTTGTTCATCGCCTCGACGGTGAACACCGGCTTGCCGGCCGGCTTCCTGCCGCATGAACACAGGCAAGCAAACGCCAAAAGTGAGACTACAAACGCCTTCATGGCCGCAAAATTAATGAAAACAAGCCAGCCCTGCAAATTTTGCCAAAGGCAAATGGTTTTGCAAAAGGCGGCCTTTCACCTTCCGAAAGGCCGTCTTTCACACGCTAAAAGGCCGCCTTTCGCATTGCGAAAGACGGCCTTTTGTAAAGCACTGAATACCAACATGTTACGCAAGCGGCAAGAAAGAGCCGTTGAAACGATGTGAAAAGGCCGTCCAAACGGTGCGTTTGGACGGCCTTTCAGGTATGTTTCCACGGTCGGTATTGTTTCATTTCACGGTTTCGCCGTCGGCCGCTATCTCCGACGCGTTTATGTATCCGCGAGCCACGGCACGCACTATCAGGTCGGCCATGTTGCGCGCTCCGAGCTTGGCGAAGAGCCTCTTGCGGTGCGTCTCGACCGTGTTCTCCGATATGAAGAGCATCGACGCAATCTCCTTAGACGTATGCCCGCCGGCCAACGCCTTAAGTATCTCAATCTCACGCTCCGACGGATGCTCCATGCGCCGCTTGCTTCCGGATAGCTTCTTCTTCAGTCCGGGGCACAGATACTGCTCTCCGCTTACCACAGCCGTTATCGCTTCAATCATCTGCATGAAGTCGGTTGACTTCAGCATGATGGCGTTCACGTCCTTGTCGAGCATCCGGCGCAGCAGCCATATCTCCTCGTGTATGGTGTTGACGATGATGCGTGCGTCGGCATGGGCGCACCTTATGCTGTCTACAAGCTCGAAGCCGTCGATGTCGGGCATACCTATGTCTATTATGTAAACGTCGAAATGCCGTGACGGAAGAATGCGTATCAGGTCGGCCGCGCGGCTGAATGTCTCTACATTATGCACGCCGCAACCCTCCATCAGGCTCTTAAAACCTTCGAGTATGAGCACATGGTCGTCTGCAATGGCCACAGACAGGTCTTGCAATATATATTTTTGCGCCTCGTTCATCGGGGCAAAATTATACCATACATTCATAATCGCAATAACGGAAATCCGTGGTTTTCGTTGTTCAATTCATAATTCACAATGCATAATTCATAATTGGCTGCGCGTTGTAATTCATAATTCACAATGCACAATTCATAATTGTGGTGCTTTGCAACCGAACACAACGCGCAGCCAATTATGAATTATGCATTGTGAATTATGAATTGAACTATGGTTTTTCCATCCTTCCTTTCCATAGTAAGACGGCCACCGGCGGCCTCGGCGCGCTGCCGCATGGTGCGCCGGCCTATGCCTGTGCCCGGCCGGCCGTCAGGCGTACCGTTGTCGGTGACGGTCAGTGTAAGGCCGTCACGGGGCATGTCGAGGCACACGTCAACCTCCGTCGCCCCCGAATGCTTCATGGCGTTGCCCACGGCTTCCTGCACAATGCGGTACATCTCAAGGGCTGTGGCGTCGGGAATGGCGTCCCAGTCGGCCCCGTCGGGCGTCGCGGTGAACGACACAACGCAGCCTGCGGCCTCGCCTGCGCGTTGCAGATAGTCGTCGATTACCATGCAGATGTCGGCATAGTTGAACTCCGGCGGCATAAGCTCGTGCGACACGCGGCGCACCTGGTCGCGGCAGGCTGAAATCATGCGGGCCTGTTCGGCCATGTCGCACGCCCCCTGTGCCATGCGCAGCTGCACCGTGTAGAGGTCGTTGCACACGCCGTCGTGCAATTCTTTGGCCAGGCGGCCGCGCTCGCTTTCAAGCCCGTCGATGTAGCGTTGGGTAAGACGGCGGTCGGTGTCGGCCTTCAACCGGGCGAACTCCGCCTCGCTCTCCTTAAGCTTGCGCCGCTGCCCTTGGACGTAAAGCGACACCAGCACGGCGCAGACGAGCACCGCCAGCGCGCCCACGGCAATGTACATGCGCGTCTTGGCGAGTGTTGTTTCACTACGGGCGAGGGCAAGCTCCTTCTCCTTGGCCTGGTATTTCACGGTCAGGTCGCGTAGGCTCTCGGCCTTTTCGGCCTCGAAGAGGCTGTCCTTCAACGCCGTGGCGCGTCCTAGGCAGTCGTAAGCCTTGCGCCACTGGCCTAGCTTCGCCCATGCGTCGTGCATGTTATTGTAGCAGTCGTAGACCACGAACGGCATCTTGTCAACGCCTTTGACAGAGAGTATTTTGTCAAACAAGGCGATGGCGGCGTTCCAGTTTTCGTGGTTCATCTCCAGGCCGCAGAGTATCTGGTAATAAGCTATGAGCGACATCGAGCTGCCGACCTTGCCCTCAAGTTCACGGCAACGGCTGCGCCAGAGGCGGTCGGCGGCCTTGTCGTTCAGGCGGTCGGCCACGGCCACCATGTATGCCGCGGCGCTCAAGGCCGAGTCATACTGCTTCACATCAACGGCATAGCCGTAGGCCTCGGAGAGCAGACGGGCGGCCTGCTTGTTGTCGCCGCACATGAGGAACACCAGTCCGTCCTGCGCCATGACCTGCGCCTTAAACTCCTTGTCGGCGCAACGCCCGGCCCAGTCGGCGCACATCCGCGCGTAATACGCCGCCTGCTCCTTGTGCTGCATGTCTACATGCAGGGTGGCAAGGTTGAGGTACAGCACGGCCGCTTCCTGCCGCGCGTCTTCCCCGGCGCGGCGCTTGTAGGCCTCGGTGGTGCACAGCTTCATTGCCTCGCCGTAGCGTTCAAGGGCTTCGTCGAGCTTTCCCATCGTGCGGAGGTACACCCCGAGCGACGAGTTTACGCCCACAATGGCCGTAGTGTCGCCACGGCTTACAGCCTCGGCAAGCGCCTTCTCGGCCACGATTACGGCCGAATCGTTCTTTCCCTCGGCGTGAAGCGCGTCGGCTTTCTGCCGCAAGGCGTCAAGCGTCTCACTGCCGTATGCAGCAGAAAAGGCCATGACTGAAAGTAAGAATAACAGCGTTTTCAATGTCTTCATGCAAGATAAAGTATTAGGTTCACTATGCAAAGATAGCATAAAAAAGCCTTCCGAAGAACAAAAGTATAATGATTTTCATGCCTAAACGACATTATGGACGCGGAAAGTTGCCGCCAAACGGTGTAATAAAACCACCCGTACGCCGTTTATATCATTGATGGACAGCGCGGAAAACAAGCAGAACGGCTACGCCCATGTGCTTAAATATACGGGCATCTTCGGCGGCGTGCAAGGCCTGAACATACTCATCGGCCTTGTGCGCAGCAAGCTCGTGGCCCTCATACTAGGACCGGCGGGCATGGGACTGGCGTCGCTGCTGAACACAATAGTCAACTTCGTGTCGCAGGCAACCAACCTCGGAATATCGTTCAGCGCGGTAAGGCACCTGTCGGAAATCTTTGACAGCGGCGACCAACGGCGCATAGCGGCATACGTGAAGACCGTCCGCTCGTGGAGCATTGTGGCCGCCCTGGCAGGCGCGGCGGTGTGCATGGGGGCCGCACCACTGCTCGCCGGGTACGCCTTCGGCAGCGAAGGACACGCATGGCAGGTAATGGCACTCGCGCCTACCGTGGCCGCGATGGCGCTGACGGGCGGCGAAACGGCAATACTGAAAGGCGCGCGCCGCCTGCGCGAGCTGGCCAAGACGCAGGTGATGCTGGTCGTAATGTCGCTCGTCGTGACTGTACCCACATACCTGCTGATGGGCGTCGGCGGCATAATACCCGTAATAACGCTCACCGCACTGGCCGCCCTCGGCGTTACGGCGCGCTTCTCGCTGCGCCTGTATCCGCTCTCGCTGCGCGGCGCGCGGCGCACTCTTGGCGAGGGAACAGACATGGTGCGCTTGGGGCTGGCGTTCATAATGTCGGGCGTGTTCGGCAGCGGAGCCGAGATGATAGTGCGCTCGTTCCTCAACACGGCGGGCGGACTTGACACCGTAGGCTTGTACAACGCCGGCTACATACTCACCGTAACATATGCCGGAATGGTGTTCACGGCGATGGAGACCGACTATTTTCCGCGCCTATCGGCCGTCAACCACGACACCGAGGCCGTCAACACGGCGGCCAACAGGCAAATAGAAGTGACGCTGCTCATCATCGCTCCGATGCTGACGTTCATGCTCGCGGCCCTGCCCTGGCTCATACCGCTGCTGTACAGCGGCAAGTTCACGCCCGTAACGGGCATGGCACAGGCGGCGGTACTCGGCATGTACGCACGCGCCGTACTGCTGCCGATAACGTACATAACGCTCGCAAAAAGCCACTCGACGGCCTTTCTCGTGACAGAAGGATTGTCGGCCGCAGCATTGATTGTGTTCACCTTCTGCTGCTTCGACCGTTGGGGACTGACGGGTGCGGGCGTCGCACTGATGCTGGCAAACGTCTTCGACATGCTCGTAATATACCTTTACGCCCACATAAGATACCGTTACAGGCTGTCGCGCCAGGCAGTCATCTACTCCATACTGCACTTCTCCATAGGCGCGGCGGCATACATGGCTACATTTGCAGCCACCACCGCGCTACGCATAACGCTCGGACTTGCGACCTTCCTTGCAAGTATGGCCGTATCGTTATATGCCATTCAAAAGAACACATCACTCCTGGAACGCATCAAACAAAAGCTGCACAAAAAATAGCTCGCTGACAACCAGCTTGCAAAACACGGCCTTTCGCCCTGCAAAAGGCCGCAAAACGCACGGCAAAAGGCCGCCTTTCAGCGTGTGAAAGGCGGCCTTTTGTGGTTCACCCGAGTTCCGGTGTATGAGTTATAACATACATAGGGCCTCGAAGAGGTCCAACTATGCTTAACCGCATGTGGAGCAAAGCGGAACTTGCGGTAGGTATATACCAATAACATCGTCCTCGAAGAGGGCGAACGGCAGGCTGATATTCGCCCTCTCCGAGGACGGGCGGGTTAGTTTTGACTTACCGCAAGTTCCGTTCCCTACGGTCGCTCCACATGCGGTTAAGCATAGTTCACCCCCTTCGGGGACGAGAGTAAACCTCAAGTACTTACAATACAGTTTAATTTTTCATTGTTAATTGTTAATTTCCGCGAAGCGGTTTTACCCCTTCGGGGACGGGATATGCACCTATACACCATACACCTAAAACTGCGGATGAACCGCATTTTGCATCTCGGCACGATAACACGTGTATGATGTAAAGTTTGCTCAATGACGATGAAAGCGCCCACCCGTTTGCATGGTATGCAACACACCTGCCTCTGATACAACACATTTCGCACGCCAGGCCACGGCAAAAGGCATAAAAAAACGGAGGGGAAGGCTGCACGCCCTCCCCTCCGGATGAATATTCGGAAATATTTTTGACACAAAATGTTACTTCACGGCTTCCGCGCGGCCCTTGCTCTTCTCCTTGCGGCCAAGAGTGAGATAAGCCACGGGCGCGGCGATGAAGATTGACGAGAACGTACCGAACACGATACCGAGTATCATCGTCAACGAGAAGCTGCGGATGCTCTCGCCTGCGAAGAAGAAGCAGATGATGAGGACGAGCAGCGTAGCCGTACCAGTGTTGATTGTACGCGCGAGCGTCTGGTTCAAAGAGTCGTTGAACAGAGTCCAGCGGTCACGCTTTGTGTACAAGCCCATGTTCTCGCGGATACGGTCGAACACGACCACCTTGTCGTTGATTGAGTAACCGATGACGGTAAGAATTGCTCCGATGAACGTCTGGTCGACCTCGAGCGACATTGGAACGAGACCCCAAAGCAGCGAGTAGATACCGAGCACGAACAGCGTGTCGAACGCCAGCGCGATGGTAGAGCCGAGAGAGAAAGCCACGTTGCGGAAGCGCAACAGTATGTAAAGGAAGATAGCCACAATCGCCAAGAGCACACTGATGACGGCTCCCTGAGTTATGTCCTTTGCCACTGACGGGCCTACCTTGGCACTGCTTATGATTGAACCACCCTCGCGGATGTCAGGATTGCGGAACTTAGAGATGTCCGTCTGGGTAACAAGCCCGGCCTTGGTGAGCGAATTAAAGAGTATGCTCTCTACCTCGGCATCAACGTTCTGGTCGTTGGACTCTATTTTGTAGTTGGTCGTTATACGGATGTTCCTGCCGTCAACACCAAGAGAAATGGCGCTGAACGTAGACTCGCCGAACGCTCCTTCGAGGGCGTCGCGTACCTGCTCGGGCTGTACAGGTTTCTCGAAGCGCAGCACATAGTTGCGTCCACCGGTGAAGTCGATGCTCTTGCTGAAGCCCTTGAACAGGAAGCTGAGCACGAATATCAGTGTAAGTATGCCCCAAATGGTGAGCGAACGCTTGGAGCTGCCCATGAAGTTGAAGTTTGTGTTCTGCGGCAACCTGCGCGAGAAGCCCGTAGTGAACGTGAGACCCTGCCATTTGTCGCGCTTCATCTGGCGGTCATATACAAGACGTGTCATATACACTGCCGTGAAGAACGAGCAGCACAGACCTATGATGAGCGTAACGGCGAAGCCTCGGATGGGGCCGCTGCCGAATACGGCAAGGATTACACCGGTGATGATTGATGTCAAGTTGGAGTCGAAGATGGCCGAGAACGCATTGTTATAACCGGCATCGATTGCCTTCTTTACATTGAGACCCTTGGCCAATTCCTCCTTGGCACGCTCGTAAATCAGCACGTTCGCATCGACCGCCATACCCAGCGACAACAGCAAACCGGCAATACCCGGCATGGTAAGGGCGGTCTGGAACGAGCTCATTATTCCCAACGTGAAGAACAGGTTGAACAGAAGGGCCATGTTAGCCAGCATACCCGGGATGAAGTTGTACAGCACAACCATGTACACCATAAGGATGATGAAGGCTATGATGAACGAAATCAAGCCCTGCTGGATTGACTGCGCACCGAGTGTCGGGCCGACAACGTCCTCCTGGACGATGCGTGCCGGAGCAGGCATACGTCCTGACTTGAGGGTGTTGGCAAGGTCTTTGGTGTCCTCGATGGTGAAGTTTCCGCTTATTTCAGAGTTTCCTCCGCTTATTTCCCCGTTTACACGCGGCGCGCTGTAAACGGCTCCGTCGAGCACGATTGCTATTGCACGGCCGACATTCGCCTTGGTAAGCGAAGCCCAGCGGCGTGCGCCGTCAGAGTTCATAGACATGCTTACGACGGGACGTCCCATTTGGTTGAAGTCGTCACGGGCGTCGGTTATCACGTCACCCTCAAGCGGAGCGCGGCCATTGCTTTGCGTAACCTTCAGTGCGTGCAGTTCAAATATGTTCTTTGCAGAAAGTCCGTCGGCCGGCTTTGCACTCCAAAGCAGCTTCACGTCGGAAGGAAGTATGCGCTTTGCAGCCTCCGAATAGATAATCTTGTTCACCGCGGCGGTGTCACGGACATGGGCGTAGCCGACAAGGCTGAGCGCACCCTGCCCCGTAGTCTGCAAACGTGAGAGCAACGGATGCTGTTTGTACGCCAGCTCGGCTTGCGCGTCTGTCTTTGAGGTTGAAGCCTCTGCAGTAGTGCCATCGCCCTTTTTCAGCTGGAACTTGGGCTTTGCTGCCGTATCTTTTGCCGCATTTTCTGCAACGGCTGCGGTATCCTTAACGGCTGTAGTGTCAGCCTCCTCGCCGGCGTTGGCCTTTATCTGGTCGAGCTGAACAAGGTAAGGGGTGATTTCTTCGCTATTAAAAGTCTCCCAGAACTCGAGGTTTGCGCTGCCCTGGAGAAGCTTGCGGATGCGCTCCGGCTCCTTGATGCCAGGCATTTCGACCATTATTCGGCCTTCCTGTCCTTCGAGCTTCTGTATGTTTGGCTGCACGACACCGAACTTGTCGATACGGTTGCGCACGACGATATACGAGTTGTCGATGGCCGACTGCACCTCGGCGCGCAAGGCTTTCTCTACTTCCGCGTCGGTGCTTTGCGTGCTCACTTTGCCTTTCAGCTGCTGTGTGGCGAAGATTTCGGCCAGTCTGTGACCGGGAGCATTCTGCCTGTAATACTTGATGAAGAGCGAGATAAAATCTTTCTGGCTCGTCTCCTCCTCTTTCTTTGCCTGCTCCATCGACTTGCGGTAGACGGCATCCGTCTTGTGGTCGGCAAGCATGTCAACCACGTCGGGCACGGAAATCTCGAGCACCACGTTCATTCCACCCTTGAGGTCAAGGCCGAGTCCGATTTGAGTCTCAAGGCACTTCTTGTAAGAATAGATGCCAAGGTACTTCACGGAGTCCTTGTAATCCTGCTGAGCCACAGGGTCTTTTATCTTCGCCGCCTGGCCGTCATAGTAGCTTGTAGCCACGGAGAACGATAGATAAAAAATGCTTGCAAGGGTCAGAAGAACTGACAATACGATTACGATTCCTTTGTTTTGCATTTTTGTTGTTATTTGTTTTGATGTTTTTTCACCTTTTACATTATAGCGTGCAAAGATATACAAAAAATCAAACTTTGAAAAATTTAAAGCCTTTTATTATTCATTTTGCCTTTCATTTTAGCCCAATCAGCGCATTTTGAGCCAGCAGTAAATGGGGTAATGGTCTGAATATCCGATACTTCTGTCAACCTTGCAGCGGTAAGGGCGCCAGTGTGCGGAGCACATGATGTTGTCGATGCGCACGAAAAAGGCGTTGTGGTGATAGGATATTCCGGGGCCGTTGCCGGTTGCCACGTAGCAGTCGGTAAGCACGTCGGCAAGCTTACGGCGGGCGTAGGATATGGGGCTGTCGTTGAAGTCGCCGCAAAGGATTACCGGGCCGCGGCAATCCTTGACGTAAGCGGCCACCGAGTCCACCTGCGGAGCGCGTATCCTGACGGCCTCGCCGAGCTTCTGGGCGAGGCGGCGCGACTCTGCCTTGATGGTGTCTTTACCCGAATTGCCCTTCATCATCTGCTTGAACCCGGTGCGGTCAGCCCGCGACAGGCCGGTAGACTCGAAGTGGTTGTTTACCACGGTGACCGTATCACGCCCTATCTTGACCTTGAAAGCGGCGCTTACGTTGCCTTTCGACTTGTAATCAATGCGTCCCTTCGCCAGTATCGGGTATTTGCTCATCAGCACAAGGCACTCCTCACGGCCGGGATGGAACACCGAGTCGCAATAGGCATACACGCCTTCCACGACATCGAGTATGCTTTTGTCGAGCCTCGCCTCTTGCAGGCAGACGATGTCGGCATCGCTGTTCACGATGTAGTCGAGTATGGGGTTGGGGCTGTCTTCGGGAGGATTGTCGGCCACGAAGCCGTGCACGTTGTAGGAAAGCACCTTCAAAGCACCCGGCGGAACGTCGCGCGTAACGTTGAGAGGGCAGTATGCGCGGATGGGCGGATAGCCCAGGACAAAACCTGCGAGAGATACAAGGGCGTACTTTTTCCTCACCACAAGGAAGAATACGAGGAAGCACATGTTGGCCAGGAGAAAGGCGGGGAACACGAGTCCGGCGTTCGCCCAGAAGGAATGCTCCACTGGGTCGATGCGGTCGGAATACCCTACAAGGAGCATGGCCGCCACCGTCACCACGTTGGCACCTGCCACCATCTGCAGCGTTATGTCCCTGATTTTGCGCAGCATATTTTCAGTTTGCAAGCCGGCGTGCCGGCCTGCATCTTGCACTACTTCCCCCCGTCAAACAGTTTCCGCTTCTCTTCCTCGGTCAGGCTGTCGTATCCGCTGCGTCGCACCTTGTCGAGTATGCGGTCAATCTCGTCCTGCTCAGCCTTGCGGCGCGCGTTGTAGTCCCAGTCAGACTCGCGCCTTGGCTCTTCGTCGCGGCGCGTATCGTCGTAGCGGCGGTGGCTGCGCCGCTCCCAGTTGTCCTTCATTCGGTCGAAGAACTGTTGCCCGCGCGAGCGTCCGTAGCCGCCGTTGCCGGGATGGTTGCGCCAATACCTTATCATTATATAGCCGAAGAGCATACCGCCGAGGTGGGCGAAGTGGGCCACCTGGCTGCCCTGCGTGCCGAGGGCGGAGAACAGCTCCACAACAATCCATATGCACACCATCCACTTTGCCTTGATTGGCACGGGCAGGGGGAATATGAACAACCGCTGCTCGGGAAACAGCATACCGAAAGCCAGCAGCAGGCCGTAGATGGCGCCTGAAGCGCCGACCGTGGTCCATGCGTTAAGCTCGTACCTGTAATAATGCGCCGCGTCGAGCAGCTGGTCGGGGCCGAAGCCGGCTATCGCGCTGTTCATCAGGGTGTAGAAGTCGAAGAACTGCGCCACCATCTGTATCACTCCGGCGCCCACGCCGCAGGCTATGTAGTAGAAGAGAAACTTCTTTGGCCCCCATACCTGCTCGACTATGCCGCCGAACATCCACAGGGTGAACATGTTGAACAGTATGTGCGTGAAGCCGCCGTGCATGAACATGTACGTCAGCAGCTGGTAGAGGTGGAAATCGGACGCGAGGAAGAAGTGCAACCCCAACACGTTGTTGAGGTCGATGCCGCGCCCCTCGAACACAATCAGCGCCAGGAACATCAAGACATTGATTATCAGCAAATTCTTCGTTATAGTAGGAATTCTGAACATATCCGTATAAAATTACCTTGTTACACAAACGCAGGCAAAAGTACGAAAAATATCCGTCAAACGGCATAAAACCGCCGTTTTACCAACTTTTTTTCATTAAATTCCTCACTTTTTTTTATTTTTTGTTTGACGAATGAAAGGAATGGACTATATTTGCGAGAAAATACGCTGATACACAATAATCTAATTAATATTTTAAATCCATCAAATCATGAACAAAACAGAACTTATTGAAAAGATAGCCGCTGGCTCGGGACTGTCAAAGGCCGACTCAAAGAAGGCTCTCGACGCTACTGTAGCAGCCGTTAAGGACGCTCTCGTTGCAGGTGACAAGGTATCATTGGTTGGCTTCGGCACATTCAGCGTGAGCGAGCGCCCCGCACGCGAAGGCATCAACCCCGCAACGAAGGAGAAGATACAGATAGCTGCAAAGAAGGTTGCAAAGTTCAAGGCAGGAGCCGAACTCAACGACGCTATCAACTAAAAGACACACCGCGGCGGACGCACCTGCGCCCGGACGCGCAACGCATTGAGGCCCAGCGCCTTGCGAAAGGCCGTCTTTCACACGCTGAAAGACGGCCTTTTACGTTGCCGTTTGCGGCCTTTTGCAACGCGAAAGGCCGCCTATTGCGGTTCATCCGCAGTTTGTTTGGATGAGAATAAAATAAAAGATACATATTGAACAAAGCTAAACGCCGCCCTTGTAGGGACATAATTCATTATGTCCGCACGCTCTGAAAGAGCGTTTAAAGTCTTGAATGTCAGAAAAATACGTTTCTTGCGAAACGTACGGGCATAATGAATTATGCCCCTACAAAAGGTGTATTTAGCTTGCGTTTGATTAAAAAACAAAGTTATGATGTCCAAACAAACTGCGGAATGAATCCCCGTTGCAAGACAAAGGGCAGGCACGGCTGCCCCGACATGCCACGGCACACCCGCCACGGTCGGCTTATCCGGCTCACCGGGCATATCCTCCCATTCGCCAGCACACCTATAAAAAACGTGAAAAAGTTGCCGTATTCAAAAAGTTTAGCTTAATTTTGCACACTCAACATCTTATAATATCAGGATGAGCATTACAAGCATAGCAAGAAACTTCTTCGCGCCGAGGCTCAAGGAGATTGGCAAATACGCCACGCAGGCGGCCGACATACAGGCCCGTATGCTGCGCTACCTTACCGAAAACGCCAAGAACACAGAATACGGACGCCGCCACCTGCCCGGCGACGCGCCGTCGTACGAGAGCTTTGCGGCCAGCGTGCCGCTCAACACTTACGACGACCTGAAGGACATGATTGAACGTATGCGCCACGGAGAGGCCAACGTGCTGTGGCCGGGCACGGTGAAATGGTACGCCAAGTCGTCGGGCACAACCAACGACAAGAGCAAGTTCATACCCGTAAGCCGCGAAGGCCTGAAGCACACCCACTACCAGGGCGGCACAGACGCCGTGGCCCTCTACCTGAGCAACAACCCCGAGAGCCGCATGTTCGACGGCAAGGGGCTTATCCTCGGCGGCAGCCACTCGTCAAACTACGACGTGGCCGGCAGCCTCGTGGGCGACCTTAGCGCCATCCTCATAGAGAACATCAACCCGCTGGTAAACCTCGTGCGCGTGCCCAAAAAGCAGACCGCGCTGCTCGGCGACTTCGAGGTGAAGCGCGACCGCATAGCGCGCGAGACCTTGCACAAGAACGTCACAAACCTCAGCGGCGTGCCTTCGTGGATGCTCTCCGTGCTGACAAGGGTGATGGAGCTGTCGGGCAAGGAGCACTTGGAAGAGGTGTGGCCCAACATCGAGGTGTTCTTCCACGGCGGAGTGGCCTTCACACCCTACCGCGAACAGTACCGCAAGCTCATCACGTCGCCGCGTATGCACTACATGGAGACATACAATGCCAGCGAAGGATTCTTCGGTCTGCAAAGCAACCCGGCCGACCCGGCCATGCTGCTCATGCTCGACTACGGCGTGTTCTACGAGTTCATACCAATGGACGAGTTCGGAAAGGAGAACCCTACGGTGCTCCCCCTCGAAGGCGTAAGCACCGGCGTGAACTACGCCATGGTGATATCCACGCCCTGCGGACTATGGCGTTATATAATAGGAGACACGGTGAAGTTCACCTCCACCAACCCCTACAAGTTCGTAATCACCGGCCGCACAAAGAGCTTCATCAACGCCTTCGGCGAAGAACTGATTGTTGACAACGCCGAGCAGGGCCTCGCCGACGCCTGCCGCAAGACCGGAGCCGTAGTCAGCGAGTACACCGCCGCGCCCGTGTTCATGGACGGCAATGCCAAGTGCCGCCACCAATGGCTCATAGAATTCGCCAAAGAGCCTGAAGACATGGACGCCTTCGCCGCCGCGCTCGACAAGAAGCTGCAAGAAGTTAACAGCGACTACGAGGCCAAGCGGTACAAGGACATCACCCTGCAACACCTCGAGGTAGTAACCGCACGCCGCGACTTGTTCAACGACTGGCTCAAGTCGAAGGGCAAACTGGGTGGACAACATAAGGTGCCGCGCCTCAACAACAACCGCGACATCATGGAGCAGCTGCTAAGGATGAACACCGTCAAGAATGAAGATTGACCGCAACATAATATCCCATCTGGCTCATCGGGCCCATTCGGCCCATAAGCCTAATAGGCCGGATAAGCCAAATAAGCCGTGGCGTGGTATGCTGTGGCTGCCCCTGCTGGCGGCCCTGACCGTGGTGTCGTGCGCCAAGATGGGGCAGCCCGACGGCGGATGGTACGACGAGACGCCGCCCGTCATCGTGCGCACAACGCCGCAGGACAAGGGAGTAAACGTCAAGCAGAAGAAAATAAGCATTTACTTCGACGAATATATAAAGGTAGACAACCCTACGGAAAAAGTCGTAATATCGCCCCCGCAAATCGAACAGGCGGAAATAGCGGCGTCGGGCAAGAAAATCGTTGTCGAGCTGAAAGACACGCTCAAGCCCAACACCACCTACACCGTTGACTTCTCCGACGCCATAACCGACAACAACGAAAACAATCCGCTGGGCAACTATACCTACACGTTCTCTACCGGCGACCACATAGACACGATGGAAGTGGCCGGCTACGTGCTCGACGCGCAGAACCTTGAGCCCATCAAAGGCATACTCGTAGGCCTGTACAGCAACCTCAGCGACACCATCTTCACCAAGGAGCCGATGCTGCGCGTATCGCGCACTGACAGCCGCGGAAAGTTCGTAATAAAAGGAGTGGCACACGGCGACTACCGCATCTACGCCTTGCAGGACGCCGACAACAACTACATATTCAACCAAAAGAGCGAGCAAATCGCCTTCACCCACGACATAATAACGCCGTCGTCAATGCCTGACATACGCCAAGACACCATCTGGCGAGACTCCCTGCGCATCGACTCGATTGTCCGCGTGGGCTACACTCACTTCCTCCCTGACGACATCGTGCTGCGCGCCTTCACCGAAGTGCAGACCAACCGCTACCTGGTGAAGACGGAACGCACCGAGCCCGACCACTTCACGATGTTCTTCAGCTACGGAGACAGCCTGCTGCCGCAAATCCGCGGCCTCAACTTCAACGAGCAGGACGCGTTCATAATAGAGCCAACCGAGAAACAGGACACCATTACCTACTGGCTGCGCGACACCATGCTGGTAAACCAGGACACGCTGCGCATGGAGGTGAAATACATGGCTACTGACACGCTCGGAGTGCTCCAGTTGCAGACGGACACAATGGATGTCCTCGCAAAAGTGCCTTACGAAAAGCGCTTGAAGCAGCAAGCCGACGAATACGAGGAATGGAAAAAGAAGCAGGACAAGGCCAAAAAGCGCGGCAAGGAATACGAGACGGAAATGCCGAAGAAGGCTCTCGAGCCTAAATACAACGTGGCTTCAGAGCCTGCTCCAGACCAAAACGTAATCATCACCGTACCGACTCCGCTGGCATCGGCCGACACTTCACGCATACATCTGTACTCAAAGCACGACACGCTGTGGTACCGCTCGCCGTTCGTCCTGCGCCCCAAGCCCGGCCAACACCGCACTTACGAGCTGCTTGGAGAATGGAGACCCGGCATAGAATACAGCCTCGAGGTGGACACTATGGCCTTTACCGACATTTACGGCAAGACCTCCGCGCCAAAGAAACAGGGCTTCAAGGTGAAGACCGAAGACGCTTACGCCACCCTGCTGTTCGACATCACGGGCATGGCCGACACCACCGTGGTAGTGCAACTGCTCAATTCCCAGGACGTAATGGTAAAGGAAGTAAGCACAAGCAACGGCCGCGCCGAGTTCTTTTACATAAAACCTGACACCTACTACGCCCGCATGTTCATAGACACCAACAAGAACGGAATATGGGACACGGGCGACTACGCCGCCGACAGGCAGGCCGAAACGACATATTACTATCCCGACAAGATAGAGTGCAAGGCAAAATGGGACCTGACGCTGACGTGGAACCCGACATCGCGCAGCCTCAACCTGCAAAAGCCTATGACCATAACCAAGCAGAAACCGGAAAAGGAGAAGACCATAAAACGCCGCAATCAGGAACGCGCCGAGAAACTGGGAATACCCTATCCGGGCATGTAACACGAAAACATAGGGAGACAAACGCTTATGAAACAGCTGAAAACCTTTATCCTGGCAGCCGTCATGCTGTGTGTGGCAGGCGCGTCGTCAGCTCAGTGCACGTTCAAGAACACGGCCTTCAAGCCGGGCGAGTTCCTTTCTTACAACCTCTACTTCAACTGGAAATTCGTATGGGTGAAGGTGGGCACGGCCTCCATGTACGTTGTGCAAAGCAAGTACAACGGCCAGGATGCCTACCGCGCCAGCCTGTCTACGAGGGGCAACAGCAAGATGGACAAGATTTTCGTGATGCGCGATACGCTGCTGTGCTACTCGTCGCTTGACCTCGCTCCTCTCTACTACCGCAAGGGGGCGTTGGAAGGGAAACGGTACACCGTGGACGAGGTGTGGTACAAATACCCCGGCGGAAAATGCCAGATAACGCAAAGCAGGCTGTACAAGGACGGCAGGAAAGAACGCCGCACGGCCACTCCCGGACAGTGTGTGTTCGACATGATGAACATCTTTCTGCGCGCAAGGAGCTTCGACCTGGGCAATTGGAAGAAAGGACATGTGGTAGATTTCCAGATTGCCGACGGCAACGGACTTGCCCCGGCGAAAATCAAACTCTTGGGAACGAAGAATGTAAAGGCCGACAACGGCGTGCGGTACCGTTGCCTCGAGTTGTCGTACACGGAAAAAGAAAAGAAGGGATGGCGCGAAATCGCCCGCTTCTTTGTAACCGACGATGCCAACCATGTGCCCATACGCCTTGACATGTTCCTGAAATTCGGCTCGGCAAAGGCGTTCCTCACGAGCATGAGGGGCGTGAAAAATCCTATCAACTCACAAGTAAAATAAGGTGAGAAAGTTTGTCACCGCCATCATCGCAGCCATGCTGCCGGCACTCGCCGCGGCGCAGACCGTGGAGCAAAGGGTCAAGACCTTAATCGGCGGCAAACACGCAGAGGTGGGCGTAGCGTGGCTCATCGACGGCAAGGCGCACACCGTAAACAACGCCGACCATTACCCCCTGATGAGCGTCTTTAAGCTGCACGGCGCAATAGCCGCGCTCCGACAGATGGAGCGCAGCGGCATACCGACGGACACGTCAATTACAGTGATGGCCGAAGAGATGATGACAGACACATACAGCCCTATGCTGAAACGGTACACCGGGCGCGACTTCACCCTGCCGCTTGACAGCCTTCTGCGTTACAGCGTGGCCGAGAGCGACAACAACGCGTGCGACATCATCATACGCCTCGCTGGCGGAATACAGGCCGTAGACGCCGAAATGCGAAGCATAGGACTGACGGATTTCAACCTGACGGAGACCGAAGCCACTATGCACGCCGACCCGATGTGCTCTTACAACAACCGCTCCACGCCGCTCTCGGTGGCCGTGCTCTTCAAGAAACTGTATGAAGACGGCATCCTCGGCGAGCCTTACGCCACATTGTTAAAGGACATTCTGCTCTCCACTTCCACCGGACAGAACAAGCTCAAAGCAGCCCTCAAGCCCGGCATGACGCTCGCCCACAAGACGGGCACGGGCTTCCCCCTGCCCGACGGTACGCTTACGGCCGACAACGACGCAGGCGTAATCACCCTGCCCGACGGCCGACGCATATACATCGCCGTGCTTATTAAAGACTCGAAGCTGGGCGCGGAGGGCAACGCAAGGCTCATGAGGGAGATTGCGGAGGCGGTAATCGAACACCGGTAAACAATCAAGAAGTTAAAGAATTTAGAGAAGTTATAGAAGTTACAGCCATTACTTCTGATGGCAAAAACAAGCAAAACATTCGGCTATAACTTCTTTAAATTCTCTAAATTCTATAACTTCAAGACAAGATACAAACAATAGTAAACGATGAAAAAGCTATACATAGAAACCTACGGCTGCCAGATGAACGTGGCCGACAGCGAGGTTGTGGCTTCGGTAATGAAGATGGCAGGCTACGAAGTGTGCCAAAGCATAGACGAGGCCGACGCCGTATTCCTCAACACTTGCAGCGTGCGCGACAACGCCGAGCAGAAAATACTCAACCGACTGGAGGCTCTCAACGCCATGCGCGGCGGCGGGCGGCGGCTCATAATAGGCGTGCTGGGCTGCATGGCCGAGCGCGTAAAGGACGAGCTTATCAACCATCACCACGCCGACCTGGTAGCAGGACCTGACGCATACCTCACCCTGCCCGACCTCATAGCGCAGGCCGAGACGGGCCACAAGGCAATGAACATAGAGCTTTCAACGACCGAAACCTACCGCGACATCGTGCCCCAGCGCATCTGCGGCACGCATGTGGGCGGCTTCGTGAGCATAATGCGCGGCTGCAACAACTTCTGCCACTACTGCATTGTGCCCTACACGCGAGGCCGCGAGCGCAGCCGCGACCCGGAGAGCATACTGCGCGAGGTGGCCGACCTGCACTCGCGCGGCTACAAGGAGGTGACGCTCTTGGGACAGAACGTGAACAGCTATTTTAGTGAAGAAGGAAGAGTGAAGAGTGAAGAATCCAATACTTCGGAACATGAAAATTCTTCACTCTCCACTCTTCACTCTTCACTCAACTTTCCCCAGCTGCTCGCCCTCGTGGCCGAGACGTTTCCCGACATGCGCGTGCGCTTTACAACGAGCCACCCGAAGGATATGAGCGACGAGACGCTGCACGTCATAGCGGCGCACGAAAACATATGCCGCCACATCCATCTGCCCGTGCAGAGCGGCTCTGACCGCATACTGCGGCTGATGAACCGCAAGTACACAAGGGAGTGGTACATGGGCCGCGTGGAGGCCATACGCCGCATAATACCCGACTGCTCCATAACTACCGACATATTCGTAGGCTACCACTCCGAGACGGAGGAAGACCACCGGCTGTCGCTGTCGCTGATGAAAGAGGTGGGCTACGACTCCGCCTTCATGTTCAAATACAGCGAACGGCCCGGCACATACGCCTCGAAGCACTTGCCCGACGACGTGCCCGAAGATGTGAAGCTGCGCCGCCTGAACGAGATGATACAGCTGCAGACGCAAATATCTGCCGAAAGAAACGCCATGGACGTAGGCCGCGAGTTCGACGTATTGGTGGAAGGCTACAGCAAGCGCAGCCGCGAACAGCTGTTCGGCCGCACCTCGCAGAACAAGGTTGTGGTGTTCGACAAGGGCGCGCACCGCATCGGCGACACCGTGCGCGTAAAGATAACATCCAGCTCGAGCGCGACGCTTAAGGGCGAGGAAGTAACGCGCTGCTAACTCATTGATAATCAGCAACATTACAAAAGGCCGTGTTTTACAATGTAAAACACGGCCTTTTGCATTGCAATTTGCGACCTTTTGCACGGCAATTTGCCGTGTTTTAAATTGAGAATTGAGAATGGTGAATGGAAAATTATGATTACCTTTGTTAACAGGCGACCTTAAAGGTAATCATAATTTTCCATTCTCAATTTTCAATTCTCAAATTCAATATCCTTCCGTCTGTCAGTACGCCTGCTCGTGAACACCGCTCACGGCGCGCCCGCTGGGGTCGTTCTTGCCCTTGAATGATGCGTCCCAGGCAAGTGCTTCGGCCGTGCTGCACGCCACGCTCGGCACGCTTGGCACGCTGCGCGCCGCACTGTCGCTGGGGAAGTGGGCGGCGAAGAGCGTGCGGTAAAAGTATTCCTCCTTGTTACGCGGCGGATTTACGGGGAAACGCCGGTCGGCGTGCGCCATCTCATAGTCGCTCACGCTGTCGGCAGCGAGCTGCTTCAGGGTGTCTATCCACGAATACCCCACGCCGTCAGAAAACTGCTCCTTCTGCCTCCACGCCACCTCACGGGGCAGCATCGGGGCAAAAGCCTCGCGCAGGATGCGCTTCTCGACGACATTGCCAGGGCACATCTTGGCCGCCGGATTGAGGCGCATCGCCGTGTCGAGAAACACCGTGTCGAGGAACGGCACGCGGCCTTCCACGCCCCACGCGGCCAGGCTCTTGTTGGCCCGAAGGCAGTCATACAGGTGCAGCTTCGACAGCTTGCGCACCGTCTCCTCGTGAAAGGCGCGCGCCGACGGCGCCTTGTGGAAGTACAGGTAGCCGCCAAACACCTCGTCGGCGCCCTCGCCCGAGAGCACCATCTTTATGCCCATGCTCTTTATGACGCGCGCCAGCAGGTACATGGGGGTGGACGCGCGTATGGTAGTTACGTCGTAAGTCTCGGTGAAGTAGACAACGTCGCTAAGAGCGTCGAGCCCCTCCTGTATCGTGTAATTTATCTCGTGGTGCACCGTGCCGATATGTTCAGCCACGAGGCGCGCCTTCTCCAGGTCGGGCGCACCGCGCAGCCCTACGGCGAAAGAGTGCAGCCTCGGCCACCAGGCGGCCTCCTCGCCGCCCGTCTCTATGCGCCGCCTGGCATACTTCTGCGCCACCGCGCTGATGATGGAAGAGTCCAGTCCGCCGCTAAGCAGCACGCCGTATGGCACGTCGCTCATCATCTGCCGCCTCACCGCCGCCTCCAATGCGCGGCGCAGTTCGTCGGCGTCGGCGGGGTTGTCCTTCACGTTGTCGTAGCTGAACCAGTCCCTTCGGTAATACCGCCTGGGCATGGTGTCGCCGCCGGTGAGCACGTGTCCGGGCGGAAACGGCGCGTACCTCTCGCATTGTCCTTCGAGAGCCTTCAGTTCGCTCGCCACGTAGAGCCGCCCCTCCTTGTCGCGTCCGTAATACAGGGGGATTACCCCTATGGGGTCGCGCGCTATGAGGTAGTCGTCGCGTTCGGCGTCATACAGGGCGAAAGCGAATATCCCATCAAGCTCGTCAAGGAACTTGTCGCCCCGTTCGCGGTAAAGGGCGAGGATTACTTCGCAGTCGCTTCCGGTCTGGAACTGGTACTTGTCCTTGTACCTGCTGCGTATCTCCCGGTGGTTGTATATCTCCCCGTTGACTGCCAATACCTGCTTTTTGTCGGGGCTGAAAAGCGGCTGCCGCCCCGACTCCGGGTCAACTATCGCCAGGCGTTCGTGCGCCAATATGGCCGTGCCTCCGCAGTAAATGCCGCTCCAGTCGGGGCCGCGGTGACGTATCTTTCCGCTCATCTGCAACGCCTTCTGCCGCAGTTCGGGCGTCTGCTCATGGATGTTGAATATCGAAACTATGCCACACATGTGAATTAAGAGTTAAGAATTAAAAATTAAGAAAGTTGCACTGCGTGAATTAAGAGTTAAGAGTTAAGAATTAAGAAAATTACCGGCAAGGCATATTTTCTTAATTCTTAACTCTTAATTCTTAATTAGTTATACGCGCTCTCGCCGTGTTCGTAGATGTCAAGTCCCTCCTCTTCTACTCGCTTGTCAACCCTTATGCCGACAAGGCGGTCAACGATTTTGTAAAGAACGAACGTCACTACCGCGCTGAATGCTACCGAAACGAGCGTAGCCACAACCTGTACGCCCAGCTGATGCCAGTCTCCGTAGAGAGCGCCTTCGGCTCCGCCGTCGCCCGTTACGAAGCGAGTGGCGAACACGCCGGTAAGGATTGAGCCGACGATACCGCCTATTCCGTGTACTCCGAAGGCGTCCAATGCGTCGTCATACTTGAACTTCGGCTTCACCACAGCCACCATAAAGAAGCATACGATGGGCGTGATTATGCCGATGCAGAACGCTCCGAGCAGACTGGTAGAGCCTGCGGCGGGCGTTATTGCAACCAGTCCGGCCACGGCTCCGGTGCACGCACCCACGGTAGTTGGCTTCTTGTTGAAGAGCCAGTCGATAGCCATCCACACTACGGCGGCGGTAGCCGTGGCTACGTGAGTCACCATGAAGGCGTTTGCGGCGATGCCGTCTGCTGCCAATCCGCTGCCCGCGTTGAAGCCGAACCATCCCAACCAGAGGAACGAAGTGCCGAGGAACACGAAGGTGATGTTGTGCGGCGTAATGGGATGTCCTGCCTTGTAGTCCTCTCGCTTGCCGATAAGTAGAGCCATGACAAGCGCCGATATGCCGGCGTTGATGTGGACTACGGTACCACCGGCGAAGTCGATTGCGCCCATCTCCTGCAAGAAGCCGCCGCCCCATACCCAGTGAGCCATGGGGAAATAGGCCAGCACCGTCCACAGGATGATGAACACCATGTAGCCCTTGAACTTGATTCTCTCGGCGAAAGCGCCGAGGATTAGCGCGGGCGTTATCAGCGCGAACATGCACTGGAACATGACAAACACCAGCTCGGGGATGCCCGTCGATGTGACGGTTGACGGCGTGATGCCGCATAGAAAGGCTTTGTCGAAGCCGCCGATGACGGCGAACAACGGGTTGCCCGACTCCTTGAAGCCGGTGCCGAAGGCCCACGAATAGCCCACGGCCACCCACAAAATACTGATTACCCCGACTATGAGCATGGTCTGCATGATGACGCTAAGCACGTTCTTCTGCCTCACCAAGCCGCCGTAAAACAGCGCGATGCCGGGTATAGACATGAGCAATACCAGGGCCGTGGCCGTTATCATCCACGCCGTGTTGCCCGTGTCGAGCGCGGGCGTGGCGGCCTCCGCCGCGGCGTCGGCCCACGCTCCAGCTGAAAACAATCCTGTCATGACGGCTGTCATGGCCAACCTTTTACCTATTGGAAATATGTGTCTGTGCTTTCTCATAACGTTGTCCTCCTGTTTGTTTTTACGTTTTTACCCTTTTACCTTTTCACCTTTACGGTCATTTCTCCAGCTCGGCATTGTACAAGGCTATGTCTCCGCGCTCGCCGGTACGTATGCGTATGGCGTCGTCAACAGGCATTATGAATATGCGCCCGTCGCCTATTTCGCCCGTCTGGGCGGCCTTCAGGATGGCCTGCACCGACTTCTCCACGTTCTTGTCGCGCACAACGAGCGACACGAGCGTGCGCTCTATTGAACTGGTATCGTACACTATGCCGCGGTAGATGCGACCCTGGCGCGCCTTGCCGTTGCCGCGCACGTCGTAATAAGAGAACCACTCGATGTCGGCTTCAAGCAAAGCTCTCTTCACGTCCTCAAACCTTGACTTGCGGATGATTGCTTCAATCTTCTTCATAATTGTCTCGCTTTTTGTTACATAAATAATAAATATCCTGTCGAAAGGAAATATTTTTCTGCAAAATTATATCTTTTTGTAAATTAAAACTGCATTAACAAGGCACTTTGCAACAACAAAACGCACCGCGGTTACGGTTTTGCAGCCAAACGTTTGGTTTTCATTTCAATCTGAAATATTATTCTCTGAATATCCGGCCAACCGTAAGCAGACGGGCGTTCCGACTAAAATAATGGCATTATTTTACTTCAAAAGGCGTCAAACTTACATTCTTTAATGTTTTAAACGTTTTCCAATTACACATTGAAAGGCAAACAGCCTTATGACAAAGCGACAGTAAGCAAAATACGGATAATAAAAGAATAATGTCACATAAGTGATTGTTTTACTTGCAAAATGTCGTAATTTTGCCGACAAGAACAGCAAAATAAAACGCCGTAAGGCCTCAGGCCGTCAAAACGGCAAGTATTAACGCTTTATAATATAAATAGGTATGGAAAGAAAAGATTGGATGAGAAAGGCAGTTTTCACAGCCGCGCTGTGCGGCGTATTGTCGCCCCTGGCGGCGCAGGACAGGGTCGAGGCCACGGTACAGGCCGACGTAGTGAGCCAATATATATGGCGCGGACAGGATTTGGGCGACGTCAGCCTGCAACCGACGCTCGGCCTGGCATACAAGGGATTGTCGCTGACGGCGTGGGGAAGCGTGGGACTTTCAGACCCCGACGATACCAAGGAGCTTGACCTTACGCTGGCTTACAAGGTAGGAGGGCTGAACATCGGCGTGACCGACTACTGGTTTAACGCGCCCAACGACCGCTACTTCTGCTACGCGGCGCACGAGACTTCACACGTGTTCGAGGCCAACATCGGCTACGACTTCGGCTCCGTGGCCGTGCAGTGGTACACCAACTTCGCCGGCAACGACGGTTTCAACAAGAGCGGCAAGCGCGCCTATTCGTCATACGTCGAGGCGAGCGCGCCGTTCAGGCTGGCCGGATGCCAGTGGACGGCGGCCGTGGGCGCAGTGCCTTACGCCACGAGCTTCTATGCCGACGCGGGCGGCTTCGCCGTAACGAACGTGTCGCTGAGGGCGGCTAAGGACATCCACGTGACAAAATCATTCACCCTGCCGCTGTTCGCCGCAGTGTCGGCCAACCCGAGTACGGAGAAGGCTTACATGGTGTTCGGCTTCACTTTGCGGCCGTAAACGCAAACAATTGAAAATCAATCCGTTACAAATGCAGATGCGAAAGGCCGTCTTTTAGCCTGCAAAAGGCCACCTTTTACAAGGTAAAAGACGGCCTTTCAGAACGCGAAAGACGGCAAATGAGCAGACAAGCTTTCAGAGACAAGCAGACAAGTAACAAGCCAACAAGGCTAATAGGCTTGTCACTCGTCAACTAATCACTCGTCAACTAAACAAAAAATATATGACAAACCTAAGATTTAACGTTGTAGAAAGCGCCTTCAAGAAAAGACCTTTGGAGGTGATTACGCCGATGGAAAGGCCGTCGGAGTATTTTGGCAAAAATGTGTTCAACCGCGCGAAGATGTACAAGTACCTGCCGCCGCAGGTGTACGACACGCTGATTGATGTAATCGACAACGGCGCGCCGCTCGACCGCTCAATAGCCGACGCCGTGGCGGCAGGCATGAAGCAGTGGGCCGAGGAAAACGGAGTGACGCACTACACGCACTGGTTCCAGCCCCTGACCGAGGGCACAGCCGAGAAGCACGACGCCTTCATAGAGCACGACGGAAAGGGAGGAATGATAGAGGAGTTCTCGGGAAAGCTGCTCGTACAGCAGGAGCCTGACGCCAGCTCGTTCCCAAACGGCGGAATAC
>CAJJWN010000010.1 GCA_905196835.1 uncultured Prevotella sp. | reverse complement strand
AAATTATTTAGAACAACCACCCCCCGCCTGTCAATTTTGGAACCGCTGAACGAATAGCCGTTCATGGTGAAAACTACACCCTGCACCTCGTCCGACTTGCCTTTGTACTTGAACCGCATATCCACGCCCTGTTTCTCCAAATTAGCGGCTAACTGCCGCCAGTTTCCGCACCTCGAAACCTCCGATTTAAGGATGGAATAAAGCCCGTACTTAGTCTTGTCCGGCTCTTTCAGGCGGTGTTGCTTCACCCGTTCCTTGCCGCTGGCGAAATAAAGATTGTACTTCCGTGTCAGTTCTTTGCAAATGCGTGCGCTGCGTATCCGCTCGTTGCGGTCACTGATTGTCCTACCATCATTAGCGATACGATTGAACGCTATATGCACGTGCGGATGCTCCTTGTCGAAGTGGCGCACGATGAGAACCTGCGTGTCGGTTATTCCCATTTCCTTCAGGTATTCCAACGCCATCCCTTCCATTGCGCGGTCGGTCAGGCGGTGTTCATCCTCCTTATGGAAAGCCAACGAGATGTGTCCGACAGGCTTCATTACCCTCAGATTCATCTTTGATTGTGCCTCGAAGCTCATGGCTATCGTGTCCTTGTCCTCGGCAAACAGACCGTCACAGGCAAGGATTTTAGCGTCCTTTCCCTTGTCAAGAATGTAGTTTACCACACCCCTGAAACTGCTTCCCTTTATGATTTTAGCTATCATATCCGGCTGTCATAAGAGGATTAAATTCAGCAGTTCCTCAATCCGTGCCACGAGTATGCGGCACTCCATCCTCACCGTGACGAAGCCTGCGGCGTTCGCCTTGTGCGCAAGCTGGTTCAGGTTGTTCGCCATGCCGCAGAGTTGGCGGACATAATCCGTATGCTCCGGCGTGAGCCGTTCCTTCACCTGCCCGTCCCTCATGCAACGGCGCAGGAACTCCCCTGCGGATATGCCTGCGCTCCGTGCCTTGCCTTTCAGTGTATAGTAGTCGGATGTCGCCATCTTCACCGTGAGGCGGTATTTCAGCTTGTCTGCCGCTCCTTTCTTGGGGCGGCCTCCCTTGTTTCTTCTGTCAAAAATCCGTTTCTGTTCCATTGATTTTTAATTGATTTCTACTGATTAGAATGTGATTACTGGTTAGACCAACGGGATATGGCTCTCCACGGAGTCTATGAGTGGGAGTAGGCGGTTTCGGTATGCCCGAAACACAAACTTGCTCCCCTCAAAACTCCGTTGGATAGGTTCAGGGTAACTCTGAATTGTCCCCCGTCAATCCACTTCTTAATTCTCAGAGTTTACGCCATGCCTCGATGTCCTCCCCGTAGATGGCAAGGTGCTGCCGTGCGATGTTCTCCACCAGTCCCGACACGCTCATCCTGCGCTCGCCGAACATGCGGACGATGCGGTCAAGGGCGTCGCGCGTGCGGCGGCTGAGGAACACGGGCTTGCGGTCTTCGATGACCGGAACGGGAAGGAATGTTTCCTTGTAATCCTCCAACGATGCCCTGCGTTGCTTGCCGCTGATGCGGCGTACCACTTGCGGAGTTTCATCTACTTGTTCCGGCACGGTTTCACTTGCCTGTTCCTGTACAACCTCGCTTGCCTTTTCCCGCTGTTCCTGCGTGTCAGCAGGCTGGGATTCCGGCTTAGGGATTTCCATACTCGGCTTGCTGCCTAAAAAATCCTGTAATGCTGCATCCATGTTTTGGCTGCTTAAATTTTTCTTCATACTTGTTTGAATTAAATGTTTAACAATGTTGGTCGTTGTGCGCACAGTTGACCGATTATCGATTGCAAAGGAAACGCCTGTATTGCAGGCTGTCAAACGAATGGGCGGACTGTGGCAACAATGTTCGGTTTTGCACTTTACACATTGCCGGAACGGTTCGTGCTGCATCGTTTTGCCATAGTACGTGAAGCGGGCATTGGAAATTTTAAGGGCTTAAATGGAGTAGTCGGGACGGATTTAAGGAAATGCCCTTTGAGAAACCAAAGAACGCCACAGGCTACCACACCGACGCCAAATGCTGCCACGTAGGTGCAAAGCGGTTGGATTATGCCGGACTTCGCTTTTCTTTGCACCACGGACGCTTGAAACAGCCGTTACGGGTTCAGTGGATAACGCCACTCCCGACCACTTGCTGCCACAAGCTGCCACCTCATTGCAAATCCATTGTTTCAAGCGGACAACGGATTTACTTTGCAGACAAAAAGAAGAACAAACAGTAAATATAATGAGTATGGAAGTAGTAATCATTTCAAAAAGCAAGTACGAAGAAATGGTCGGCAAGCTCAACCGCCTGTCCGACCGGGTAAATGAAATCCTCCGCAAGAGGGAAGGGAAACGGATCAGCCGCTGGATGGACAACCAAGAGGTCTGCCAACAGTTGCGCATCAGTCCGCGCACCTTGCAGACGCTCCGCGACAACGGCACGTTGGCTTATTCGCAAATAGGGCACAAGATTTTCTACAAGCCGGAGGACGTGCAGCGCATCGTCCGACTTGTGGAGGACAGACGTAAGGATGCAGCCTATCGTGGCTGTAGCATCTAATCAGACAATAATATGTATAACCACTAAATCCACTGTAAATTATGAACGACTTGATTCTTGCCGACCGTGAACTGGAGGTCGGCTTCATCGGACAACTGGATGCCCTGTTTGAAGGCATCGAAAGAATGGACGCAAGCCATAAGGCTTCGCCAAGTAACGAACAGTTCCTGACGGACAAGGAAGTGTCGGTATGGCTCAAGGTGAGCCGCCGCACCTTGCAGGACTACCGCAATAATGGGATGGTGTCCTACTACCAGTTGGGCGGAAAAATTCTGTACAAGGAGTCCGACATCGAGAAGCTACTGATGAGCGGTTATCGGAACGCTTACCGCATGGAAACGTAAATCTGAACGGGCAAAAACAAAGAAAGCCAATGGTTAGACAATTCACTTGTCGCCATCGGCTTTCTTTGTGTAATGTTATATCCTTTACTGCTAACACGTACACCATGGACTGGTTACGGACAGCGAAAAGAACAAATGGATGGAATCTCCTCTATTGAAAGAACAGAGTTTGTCCATGATGAACCGCCGGAAAGCCATACTCTCCCTACTTCTCAACTTAAAGGAAACGGCTATCACCATTTCAAGGCTGTAAACATCGTAGTTTATCCCGTTGTCCTGCCTGATGTACCGTTTCGTTTCGCTTTCAAACAACTCCATGTTTTTGTAAATGGCGTGTACAGCCTTGCGGATGTCGCAGCCGAACACATTGAACGCATCGCACATTTCCTGCTGCGTCATCCAAACGGGAGCGGTCGGCATCGTGACCGCCCCGTTTTCATTGATTGTGATTATTCCTCTTTCCATGTCCGCATCATTTTTCATTGTCTGAATTCCGTTTACATTCCTTTTTCCAGCCGCTGTAATTGCCGCATTTGAACACACGCGATGGCATCCCGTCATCAGGCAGGGAGAACTTGCCTTTGGTGGTCTCGGACAATACAGCCAAGTCACGGCTCACCTTCTGGTTGGTGATTTCCGCATAGATTTGCGTGGTGCGGATGGAGGAATGCCCCATCATCTTGCTGATACTTTCTATCGGCACGCCGTTGTTCAGGCAAATCAGGGTTGCGAAGGAGTGACGGCTTTGATAGTAGGTAAGATGGCAGTCCAAGCCACATTGTTCGGCAATCATTTTCAGGCTGCGGTTGAGGTTTCCGGTGATTGGCACATAAAACAGTTTGCCGTCCTTGCCTTCTCCGCGATATTTCTCAATGATGCGCAAGGGTATGTCCAACAATTTGATATGGCACTCCACCTTGGTCTTCTGACGTGCGATGTGAATCCACTTGCTACCGTCCTCCTTCGTGATGATGTTGTCCTCCGTCAGATTCGCCAAGTCTGCCCTCCCGATGCCCGTGAAAGTCGAAAAGACGAACAAGTCCCTCGTATGACAAAGTCGGTATGTGGGCAGCTTGGCTTTCAACAGCTTCTCAAACTGCTCACCCGTCAGGTAGCGGTGGTTCACCGGAACCTTCTCTATCTTGTGTCCCGCGAAAGGGTCGCGTTTGAGAATATGCTTCTTCAAGGCGAGCCGCGTCATCTTGTGCAGCAGGATGAGATAGTCGTTGTATGCCGACACTTTCAATCTCAGCACGGTGGAAAGGTAAAACGTGAAGTCGGTCATGAAACGCATGGTCAGCGAGCGCAACGGCATGTCCTCCATGTTGTACTTGTACTTCATAAAATTGTGAATGTGCTTGCGTGTGGTCAGATAGCGGACATAGCTGTGCCTTGTCCTGTCAATGCCCACACGCTTGGCATATTCTTCGTTATGTTCGTCCATTAGCGCAAGCAGGGTTTCCTTTACCTGCGACTTGCCCGTTACGGCATTTTTGATGATTTCAGCCGACACGAAGCCGTAACTGTCCACGTTCTCCTTGTAGGCGGAACGGGCTTTGGCTTCCAGTGCTGACAGGGCATCATTCAACCGCACCAATTCCTTTTTCTTCTCGCAGTCAAGGCTTTCCTTGCGTCCGTCAGTGGAAGCCCTGCCCGTATCAGTGTTCCAAAAGTCCGGTTCGATTTCCAATCCTGTGGAATACTGGCTGACCTTTCCGTCAAGGGTAATGCGTCCCATAACGGGGCATTTGCCGTTCTTCTTCACCTTCTGTCGGTTGATGTAAAATAATAGTTTGAACGTGCTGCGCATGACTTATCCCTCCATCATTTGTTTGACAATAGCCCTTTGTTTCCAACTTGGATTGACCTTGCGTCGGGTGTTGTCCTTGCGTATCGTGGAAGGGGATGCATCAATTCCGAACAGGGAGAACTTGCCGCCGATGGCTTCATTCAGTTTGTCCACATCACGGTCAATCTTGTCCTGCGTGACTTTAGCGTACCGTTGTGTGGTCTTTATATGCTTGTGTCCCATGATTTTGCTTACCGTTTCGATGGGTATGCCTTGTGAAAGACATATTATGCTGCCGAATGTATGACGTGCCTGATGGAATGAAATCGGACGGTTGATGCCGCACATCACCGACATCTTTTTGAGGTGGCGGTTCATGCTCTCCGTCGTAAGCATGGGCAGCAGTTTTCCGTTGGCATCCATGCCCCTGTATTTCTCCAAGATGGCGAGCGGTATCTCCATCAGCCTTACACATTCAGGCGTTCCGGTTTTTTGCCGTTCGGTATGAATCCACAGGCTTCCGTCCTCGGCTTTTACAAGGTTCTTCTCTGTCAATGCCCTCATGTCGCAGTAGCAGATGCCCGTCCAACACGAGAACAGGAACATGTCCCTCGTGAAATTGCGGTTGGGCGTGTCGTAGGTCATGTTTGCGAACTTGCCCAGTTCCTCTTCCGTAAGGTACATCTGCTTGAACTCCGGCTTTTGTGGTCTGTAACCTTTGAACGGGCTGAACGGAATAATGCCACGGAACACGGCAAGCATCATCACGCTTTTCAGGCGGTTTACATGTCCGAGTATGGTCTTGGGCATAAACCGCTTGACGGTGCGCATGTACATGTCGAAATCCTCGATGAAATTCTCGTCTAACTGCTTGACTGGCATGTCTGAAAGGCGGTACTTGTCTTTCAGGAAGGTGGCGAGGTGGCGGTAAGTGTTCGTGTAATGGTAATAGCTGGTTGCGGAACGGTTTACGCCCACGCGCAAGGCATATTCCTCATTATGCTCCGCAAACAGCTTCATGATGGTGTCCTGCGATTCCGCCAGCCCTTGGTAGGCGTTCTTCACTTCCTCTGCCGAAACAACCTCCTTGATGTCTTTAAGTTCGTTGAAACGCTGGCGCAACAACAATAGCGTGCGTTCAATCTCCCGGTTTGCCATGACCGCCATCCGGCTCTTGCCCGTACACCGTTGAGCCGTGGCGTTCCACAGCCTCACGTCCACCTTGAACTTGCAGGAGAACTGCGCGATGGAGTTGTTCTTACCCCTGACGGCTATCCTGCCCATGAGGGGCGACAGCCCGTCCTTGTCCTGTCCGCTGCGCTTGATGTAGAGCAGCACTTTCATTTCTGTCTTCATTGCCATAACTTTTTTGGTTGCAATATTAGTGATACATTGCCGACCGACAGAATTGGAAACGGGGCAGAACGGCGCAAACGGAACGGACGCTGCTAAATCTGCGGATTTGAAGCCCCTTCCGCACGTATAATGCTTGTTTACAAGCATTAGAAACGCTGTTTTTCAGGCTTCAGGCAGGTAGCGGAACAGGTAATGACTTGGTAGCGGAAACCTTGCATTATCCTGCCTTTCCCTGCTGTTTGACTGTAATGGCAAACAATAGAAAAACCGCTTATTTACAACGCTTTGCGTTTGTTTTTCTCTAAACCTATCTTCCTTGCTTTGATGCTTCTTTCTTCATTTACGGGATTGGCATTTATAGATGTTCAGCAACTCGCCGCCGAACATATTGTGCAAGACAACAACGGACACTATTGGATTCGCAAGACACGTCAAAAGACAAATAATATGTGTAATATCCCGTTGCTGGATATCCCATTGGCAATACTCAAAAAGTACGAGAACAACCCCACCTGCATCAAGCGTGGCGTATTACTCCCTGTTCCTTGCAATCAGAATATGAACAGCTACCTAAAAGAGATAGCCGATGTCTGCGGAATCCAGAAGCATCTTAGCACACATGTGGCAAGACATAGCTACGCCACGTCTGTGTGCTTGGCTAACGGTGTAAGTATAGAGAATGTAGCAAAGATGCTCGGGCACTCTAATATCAAGATGACGCAACACTATGCCAAAGTGCTTGATAGTTCGATATTGAAGGATATGATGAATGTGAAGAGTGCGATAGTGAATTTAGGATAGAAGTCTGCGGTACGCTTCGCCTGTTTTCGCCCCATTATAAAGTTAACTCGGAGGGCAATACCTGCGAGTTCAAGCCCAAGGGTTTTCGAGCAAAAAATTCTCTTCGATAATTTTTCACCCGAAAAAACTCTCCGGTATCACCGTCCGAGTTGAGAATGGGATTGGGACGAAGCAAGCGAAGCGACCTACGACGCATAAATCAAGGTCAAACCTATGAAGAGTATAATCGTAAATTATAATCAAGCCGCCATTATTATAAGAAAACAGAGTTGGGGACAAAGGCAGCTCGCTCCCAACTCTGCATAATAAGGCTGTGGCGGCCATTCCTCCAATATAATTTATACCCTTTCGGGTGTAATTTACTATTATAGAATCGCCATTACACCCTATCGGGTATAAAATCAAAACTTGCCACGATAGCAGCTTTGCAGTACTCGCTCAATATCGCTTTCCCGATAGAGGATTTTACCTCCAAGTTGGCGGTATGGCAAAATACCATTGTTGCGGTAGTCCTGCAAAGTACGGCGACTGATTTTCAAGCGTTCAGACAACTCTCTATCGGTCAAATAGTGTTCGCCGCCCAATAGCGGCTGATTTTCGTCCGCCACCGTTGCTGCATCTTTGGCAATGCGGTCAAGATCAGAGAATAGACCGCGCACCCACTCGTGCTTGTGCGTGATAACTTCGTTACTCATAGGCATAGAATTTATAGGTTAAACATCATTTGCAATAAGTTGCTCAACATCTTCGGGGCGATAGTATATGCGGTTGTTTATCTTAGAGTGTGGCAATCGCCCACTATCCCGCAAGGTCTGTAATGTACGAGGACTAATCTTCAATGCCTGACAGACATCTTGATTGTCCATCCAATCGCTCATACGCCTACCACCACGCTGGCGGTTAATGCTATCCATTCGCTTAACGAACTGCCCGAGGCGCGATACAAGCTCCTCAAAGGTCTTTTTCTCGATACTGATAATCTCCATAACTATTTCATTTTTACATTAAACATTCGATTGTTTCGCGAACCCACTTTCGCTCGGCAAAGCAAACAAGTTTCCTTTGCTCTCACTTACTCGTGGCTTTCTGAGTGCTAAGTAAAAACAAAAAATAATACCCTCAGCATAACCGACATAACGTGTCGTCGGGTGTCATCAGATTGCATAATTGGTAGTATTTTAGAAAGTAAATCGCTAATCCAATTACAGAAAGGGTGATTGACAGACTGCAAGATTGTGTGACAGCAAGTCTGGCAGATTGCAAGATTGAGTGATTGCATTACTTGTTATAATCACTAATGATTACACTCATTCTTTATTGCTTGATTTGCTTATTGGTTATAAACAAGTAACCAACAAGTGTTATAACCAACGCACCAATGCTGATATTTGAGTAAAATTTAGACTGCTGTATAGTAATTTCCAGGCACTGGAAATTTATGTTCAAGCGAACATAGCAAGTTGTGTTTTGGGGCACCCGAAATGTTTTCGGCAGCCCAAAACTACCTGTCGGTATCCTCCCCTCCAAAGTCGGGCAGATATGATGATTTTACATTGCAAACACATTCGCTTTATGTACAAGTTTTATGCTCCGAATAATCATATAAACTATCCAAATATTCATTCTTGAATTATAAAAATTACAATTTATCTGATAAAAAAGTTGCCAACGTAAGATGTGGTTTCGCATATTATCACTAAATTTGCGGTATACGCCAATAAAATGTGTAAATAATGAAAGATTTAAATAGACTAAAAGTAGTATTGGTTGAACAAAAGAAAACCGGCAAATGGCTTGCCGAGCAGTTAGGCAAGGACCCCTCAACAGTTTCTAAATGGTGCTCAAACAAAATGCAGCCATCGTTGGAGATGCTGGTAAATATTGCAAAGGTATTGGATGTTGATACCAGAGAACTAATCGTTATTACGAAACAATAACTATGGGAACAAACTTTTTCACAAATGAAAAAGAAAATACTCTTCTTGAAAAAATAGAAGGGGTATTCAAATATAAAAAAGTGCATTTCTTTGATGCACTTGTCGGATATTTCCGTGCATCGGGATATTTCCGTATTAGGAAGTTTATACAACAAACTCCCAAGATTCGCATTTTGGTTGGTATCAATGTAGATAAACTCACTTATCAAGCAAATCAGCAGGGGCTACTTTTCAATCCTAATGCAGAGCAGTCTCAGGAGGAGTTTTTTAACGATATAAAGCGTAATATTCAGGAAGCGAAATACGACAAAGAAGTTGAGGATGGAATGTACCAGTTTATAGAGGATATTGTTACCGGCAGAATAACTATGCGCATCCATCCTAAACAAAATATCCATGCTAAGATTTATATTTTCCGAGAGGAAGTTTACCATCCCCATGGTTATGGTTCTGTTATCACAGGTTCTAGCAATTTAACTGAGGCTGGACTTGAAAAGAACTTCGAGTTCAATGTGGAGTTGCGCTATGATGACGACATACAGTTTGCAACCGAAACATTTGAAAAACTTTGGGAAGAATCTGTAGAGATCAACATAACTCATATAGATAAGATTAAGAACGACTCGTATCTTAATCCAAACTTTACCCCTTACGAGGTTTATCTAAAATTCTTATTGGAATACTTCGGTAAGAGTATTGACTTTGACCCGAACTCTGTATCCGATTTGCCTACGGGATATAAAAAATTATCCTACCAAATAGATGCTGTTAATGACGGATATGCCAAGATGATGAAACACAATGGATTTTTCCTTTCCGATGTTGTCGGATTGGGGAAAACAGTCGTTTCTGCACTTATAGCTAAGAAATTCTTTTTCTCGAATGGATTTCCGACCCATCGTTCTCATATTTTGGTTATTGTCCCTCCTGCTATGAAAGATAATTGGGAAGAGACTCTTACGGAATTCAAATTAGATAATTTCAAAATCATAACTAACGGAAGCCTTCATAAAGTTAAGAATCCCGAACTCTATGACCTAATTATAGTTGATGAGGCACATAAGTTCAGAAGTGACACCGCATCAATGTATAATGAATTGCAGAAGTTGTGTAAGACTAAAACCAAGCGATATGATGGTAGCTTACATGACAAAAAGGTTATACTTGTGTCTGCTACGCCACTTAACAATAGACCAGAGGATATTGCCAATCTTGTTTATCTTTTCCAGGACTCAAAAGATAGCACCTTGGAAGAAGGTAATTTGCAGCGTTTCTTCCGTGAACATATTGATAGATATAACAAACTAAAAAAACAAAAGGACTTAACTCTTATAGCTGACGAAGTTAAGGCAATCTATGAGAGAATTCGTATCAAGGTTGTGGAACCATTAACTGTACGCCGAACTCGTACAGACTTAATGGAGAACGATGCATATCGCAAAGATTTGGAGGAACAGAACATTCATTTCCCTGATGTAAAATCTCCTCGCAAGATATATTATCAATTGGATACAGAGTTGGAGACTTTGTACGATAAGACTATAATGTATCTTAGTGACAAGATAAACGGACTTAAATATTACAGATATCAGGCAATAAAATATCTAAAGTCTCCTAAGAAGAGTAAGTATAAAAAGGCAGATATGATTTCTATCCAATTGGCAGGCATTATGAAGACGCTGCTTGTCAAGCGAATAGATAGTAGTTTTTATGCCTTCAAGCAATCATTGCGCCGATATTATGAGGCCAACAAGGTGATGCTTGATATGTTTGCCAACGGTACTATATACATTGCTCCCAATTTGAAAGTCAATGAGTTCCTTAGTGAAGGGAAGGAAGATGAGTTGATAAAGTTGATTGAGGAAGCAAGATATACCGACCCAACAATAGAAGTTTGTACGCCAGATGACTTTGAAGATGGTTTCGAAGACGGCATTAAGGCTGATAATGAGATATTGAAAGAGTTGGTTTCTATGTGGGATGCTGTTAATGCCGATCCTAAGTTAGATATATTTATTCAATATCTTAAAGATACGTTATTGGATAAAACCATTAACCATGAAGGGAAATTAGTTATATTCTCAGAATCAAAAGAGACCACCAAATATCTCTATGACGCTCTAAAAAATCATGGTTTTGATAAGATTATGACTGTACAGAGCGACAATAGAGATACACAAATGCCACTCTTGAAGGAGAACTTCGATGCAAACTACAAGGGGGATAAGAAAAACGATTATAACATCGTTATCTCTACCGAGGTACTTGCCGAAGGTGTAAACCTCCATCGTGCCAATGTTATCGTAAACTATGACACACCTTGGAACTCTACAAGGCTTATGCAGCGTATCGGTCGTGTGAATCGTATCGGTAGCACTGCTAAAGAGGTATATATTTTCAACTTCTTCCCTACATCAAAAGTTAATGATGACATTGAGTTGGAGAAGAAGGCGAAAATGAAACTCTTTGCTTTCCATGCAGCATTGGGCGAAGATAGTCAGATATATTCTACCGATGAGAATCCTGAAAGTTTTGGTCTGTTTGACAAGGATGTAGATGAGGAGCGTGATGAGAAATTGCGCTACCTGATGTGGCTCCGACAATTGAAACAAGATGATCCTGATTTGATTAAACGAATCAGCAAACTGCCATTGAGAGCTCGCACAGGTCGCAAGAGTAAGTTTATACCAGGAAGTACCATTGTGTTTATCCGTAATAAGCGCCGTGATGCATTCACATTTGTTCGAGAAGACGGCAGCATAGAGGAACTTACATTCTTGGAGGCAGTAAAAGAGTTTGAAGCCCGTATTGACGAAAAGTCCATACCGCTACACGATATGCACCACGAGCAAGTAAAAGCGGCACTTGATGCTTTTGTTACACAAGAGGAAGAGACTAAAGCAACAAAGCAGAAGGTGAATCCGGCACAGGGTCCTAATGAGAAGAAGGCAATTGCTTATCTTGATGGCTTTGTAAGTATTCCCAACATTACAGAACAGGAACTTGAATTGATTAATAAAGCAAAACGAGCTATTACAACGGGCAAATTCCAGCAGTTGCAACGAGATATAAATAAACTAAAAACAGCAACAAAGAGAACTCCAGTCAAGCCAGTAGTTTTGCTAGAACAATTGATAATGATTATATCAGCATATCCATTGGAGCATGTCCAAGGAGGAAATGTTGATAAACAAGTAGATGCGCTTAAAGTGTCGAAAGATTTTATGCCTGAAATTATTATTTCAGAGAGTTTTAACATGTAACAAAGTATTATTATGAATCAAGCATATTTGAAAAATATACTATCTGCAAAATTTGATTTTAACATTTGGAAAGATTTGCTAGAGAAGATCTTTCCTAAAGTTGAAATCTTTACAAGTGTTGCCAAGATTACAGATTCACATGTCAAAGATGGTGGCCATGTAGGAAACATCCGTTTAGATGACGGACGTTCATTGGCTATATTCCGCTTTGAGGTAGCCGACAATGTGCAAATATCCCGCAACCGTAAAAGTTTGCGCGATATTGCTGCAAAATATGTAGATCAAGACTTGATTCATGGAGCTTTGGTTTTCTATTATTCGCAAGGCCAAGATGACTATCGCTTGACATTTATTGCCAAGCAGACCTATTTCAATGAAAGTGGAGAATTAGTAAAGAAGGAAACAGCTCCTAAACGATATACATTCTTGTTAGGCAAGAATGAGCCTTGTACCACAGCAGCAAGCCGACTTAAAGAATTGGCTGATAAGAGGACCTATGGCTCCATTTATTTAACAGATGTTACCGATGCATTCTCTGTTGAACGACTTAACAAAGAGTTTTTCAATGGCTACAAAGCCCAATATAAGAAATTTATTGATACGCTTTCTGATACCAAGCCACATCGCGACTATGTCAAGAAGTTATTAGGCCGTTTGGTGTTCTTGCAATTCTTACAAAAGAAAGGCTGGATGGGTGTGCCTGCTTCAAATGTTAAATGGGAAGGTGGAGATAAAAACTACCTTAGTAAACTTGTAGATAATTATGCCAACAATAATCGTTTGTTAAGTGATGTTTTGGAACCACTGTTCTTCAAAACATTGAATGAAAAGCGAAATGGAGATATAGCCGATGGTAAACTTGGTGAAAATATCAAGATTCCATACTTAAATGGTGGTTTGTTTGATAAGGACAGAATTGACGAATTAGATATAGATTTCCCATATTCCTACTTCAAGGATTTAATGGATTTCTTCTCTCAATATAACTTCACCATTGACGAGAACGACCCTGATGATAGCGAGGTTGGTATTGATCCTGAAATGTTGGGACATATTTTTGAGAATCTTTTGGAGGACAACAAAGATAAGGGAGCTTTCTATACTCCCAAAGAGATTGTTCAGTATATGTGCCGCCAGAGTGTTATACAATACCTTAAAACACATGAACCATCAGAACAGTATGCAGAAGCTATTGAACAACTCATCAATGATGGAGTGGTGAGTCCTATACTCCAAAATAAAAATAGCGCAATACGCTTTACTCAACTGCTAAAAGAGGTTAAGGTATGTGATCCAGCCATTGGTTCGGGAGCATTCCCTATGGGTATCCTTTATGTATTGTATCACGCAATACATCACTTGCACTCACACGCAGAGCCTCACGGCAACTTTGATTCGACTCAAACCAAACGTGATATTATCCAAAACAACATCTTCGGTGTCGATATCGAGCAAGGTGCTGTCGATATAGCTCGTTTGCGTTTCTGGTTAGCATTGGTTGTCGATGCGGAAGAGCCACAGCCACTACCCAACTTAGATTACAAAATCACTTGTGGCAATTCACAGATTTGTCGTTATTCTTTAGATATGCCTATTGCTGATGTTTTTGAAGAGTACAATAGAGTTGGAAAAGAAAATGCAAGAAAAGAGAAAACCACATGGAGTAAATTCACTCTAGAAGATTATAAAAGATTAGTCGTTGACTATACCGAAGAACATACGGATAAAGTTGGATTAAGAACTAAAATCAATGATATAAAAAACTGCTTTAAAACTACACTTGCCCAAGGCGACATACGTCAACGACAGCTTGCTGAACAAAGAGTCTATGAGTATGAAGCAATACCCTTATTTGGCAAACGCAAAGCTGAGGAAGACCCAATCGGTTATGCTGCAGCAAAGAGTAAGCTAAACAAATTAAAAGAAAAAGAACACGCAATATTCAATAACAAGAAATATGAAAAATCATTTGAGTGGCGTTTTGAATATCCTCAACTATTAGATGATAAAGGTGCATTCATAGGCTTCGATATAATCATTGCTAACCCACCTTATATTAAGGAAGGTCGTATGTCAAAGACATTCTTTGAGCCATATAAGGACTCGCCTTATTATAAGGGCAAAATGGACATATGGTATCTATTTGCATGTAATGGATTGGATCTTCTCAATCCAAATGGCGTTTTATGCTTTATTGCAACAAACAACTGGACTACCAGTTTTGGAGCAAGCAAACTTAGAGATAAAGTTATTAAGGAGACCCGCATCTGCAATATTGTTGACTTTGGCGCAGTAATGATGTTTGAAAGCGCAAGCATTCAAACTATGATTATGATGTTCCAAAAAGATAAGGTAACGGATGATTATACATTCGATTACCGTAGATTAACTGCGTATAAAGCAACGGAGAAAGAGGCTATTGCTATTTTGGAGCCATCATACAAAACCTATGAACAGGCAGAATGTTATACTCCAACAATAAGACGAGCTAATTTTTATGATAAAAACATAACATTTAGCCAAAGTTCTGATATTTTAGGGGTAATACCAAGTCTCTCAAGTGTGATTTACTTGAATGATAAAGAAATCGCACAAGGAATAGTGTTCCCGCAAGATACATTGAACAAAAAGAATCAGCAAAAATTAGGTCCTCAATTCGAAATTAATCAGGGAATATTTGTCTTAACGAGTGCAGAATTAGAGACATTGGCTCTTAATCAAGATGAACTATCCTTAATAAAACCATATTATACAAATGAAAATATTAGTAGATATGGCGTCCAAAAAGGCAACAAATATTGGACGATATATACAGACTCTAGATATAAAAATCCTAATAGTTTAGATTGCTTCCCAAATATTAAGCGACATTTGGATAGATTTGTATCTGTTTTCACATCTGACAATAAACCTTATGGTTTACACAGAGCCAGAGAGGAAAGGTTTTTTGTAAACAATAAAGTTATTGCAGTGAGGAAGTGCGTAGGGCATCCTATATTTTCTTATTGTGATATTGAGTGCTATTTGTCGCAAACATTTAACATGATTCAAACAGACAGAGTAAACTTGAAATACCTAACAGGTTTATTAAACTCTAAACTGATTGAGTTTTGGCTTAAAAATAAAGGTAAGATGCAAGGAGCAAACTATCAATTAGACAAAGAACCACTGCAACAGATTCCTATTGCGGTACCAGCGGTCAATATTCAAAAGTTGATTGCTACGCTTGTTGATTATATTATATTGATCTGTTCTACAAAAGATAGCCTGTCAGAATTAGTCTCTAATGAAACAATAGCGTCGTTCTTTGAGAAAATAATTGATGGATGCGTATATGAATTATACTTTGAAGAGCATATAAAAGAGCAAGAAATCAATATAATTGATTCTGCATTGGAACTCATAAAGCCAATCACACACCTATCCTCAGATAAAGAAAAAGCAGATATGATACTTGATGTATTTATGAATATCAAGAAAACGGATAATTCTATACGAAACAGATTGGATTTATTTACATTAAGAAGCCCTGAGATACTCAAACTTATAATTGAAGGATAATATGCCAGCAATAAATAGAATACATATATGTGGTTTTAAGGCCTTTCCAAATGATTTTGAATTACAACTAGAAGGAAAGAACCTTTTGATGTATGGTGAGAATGGTAGTGGAAAATCTTCCATTTACTATGCTTTACATTGTATGTTCCAGGCACCATTAAAACCTGATGCTGGTAAAAAATACTTTGACCCCGCTAGTGAACAGCATTTAAAGAATCTAAATAATTTGGATGCAGATTCCAAGATATGGATAGATTTTGATGGAAGACATCCGTTTATATATAATATTGATAAAGAAGGTTATCAATTTACATTATTAGGTGGTAAACACCCATTGCCTGCACAGATTAACGGTTGTTTTGTTAATCATCAATTCTTATTCCATTTTTTCAATTTTAGAAATTCTCAGAGAATAAATCTATTCCCCGTATTTATAAAAGATATTTTGCCATTCTGTAAAGATGACAATACAGGACTTCATATTGGCGAAATGTATGATGAAATAACAGCATCAATTATCAAGAAGGGACGACATATACACCCTGATTATATTTCTAATATTGAATATTTTAACAAAGCAGTCAAGAAGGTCGTTGAAGACATTAACATTTATGCCTCCGATCGATATAATGAGTCTTTTAAGGATGAAGATGATAATGAGTTGGTTATAAGATTGCGATACGATTCGAATTTTGATAAACCCGAAGATGACACTAATGAGTATTGGTTAAAGTATGACAATATTATAGAGTTAGTTAAAGAGAATGGGGAAATAAAAGAACGCAAATCATCATATAAAAAATTAAATGAACCTTTTATTGGCTTAGAGATTTCCGAGAAGATGCCTGATGGCAATCTACGAAAGATTGTTAAGCCACATACATATTTTAACGAAGCAAAATTAACAGCAATAGCATTGTCTGTTCGTTTTGCACTGCTGAATATAGAGAAGCCTGCTGATGGTCGTTTTCTAGCTCTTGACGATATGCTCATCAGTCTTGACATGAGCAATCGAGCAAAAGTTGTGGACTTCTTGCTAAAAATATCTGATAAGTATAAGATATATCTGTTTACTCACGACAAAATGTTCTTTGAGTATTTTAAGCATAAAACAAAAAAGAATCAAGATGCGTGGGTCTATAAAGAAATATACATGGATTATGATAAGACTCCATATATTAGAAATAGCGAGGATTACCTTGGGCAAGCCGAACATTATATTAAACAGCATGAATACGAGATTGCTGGTAATTTCTTAAGAAAAGAAGCCGAAGCTTTTTGTAAAAATTTCCTGCCCAAGAAAAAGCAACTGACTGGTGATTTTGCACATTTAGATCTTAATGGATTGATAATGAACTGTAAAGATTATGCCGCAGAAAGCGGTGTAATCGATATATCCATTTTTAATGAGTTGGATGAACATCGTAAGTTTATACTTAATCCATCAAGTCATGATAGTTATGATGTGGCAAAGTACGGTCATGAAGTTAAACGGTGTCTTCAAACATTAAGAAAACTAAGAGAAATTATAATTAAACCCTTTCTAAAATTTGGGAGCCAAGTTGAGTTCACATTAAAGACGCCAGAGCCTCGTATCAGTGAATATAAATTTATACTTACATTATGTGATGACTTTCGAATTATTATAATGCCCGGAGAATCCCCTGTTATATCTAAGGGAATGATCAATTATCAAGTGTATGAAGATGGCAACAATAAGAAAGGTGTTCAATCTGATAATACAACGATTAAACATTTTTTTGAATATAATTATGAGAAATCTGATAAAACTAAAGATGCAAGTTATCTTAACAGCGTGATAGAGTCTGAGTCTGGAAATCCGATATCTGCATTTTTTTGATAATATAAATGGTTCTGAAATAGTTAATTAAATCTTGGAAAAATGCCAAGCACAAAGTGTTACAAATGATAATAAGAGAATAAGGTATGGAAAATAAAATATATCAACAATCTTTATTATGCAAAGAATTTGCTGATAAACGAATAGAGTCTTGTCGTATAATAAATGCGTCAATGGGGACTGAACAAACCTTTGTACGAGGTGATATAAAAGGTTACGAATCACATTTGAATGTATTAAAAGAAGTCATAAAGGACAAATACCCATTGATAGAAAGGCAGATAGCCGAGGCTATGGGTGAATATGATTCCTATCCATATCGCTATCAAAGCATATTAGAATCAATTGTTAAAACGATTATTTCTTTAGAACTTCAAACAGAAATATCGAAAAAAAAGCTTGTAGACTCTATACATAAATCTAGAAAATTCTTTATCAGCCATTCTTCTGACGATAAAATCATCGTGAATGGATTTATTAAGGAGATCCTGAAAATTGGTTGTGGATTTAAGGATGGTGATATATTCTGTACATTAGACCCTACTGTAATCCGAACAGGCGATGATTTTCGCGAAAAAATCGTTGAAAATATGAAATCGTGTGATTTTATCCTTCTATTTATTTCAGGAAATTATCTCCAGAGTGAGGTGTGTCAAAATGAAATGGGTGCTGCATGGGCTATAGAGGATAAGAGGGTGTTACCGTTTGTGCTTCCAAATACCAAATTCAAAGACATGGGATTTCTTAATGAAGTTAAGCAAGGTGCGTCAATTGCAGATAAACGCAAATTAGATGAATTTTATAATGAGGTATGCGGATATTATGGAATCTCATCAGACTGGCCAAGTTTCAACAAAGCAAAAGAGGACTTTATAGAAATAATGAATCTTTTATCTTAGTAACATATTATATAAAAATAAACGTCATATTATTATGGGAGAATGGTCTAAGAAAATAGGAGAATATGGAGAGAATCTAGTTGAGAGATTCCTTTCTGTTATTGGGTGGAATGATCCTGTTAAAGGCATCACAATTCCATGCTATATGCAAAACGGAGAACATAAAAATGATAAAGAAGAGTCCGTAAAAACGCATGGGATTGATTTTATGTACTCATATATGAACCCACTTTTTGATGGGCAATTAAACAATATTATTATTTCTTCAAAATATACAATGGACAAATATCCTAATAGTCCAACTAAAAAATTTAAGTGGTACATTACGGATTTGATTAACACTATACAATGCTATAATTGTTCTGAGAAAAAGGCCGAATTTGTTTCACAATATAATTGTAGTTCTCATAATGATGTAGGTGTCTTATTTTGGCTAAGTGGGTCTAAAGATAGTGCTGATGATTTGATTAGCAATATATCTTCTGCACGAATAGATGTGATATGCAACAATACGGTGTATATTGTTGATAATAGGCATGTCGCATTTATTCTAGAATTGATAAAATACATTAAAGCGCAAAATAAATATAGCTACTCATTTTATTATCCATCAACTGGACTTAATGTTAATCCAGCCTCCCGTCAAAACACAGGAGATATTATGCCGGTTGAATATCTCAATTCCTCACTAATTCCATTTAAGTTAGAGAACAAATCTAATTCAAACGAAACGATATTATTTATTGGTACATTAGAAAAATTCGAAAAAGACACCTTTATACGATTAATGGGACTTGCAAAAGATTTATCTACCAATTTAGCAGGGCAAGTTATAATAGGTTTTCCTGATTACAATAATTTATCACATGATGAAATTGTACGAACTTCTAAATTAGGATTCCAAGATGCCAATTATACAAAAACCGTTAAAGTAGTTAATTTTCTTAATCCAATAGATACATTATAACAATGAATGCTCCACATAAAGATATAGACAAAATAATTCCTTTTGGAGAATTTCTTAGAGGTTTTATAAATCAACGATATATTACAGCTACAGACATAGCTAGAATTTTGCGTGAGAGAGGTATTTTTGTTTTTAATCAAGACAAAGATTACATGGTTCCAATTATGCAAAATCTACTATTGTCTCCCGCTGAATTTGACAAGGTGCGAGACTCTTTTTCTGAAAAGGAAGATAATGAGAAAAAGTTCTCTAGAGAAATAACATGGGCTAAGAATGCAAAGATATTTGATCCAGAACTATTATTTGTTTCCTTAGATGAAGTTATGAGGACAAAACTTCCCACATGCAAACTGCGTAAGCCTGTATCATTTGTACAATTAGATAATAATCCAAACCATATTATTGCGTCTTTTGAACTGGAAAGACACGATATGAATAAATCATGGTATGAGCAAACTAATTTATTTCATGGAAGTATTGAATTTATAAACGACAATGGGAAAGGGCATGTTAGAATAACTCATACTGCCCCAGAAACAAAAGATTTGGCAGAGGAAATATTAAATATTCAAGTTAAAAGATATAAACAAAAAGGGACTATTCCGCTTGAAGTAACTCCTAAAAAGATTCTATTCTCCGAATTTACGAATGAGACTAGGTTTATATTTTTTTATCGTCTAACAACTCACTTACAGAATGACATATTTTCGTGTGAGAACATTAAAGACATATCTATTAAACCTGAAGAAGATTATGTTTTGCCAGAAGGTATTTCTTGGATGAATAGAATGAAAAAGATTCTAATATCTGGAGATTCATTAGACAAAACATTTTTCATGAGTGAAAAATCATATCATTCTTCATTAGTATTGTGGAATATCGAAGCTGTATTTTCTTTTGATTATAAAGGAGAAAAAGGAACTATTACTATATGTTTGGGGTTCCCTGACTATAATAAAAAGATGCACAATGCAGAGTTTGAGATTACCATACGATCATTGAACATAAAAAATCGGCTAACATCTAAAGCTAAAAAGACGCTTGAGTCAAAATTACTTTCTGAGATGGATAAGCAAAAGTCCTTAGTGTATAGTAATTTTATAGAATATCTTAATAATCAAAAGAAATGATAGTTACATATTTAGATGCCAAAATTGATGTTGTTTGTATTCATCAGGTAGGAAATAAAATTGCAGATGAAGGTATTAGATTTTCCCAAAGACCTATGGAGTTATCTACTGAACTAAACGACATCTTATTAAAATACTTTATAAACTCTTTTCAGTATGATGAATTGTACAAATGTCATCACGATAGTGACATTGCATTAAACGAAGTATACCATTACTGTTCTAAAATTTTTTCTGACCCTAATTTAATACAGGAAGAGTCCATCAATTTAGCAACACATTTATATAACCAAAGCACTCATCCTAAAATTAAAGCAGGAGAATTTTATGTGGTTTATTTCTCAAATTGTGAAGTAGATGGCAAATGTATAAATGCCATTGGCCTATTCAAATCTGAGAATAAAGACACTTTTCTAAAAATACACTCTAAAGGGGAAAACTTTGAAATAGAAAGTGAAAGTGGTATAAATATCAATAAACTTGATAAGGGCTGCTTGATTTTTAATACAGAGAGAGAAAATGGCTATTTAGTCGCTATTGTAGATAACACCAATAAAGGATCTGAGGCAAAATATTGGACTGACGATTTCCTGCATGTGAGACCGAGAAAAGACAGCTTTAATCAAACGCAAAATATGCTGTCTCTATGCAAGAGTTTTGTTTCTCAATTACCCAGTGATAATGGTAAAGTTGAGAAAGCAACATATATGAATAGAAGCGTCGAGGCACTAAAAGAAGAATCTGTTAATATAAACTCTTTTGCCGAACAAGTTTTTGAAACGCCAGAGTTAGTTTCTGAGTTCAAGCAGTATAAAGAAACTTATCAAAAAGAACGAGACATAGAAATTGACGATACCTTTGAAACGGCATCTACAGCAATAAAACGTCGAGCCACTGGTACGATGACTACGATTAAACTCGATAAGAATTTTGATATAAACATTCACGGTGGAGAGCAGTATATCGTAAGAGGTTACGATGAAGATCGAGGCATGTACTATTACCAATTGTTCTTTAAAGAAGAGAAATAGTCATATAATTAAATACTTTATATTAGTATGACCGAAACCAACCGCATAGAATATAAAAGAGAATTGACTCCTGAACTTGATATTGAGAAGGAGGTTGTGGCGTTCCTTAACTACAAGGAGGGCGGATATATCTATATCGGTATTGATAAAGATGGTTCAACTGTGGGTGTTAGTGATGTGGATGATTCTATGTTGAGGTTGAAAGACCGCATCAAGCACAACATTTCACCTTCTGCTATGGGCTTATTTGATATTGCCGAGGAGCAAAAGGATGGACGCAGCATTATCAAGGTTACTGTGGCGAGTGGAATTGAGAAGCCATATTTCAAAACGAAGTATGGAATGACTCCACGAGGTGCATATATACGTGTTGGAACATCTGCCGAGCCTATGCCACAGGAGCAAATTGACCGTTTGTTTGCTATGCGTACACGCAACTCCATTGGCCGCATCGTATCTAACCGCCAGGATTTGAGTTTTGAGCAATTGCGTATCTACTACGATGAGCGAGGTAAAAGGCTCAATGATAACTTCAAGCGTACATTGGAATTGCTTACAGATGATGGCAAGTACAACTATGTGGCATATCTGTTGGCTGATGAGAATGGCAATTCAATCAAAGTGGCAAAGTATTCAAGTCTTGACCGTTGCGATTTGGTGGAGAATAACGAGTATGGATATTGCTCTCTTATCAAAGCAACCAAGAGTGTGTTGTCAAAACTGGATATTGAGAATAAGGTGGCAGCAACGATAACCCCAATGGAGCGTATTGAAACTCCATTGTGGAATAAGGTTGCTTTGCGTGAAGCTGTCATCAATGCCATAGTACATAATGACTATTCATTTGAAGTACCACCCAAGTTTGAGATATTCCCCGATAGACTTGAGATAACCTCTGCCGGTCGTTTGCCTGAATCTCTTACTAAGGAGGAGTTCTTTAACGGCATATCTATCCCGCGCAATAAGGAGTTGATGCGTATATATCGCGATGTGGAATTAGTAGAGTCGTTAGGTTCTGGTATTCCTCGTATCTTGCGTGCTTATGGAGAAGATTGCTTCAAGTTTACGGATAACTTTATCCGCATAACTTTGCCTATAAGTGTACAAGATGGCACCCAGTCGGCACCCAGTCGGCACCCAGTCGGCACCCAGTCAGTACCTAATATTGAAAACCTTGATAAACTGATTGTATTCTGTACTGAAGCACGCTCTTTTGGTGAAATGTTAGCATTTATGGGGCTTACCGATAGAACTAAATTTAGGAGAAAATATATTCATCCACTTCTGGAGGCTGGTATATTGGAGCAGACTATTCCAAACAAGCCCAAAAGTCAAAATCAAAAATACTGCCTTACAGCAAAAGGTATTGCTTTGAAAAATAACCTAACAAATAATAAGTAATTTTGCGCAACCTATCATATAATATGTAAAAACCGTGCTTTTTCTATATTTTATGATAGGTTATGCTAACAAGTATATTTTTGACATGAATAAAATAACCTCAATTGAAGATGTTAATGCATTAATTGCTGCCGGCGTTGAAGAAAGCACAACACTTGAGTACAAAAGCGACATTAACACAACTAGCGATAAATGGAAAGGCGAAATGTCCAAGGATGTTAGTGCAATGGCTAATGCTAATGGTGGCACCATAATATATGGTGTTAAGGAATTTGACGAAGAAGATAAACGGCATATTCCATCCCATATAACACCGATAGATACCACAAAAGTATCCAAGGAAACCATAGCCCAAGTTATATCAAGTAATATCAGTCCTAAAATTAAAGGATTAGAAATTAGTTGTTTGGTTGTAGATATGACCAAGCCAAATGAAGTTATATATATTGTAGATATTCCACAAAGTCATACAGCCCATCAGAATTTAAAGACAAAGCAATATCACAAGCGTTATTCAACTACGATTAATTCAATGGAGGATTACGAGATTCGAGATATTATGAATCGTAACATCCATCCTGATATAACGTTAGACTTTGAATTTCGACAAATAACAAAACAGGAATTATATTGGATACAACCAACATATAATCCTCTATATGGTTCACCCATGCCTGCTCAGCCGCAAATTGTGCAAAGAGCAATATTGGTTCTAAATTGTATTCCTAGAAATGTTGGAACAGTTGTAGCAGAACATGTTCACTATTTTGTAAAATTACCCAAAAATATCGTTGCTGCAGGACAAGAGTTTGATATCGCAGAAGTGAAAGACGGTTTTGTTACTATGCGTCGTGAAAACTTGTATTGTGATATTCTTGAAGGTAGCACTCCTACAAATATAAAGTATGGTTTTCCTCGTATTGTGCCGATACTTCCTGGTATGACAGGTGTACACAAAGGCATTGTCTTGCAACCAAATGCAAATCTTAATCAAGATATTGAAATAAGTTGGCGTTTGAATGCAGATGGAGCATCTATCAAAAGTGGTAAAATCAAATTAAAAGATATACCAAGGAAATAATATTTTGCTTTGTTTTATACCTGCTAGTAGTGATTCCGAACTGAGGTGGAGCAAAATTTTAGTGCAGCCATTTATGTTTCAAATATTTTCACTATCTTTGCATCAAAGTAGGAACTCGACTCTGCGAGACACTGCAAAATAGTGCAGAATTTAGGTGGAGAAATAGCGGGAGATTACATTTGTTGCGATTCTTTAACGCAAAGATATAGAGCCATTTAGAAATGAAACTCATTTTCTGGTGGTACCACACAAAAAAGGGAACTGCGTTAACGCAGTTCCCTTTTTTGTGTTTATTCAACAAACAATGATGTGTTCAATAACATTTAAAGATACGAAAAACGGACACCATTCGATGACCTATACATGCGTAAGACAAGGCATGATGCCGTGTACCACATCATCAGTCGGTTAAAGCTACACGCAGTATCGTTCCGTCCGGGTTGAATTCAAGCCGGTCTATGCACACTTCGCGGTGTATGCCTGGCTGCTTGTCCTTGCCAATGTAGTGCTTGTTTATGCGGTGGTAGACTATGTACCAGTCATCAGTGCCGGGCTTGCGGATTACCGAACAGTGCGCCGGGCCGTAGATTTCCTTGGCTGGGTCTTGTATTGTCACAATGGGGTCTTTTGCTACCTTGATTTTGCCTAACGGCGAATCGGACGTACCGTAGGCCACATGATAGTTGGCAGAGCCTGTGTCGTCAACAGACCAAAGGAAGTAATACAGCCCGTGGCGGTAGAACACATACGGAGCCTCACGGTACTGGTAATCCTTCAGTGTGCCGCCTTTCGGGGTCATTACGGTGACCGTCTCCTGCTTGAGCGACACCATGTCGCTATTCAACTCGGCTCCGGCCATGTAGCCGTTGCCCCAATATATATAAGGTGTGCCGGTCATCGGGTCAGTGAACACGTCAACATCAATCTGCTGCCCGTGCCCGGTAGGAGACTCGGTAATGATTGGCTTGCCCATATCCTTGAACGGGCCGACGGGCGAATCGCCCACAGCCACGCCAATTTGCTTGCCTCCGCCGCCAGCGGGATTGCCGCTGTAATAGAAGAAATACTTATACTTGCCGTCAATAAGACGTTCTTCCACCGCCGGTGCCCACGCATTACCGTTGGCCCAAGGCACCTGTGGCGAGCGCAAGTCGAGCACGACGCCTTCATAAGTCCAGTCTTTCAAGTCGGCCGAAGAGTATGCCGTAAAGTACCATCCGCCCCACCCCGGCGTGCCGTCGGTAGTGGAATAGATGTAATAACGGTGCGTAAGGTTGGAGTAAAGCACCTCCGGGTCGGCGTGGAAGCCGGGCAACACGGGGTTGACGGGCACGTCGCCGATGGCCGACGGCTTGCCCCATTGCGCGGTGAGGCGGCGCAGTTCGGCGGCGGTTATGGGCATTATGGTGCCATGGCGTGGATGGAAGTCCATCGAAACGTCGCTGTCTATGACCTTGAAGTGCTGCAAATCGGTGGTCTCAGTGAACTGATAGCGGCCGTTCATGTACACGTCGTACATCAGTATGTACTTGTCCTGGCCTATCAGCTTGAATGTGCCCGCGCCCTCTACGGCCTGCTCCGTCTGCTGCTTATAGTCAGGATATTCAGTCCATTGGCCGGAAGTAAGCGAGCGCGTGGTAGCCGTCTTTATGCCGTTGCCGTGCCCCTCGGTCTTGTAAAACAGGTGATACGTGCCGTCCTTATACACTATGTCGCCGTCGATGCACGACTTCTTGTCCTTCGGAACGAACAGAGGGCGGGGCTCGCCCGTGATGTCCGTGAAGTCATCGTTGGCGTAAGCGTAATATATTACGTCAGGCCCGTTACCGTATTTCATAGACCAATACACCATGTAACGCCCAGCCTCGTGGTCGTAAACGGTCTGCGGAGCCCACACGCGCTTCAGCTTTTCCTGCCATGGATAACGCTTCTGTATGTTCACTATGCTGTGAGTCCAGTGCACAAGGTCGGTAGACTTGAGCATGACGAAAGCACGGTTAGAGTCCCAACCGTTAGCCGACACCATGTCGGTCGCCACCATGTAAAACGTAGTTCCGTCCTCGGAGCGCAGTATGTGGGGGTCGCGCACACCGCCGGTGGAGCTTATTTCGCTTGAGCTCAATACGGGCTTGTTGCCGTTGAGGGCGTAATAATTATAGCCGTCGGTGCTCACGGCGAAGCGTATTGCTTCCTCGTCAATGCTGTTTCCGGTAAAATACACGAAGAGATAGGCCGTCATGTCCTTCTCTTCAACCTGTGCGGCTGCCGCCGGTATGGTTGCCATGGCGAGCAGCGCGCACAGTGTCAATACGATGTTTCTCATTTAATAAACGTATATTTTGTAACCTTTTATTCCGCTGACAGATGTCTCCGTGGTGCATGGCAGGTACTCAATGCCGCCTACGGTCTGCACCTTGCCCATGTCGATTACGAGCAGATGGGGTGCTTTCGTGCCACCTACGGTGCTCCAATATGTAGACTCCTGCAGGTCGAAAGCCTTGTCGCCGGTGTGGTTGCCGCCCGCAGCGTCCTCGCTGTCGGCGTACTTCACCGCCCACTGGTTGCGGTCGATGCGCTTGCCTTGGGCATCGTTGACGTAAAGCTCTGCCATAGATACCACGTCGCCTCCATCCTGAGAGTCGAGGCATTCAATGGCAACGTAACGGCCTTTGGCGGCAGACGGGAACGTTACCTTCTGCCACTCGCGCGCCGCAGTGAACTCTCCCGTGGCCGCAGGCGTGGCCGAATTAAGGTCGGGACGGTCGCCGGGGTTGTTGTGCAGGTTGCTCTTCTCAAGCTGGAGCTTGTCAAGTTCAGGCTTGCTTTGCCCCCAGAGCTTCGCCTCGCGCGGGCCTACCACGTCAAGGACTATTACCTCGTTCTTGCCTTTTTTCAACCAACAGCCCGGCACGTAGAGCGTCTGCTGCGGCCCGATGCTCCAGAAGCGGCCTACGGCATGGCCGTTGACGTAGACCTGTCCCTTGCCCCATGTCTCCATGTTGATGAACGTGTCGCCGGTCTTTTTCAGGTTGAAGTAGCCACGGTAATAGCCCAAAGCAGACAAGCAGTCAGCAGACGAGCAGACAAGCCCATTTGCTTTGTCACTTGTCTGGTTGTCGCTTACCACTTGTCTGCTTGTCTGCTTGTCACTTGTTTGCTTATAAAATTCCAACGCGCGCAGCGCATCATCATATCCGTCGGGCACGGTCTGCATGGTCCAGTCGCGCAAGTTCCACGTCACTTCGTCGCCGTCAACCGTGGCGCGGAGCGTAACGTCGCCCGTCAAACCCTTGAAATCCTTTATTGCGCGGCCGAAGTTGATGCGCCCCATGCCCTCTACAACGACGGTCATCAGGCTGCCTTTCTTCAGCGGCGGCATGGCTACGGCCGTCTCGTTGCGCACGCGGTCGGTCTTGCCTACATATTTTCCGTCGATGAATACCTGCGCGAAGTCGTGCGCACCGTCAAGGTAAAGCACGCTCTGAACGGGCACTTCGGGCAGCGTGGTGGTGTAAACCATCGTGCCCCAGCCCATGTCCATGTCCTCAAACGTTAGCGGACGGCTGCTTGTAGCGGTGCTGTCAATGCCGCAGGCGAGCGGCGCATATTCGGTCAAAGCCAACTCCGGCACGTCTATTATGCCTGCCGCAGGCTTGGGCACGGCGGGCAGTTTGCCGTCGGCATACTTCTGCATCACCTCTCGCAGCTTGTAATACTTCTCCGTAGGCAGGCCGTATTCGTTGATGGGCGCATCGTAATCATATGACGTTACGTCGGGGGCGAAGCCGGGAGAGTTTGCCCCTGCCCAGTGGCCGAACGACGTTCCGCCGTGCGTCATGTACAGGGAGAACGATATTCCCTTTGAAAGCATCTCGTCGATGCCGCCCACCATGGCGTCGGCAGGGCGCGTCTCGTGGCGCGCTCCCCACTTGTCGAACCATCCGCTCCAGAACTCCGAGCACATCAGCGGCGATTGCGGGCGCAGCTGGCGCAGGCGGCTGAACTGCGCGTCGATGTCAGAGCCGGTGCCGAAGTTCATCGTCCATACGAGGTCGTCAAGCCCGTTGCGGGTGAAGTTGCTCGCCCAGTCACACTGGAAGAGCGTAACCTCGTCGAAGCCCGAACGCCGCACGATGTCGCGTATGGCCGAGACGTAAGGCTTGTCTTCGCCGTATGAGCCGTACTCATTCTCCACCTGCACCATGATTATGGGGCCGCCGCGCTGTATGGTGAGCGGCGCAAGCTGCTCGCCCACCTTCGCCATGAACTTCCCTACGCGCTCCATGAAGTAAGGGTCTTGCTCGCGCAGACGTATGTCCTTCTTCTTCAAGAGCCACCAGGGCAGTCCACCCATCTCCCACTCGGCGCAGACGTAAGGCCCGGGGCGCACTATTACGTACATGCCGTTCTTCTGCGCAAGGCGGCAAAACTCGGCTATGTCGTTCTGTCCGGTGAAGTCATACTCGCCCTCGCGCTGCTCGTGGATGTTCCAAAAGACGTAAAGGCACACGGTGTTCATACCCAATGCCTTGCACATCTTGATGCGGTGCTCCCAATAGGGGCGCGGTATGCGCGGATAATGCAGCTCGGCCGCCTTGACTACGAAGGGCTGGCCGTTGAGCAGGAAGGTCTTGTCGCCAGCGGTGAACGTGCCGCCCCGTGGAGCGGCTACGGCCGCCGAGCATACCGCCATGGCCACTGCGGCCACGACGGTGCGTATTAGTGATAATGTCTTCATATATGATATGTATAGGTATCTTTTGTTTCAAGCATTGTAAAAGGCCGTCTTTCATCGTGTAAAAGGCCGTCTTTCGTCGTGCGAAAGGCCGTCTTTGGGCGCGCCAAAGACGGCCTTTCGGTTTATAAGCAAAAGCCGCTTGCATCATTACAAGCATACACGGAGGCGGCCGCAATTATGCTTTATTGTTACGTTCTGCCCCGTTTTGCTTACAGTTTTCCGCCCGTCTGCGCCTTTAAGATATACAAAGATAGCATATTTGCGGCAAACCGCAAAGGCCGGAGCGGCTTTTTCACACATGATGATGCCGTCATTTAATGTCTGACAAGCTCCATTCGTCCTGCCATTCCACCACGGGCGTGCCGTCGGCCTTGAACTTCAAGGGCAGCCATATGTAGCGCGCGTCGCTGGGATGCTTCGGCCTCCAGATGTCCGCCATGAAGATGTACGTGTCAGGACGGTCGTCAAGCTTCAATATGTACGTGCTCTGTCCGCCGAAAGTTAGGTCGGCATTAGGGCCTACGCAGGGGTTGGGCAGCTGCCGCCACGGCCCCCAGATGCTCGTCGCCGTGAACATGCGCGCCTTGTTTGGAGCCCAGCCTGTGCATCCGCTGGTTATCATCCAGTACACACCATTGCGCTTCATTATGGCCGGAGCCTCGTTCTGTCCGCCCGGAGCCACGCGCACGTAGCGGCCCGTGTGCGCCGTGTAGTCGTCGGTCAGCTCGGCTATCTGGAGCGTAAGGTTCTCCTCCGACGAATAGATGTGGTACGCCTTGCCGTCATCATCCACGTAAACGGTCTGGTCGCGCGCCATCTGTCCGCCGTCATAGTCGCGCCAGGTGTACATTCCTTTCTTCACATACTCCATCCATTCGGGCGTCCACCAGTCAAGCTTCGGATTGCCGTTGAGTGCCGACGTAAGAGCCTCGGTGTCGGGCTTCGGCGTGTTCTCCGGCCATATCTTCGGGTTTACCCTGCCCGAACGCAGGAACTTGTAAGGGCCTTCGGCCTTGTCGGCCACGGCAACTCCATACCGCGCGGCGGCGTAGCCACGGCCTTTCAGCTCGAGGTGGAACCACATTACGTACTTGCCCGTCTTCTTGTTGTACACCACCTTCGGGCGTTCCAGTATGCAGCCGCGCTCTATGTCGCTGCCCTTCTCGTCGGTAACGCTCAGCGCCACGCCGCGGTATGTCCAGTGCTCAAGGTCTTTCGACGAGTAGCACGTCACTCCCACCATCGCCGAACTGGTAGTGTCGGCCTTGTGCTCGCCAAACCAATAATACGTGTCTCCGCTCTTCAGCACGCCTCCGCCGTGGGCGTTGATGTGCACGCCGCGGTCGTCAGGCCATATCGCGCCGGGCTTTATGCCGGCCCGCGCGCCTGTGGCGAAAGCCAAAACGGCTGCCGCCGCTATTGTTAGTCGTCCAATCATAATATATAAAAGCAAAGAGTTAAGAGTTAAGAATTAAGAAAATATGCTTTTGCCGGTGTGCGCGTCATTTACGTGTTCATCATCAAAGGCACATTTTCTTAACTCTTAATTCTTAACTCTTAATTTACAATGTTTTAATTAACTCTGTCCTCGTCGGCTACGGCCTCGTGCCAGTCTTCCCACTTCTTGATGGATGGGTCATAGCCGTCATAACCGTAGTTCTGCCACAACTGGCCCTTGTTGTTGGCCGTGATGGCACTGTTCGGAATGGGCCAGAACACGTTGCACTTATCCATAGTGTACTTCAATGTTGCCACGCCGCTTGAAATGCCGTCGCCAACATTATTGTACAGCGAGTAGTGCACGATGCGCTGGTACCAGTAGCTGCCGTTGTTTTTGTCGGTGCCTTCCTGCTTGTCCCATGTGTTCACGTCGTAAGTGTTGCCCCACTCGTCGGGCACGCCGCTCAAAGCCAGGTCATAGCTTATGCGGGTAAGCTCCACCTTGCGGAACTCTTCGAGGTAAAGCTCGCGTGCACGTTCATTGACAATATCGCCGATATTCACAGTGGAATAAAGCTGCGAGCAGTGTGCACGATTACGTATCGTGTTAACGTCTTCGGTTGCACCGGCCGTATTGCCTTGATACAGGCGTGCTTCGGCACGCATCAGGTAAGTTTCGGCCAGACGGAACAAGTACCAGTTACCATTACTTCCGTTTGTGCAGCCGTTGAACTGCGTAGAGCCTGCTATATTCTCGGCTGACGCATCTTTGAGGTAGATTTTATAAAGAGGGAAGTCAAACCAGTCACGTATGGTGTCGGTACAAAGTATAGAGCCGTCATCTTTATACAGACGCAGGTTCTGTCCGTGGTATGCAGATGAAGGATTATTGTATTTAATGTCCTCCATGTGTACCCAGTTGCCAACTTGTGAGTTGTGACGGTAGTCCTGATTGTCCTCAACACCATTGACGTTCCACAAAGCGTGCTGTGCGAAGTAAGTCGGACGCATTATTCCAATACCGCGTCCGAAGGCGCGCAATGCGTCAAGCGTTTGGTCATAGCGGCTGTCACTGCGTGCCAGATTGAGCACAGCCTGCATTCCGTCAGGCGTAGTAAGGCGTGTGTCGTTCCACATTGGGCCGAATATACGCATAAGCAAGAAGTTGATGCGGCTCTGCTCGGTGCAGTTGGGAAGTCCCATGATAGTCTCGGTGTTGGCCGGTACCATCTTGTTCTCGGGGCGGTGGAGGTCCCAAATGACGTTGCGCGTAACGTTCCACGTCTGCGGCTCAAGGCTGTTGGCGGCTGAAGCGTCGCCGAAAGGCGCTGTCATCAGTGCCAGGCCGGAGTAGTTGATAAGCGTGTCACACTGCGCTTCGGCCTTCTTCCATTCGCCTATGCTAAGGTAAAGCTTTGCCAAGAGGTGACGGCAGGCTTCCTTGTTAACCATACCGTAATAGTCCATCTCACTCTGCGAGGGCACCCACTGCACGGCTTTCTCCACTTCCTCCGTACACATGCGCAGGATTTGGTCGCGGCTCGTAGTGCTGTAATTCTGCTTGGGCACGTCGAGAAGCTTGGTTACCAATGGCACGTCGCCCCACTGCCAGCACAATATATAGTAGCGGAAAGCACGGTGGAAGTAAGCACGGCCCTTATATTCGTTGCGCGTCTTCTCGTCAAGGCCTTCAACACCGTCAATGTAGTTGATTATACTGTTGGCGTACTTTATGCCGTTGTAACCCTCGTCCCAGTAGAACTGCATACGGTTAGAGTCGCCGTCCTGCATTCCGCTCGTGGGCGACAGCTTGTATGCGATGTCGTCCCACAGGCCGCCACCTGCATCTGTCTTACCATAAAGGCCAAGCTCTGAGAACAAGTATTCAGTCATGATAGGCACGCTGATGTTACACTTGCCACCGTCGTAGTGCGTATAGTAAAGGCGCAAATGGCGGTCGCACATGGCCAGAGTTGACTGAAGGCCGCTCTCGGTGTTGTATGTATTTTCAGGTGCAAACATTGACAGCGGGTCCGGGTCGAGAAAGTCCTCGGAACATCCTGTCACCGTTGTAAGCGACGCTGCGGCCACGATGCCGAGTGCCGCGTTGTATATATATTTCTTTGGTTTCATAATTTTACGGTTTTTATATTCTTATGGTCGTATGGTTTTGCGGTCGTAGGCTTTGCGGTTTCATGCTTTCAAGGCTTTGGTTAGCTATAAACTTACCGTATAACCTCACAACCGTATAACCCCATACCTTAAATTACAGTGTCACGTTAAGTCCGAAGGTGTAAGTCCTCGTAGCCAGTCCGCCGGTCTCCGGGTCGCCGTATTCCCAGTCGGCAGCCCATGTTCCGAGGTTCCTTATATTGAAGTAAACCTTAAGGTTCTCCACACCTATTGTCTTTACCCACTGCTTCGGGAAAGTATAGGCAAACGCGAGGTTGTCGAAACGAATGAACGAACGGTCATAGCACTTGCTAGGACTGCTTGCTCCGGTAGGTCCTACCGCCTCAAGACGGGCGTAAGAGTTGGTCGGGTTCTCCGGTGTCCAGTAACCCTTCACCCAGACGTTGCAGTTATTAACGACCATGTTACCACCGTTGTCACCGTTCAAGTACCAGCCCGACATGCTCTTGTGGCCGAGCATCGAGTACATGCTGAACGAGATGCTGATGTTCTTGAACAGGGTGAACTCGTTTCGCATACTCCAACGTACCTTAGGCGTAGTCTGGCCTTGGAACACCTTGTCGTCATTGTTATAGACAATCTCCTTCACCGTTCCGTCAGGATTGTAGACATCGTTGTCAGGATTGTTCCATACCTTCGGGTCACCAGGACGCTGTCCGTACTTGGCTGCTTCCTCGTATTCGTCAGTCTGCCAGATGCCGATTACTTTGTAATCCCATATTTCTCCGATTGACTTACCAATAAACCATCCGTTTGTAAGGTCGTCGCTCTCCCTGCGTCCGATTACGTTGCCTTCCTTGTCGAGCACATTCTCGTATTCACCATAAAGGTGTTTGATAGTGTTCTTATTGTACGAAAGACCGAACGTTGTACGCCATTCGAAGTTCTTGTTCTGTATGTTCAACGTATTGATTGAAAGCTCGAAACCGTCATTGTTCACCTGTCCGAGGTTGGTGGTGATACTGCCGAAGCCTGAGAAACCGGGCAGACGCTGGTTCATAATCATGTTGTGGGTCTCCATGTGATACCAGTCGAACGAACCTGTGATGCGGTCATTGAGGAAACCGAAGTCAAGACCTACGTTGTAAGCCTCTGTCTTTTCCCATTGCAGGTTGGGGTTCGCCATACGGCTAACGCTGAGGTACTTCATGTCAACCGTGCTGCCATCGGGCTTGATATAGCCCATCGTAGCTCCTGTACCGGCACCGAGATTGGCAAGTGCGACATACGGGTCAGAGAGAGAACGGTTACCATTCTTACCCCAAGAAACGCGCAGCTTACCTGTATTCATTATGTTGCTCCACTTCCAGAACTTCTCGTTTGTGAAGCTCCACGCAAGAGCCACTGACGGGAATGTAGCGTAAGGATTGTTCGTACCGAACGCGCAATAACCGTCGCGGCGTACAGAAGCCGTAATCATATAGCGGTCGTCATAGCTATAGAACAGACGGGCGAGCAATGCGTCGGCTGTCTGGTGAGAGTCGCTTGTGCTGAAACCACTGTCAAGCAGTGTAGCGTTCTGCGTATTGTGGAAACCGAGCGCGTCGGTAGGCAGAATGTTGCGGGCCTCGATGTTGTCGCTCCAATAGCGGCGTTCCTCGGCCTCCTGCACGAGGGTGAGGATTACGTGGTGCTTCTTGGCGAATGTGTAATCCCATGTAATAGTGTTGTTCAACGACCAGTCGAAATTCTTTCCCCATCCACGGTTTACACCACGGCTCTTCGGGTCGCTGTTTGGCAGGTCAGCCGACATGAAATAGCGGTCGTAGAAATACTGGAAGCGCGGCGATATATTGAACGAGTAAGTGATGTTGAAAGGCAACTTCACCTTGGCGTTGAATATGGTATTGAGCACCTGGTAGCCCTTCTCAAGGTCAATGTACTGCTGCTCGAAGTCATAGTTATATCCGTTATAGAAGCTGTGGTCCATAGGATACTGCGCCAGCGTACCATCCTCGTTGCGGTAGATTGAATACGGAGAGTTGCGCAACTGGTTGCTGTCCCAATAGTTAGTGCCGAGGCTTACGGGCTGACTTTCATCCGTTCTGTCCTGGAAGTTGATATTAGCACCTATTTCCAACCAATCGGTAATCTTTCCGTTCAGTTTGAGATTGGCACGGAACGCGCGGTAATCGTCGCCACGGATTGCGCCTTGGTTCTTCAGGTAGCCGAACGACATGTAATAGTTCATGCGCTCACTTGCACCTGATATGCTGGCATTGTAATCCTGGTTTATACCCGTGCGGAACGTATGGTCATACCAGTCAACCGTCTGTCCGGCCAGATAATAATTCAGCACATTACCTTGCAGACCGAGGCGCTGGGCATAAATAGACATGTCTGTAGCGTCGGCGGCATTGTTGGTATATCCCAACCATGTGTTACGGTCAACACCGTAGAGCCTCTGCGCGTTTTCCGGAGTATCATAATATCCGGGCTGTGCCACGAGATTTCCGTTACCGTCCTTTGCCTTGTATGCACCATACGTGCCGTCGTCGCCCATGCCGTAAGTTGACGACTTGTACCAGTCTTCACGGTATTTCATGTAGCCCTTAGGTCCGTACACGTCAAAGATGTAATCGCTCTTGGTGTTGATACCGATGTTCGCGCTGACGTTGATGGTCGGCTTGCCAATCTTTCCCTTCTTTGTAGTAATGATGATTACGCCATTGGCGGCCTTTGCACCGTAGATGGCGGCTGCCGAAGCATCCTTGAGCACGTCGATTTGGCCGATGTCGTCAGGATTGATTTCCGACATCTCACCGTAGAAAGCCATGCCGTCAAGGATGATAAGAGGGTCATTGTGGTTGCCGTCCGTATAGACAGAGCGCTGTCCGCGGATTTGCATCGAGCCGCCACCCTTCGCCGAAGCGTCGTAACCTACGTTCAAGCCCGGCGTGCCGCGGAGAATGTCTTGCACGGTGTTGGGGTTCTCGTTAGCCAACTTGTCTGGGCGGATTTGCGTCACGCTACCCGTCAAGTCCTTCTTACGCATCGTTCCGTAACCTACAACCACAAGGTCGTTCAACTGTGTGGAACTTGACTCAAGCTTGATGATTGAGTTAGGTCCGGCCTTGAATGTCTGTGTCTTGTAGCCGATGTAAGTGACCTCGAGCGTAGCACCCGGAGCCACGCCTTGCAGCACGAAGTTACCGTCAAGGTCGGTAATGGTGGCTTTCTTCTCGTTGCCTTTCACTCGGATAGTCGCTCCGATGACAGGTTCGTCGTTCTCGTCAACCACATGTCCCTTTGCAGTCTGCGTCTGTTGCTGCACGGACTGGGCGGGGCTTTCGGCGTAAGCCGTAGCGCTAAACCCCAGTCCCGTTGTCGCCATGGCAATGAGCAGCAAGGCCCTGCATGACGATTTGCTTAGTCTTGGTTTTTTCATGATAGCTAATAAATAAAATGTTTAAATACAGATAGGTCATTGGTATTTAGTAAAACCGCATTCAAACGGTTTATTTCTTATAATATCTTGCCATCTCGCAGGCCGCCAACAGGAACGCTCCGACACCGAAATCGGCGGTTGACTTCGCGCTGATTACCTGTCCCGGAATGGCGCGGTCGCCGATTGGCTGAACGTAGCCTACCGCTCCGTCGGCCTGCAATGCCGTCTCGGAAAGATACTTCCAAGCCTTCATAATGACGGGCATGTACTTGCCGGAGTCAAGCAGTCCGTTGTTCACACCCCACATCAAGGCGTATGTGAAGAACGCCGTGCCGCTGGTTTCCGCGCCCGGTGCGAAGTCAGGGTCGAGCATACTGCGCGTCCAATAGCCCTCGGGCTGCTGGCATGAAGCCACGGCCTGCGCCATCAGGCGGTAACGCTCAAGGTATTCGCCGCGGTGGGCATTGTCCTTGGGCAGGTCTTGCAGAACCTTTGCCAACGCCGCAAGCACCCATCCGTCGCCTCTCGCCCAAAAGTCCTTCTTGCCAGACGCCGTCTTGTGCGCAGGGTAAACATAGCGTGCATCGCGGTAATACAGACAAGCGTCCTTGTCATACATCAGGCTGTCGGCGTATGCCCAGTATTCATACAGCTTGTCAAGGTAGAGCGTGTTGCCGGTAATCTTGTAAAGTTTCGTCATAACCGGCATAACCATATAAAGCCCGTCAGCCCACCACCAGTAATCCTTCTGCGGCGTAGACATCTCGTATTCCATCACCTCACGCGCCCTGGCGATTTTCTTAGGGTCTGGTTCTGCCGTGTAGAGGTCGGCATACGTCTGGAAACATACCTGCCAATCGCCGAACAGCACATAGTCTGCCGTCTCGCCGTAAGAGTATTTCCACTTGGAACGGTCGGTGCCTTGCGCTCCCATCCAGCAGTTGTGCTCCGCCCAACGCACCGAATAGTCATAATAAGACTTGTCGCCCGTAAGCTTCCACGCCTCCATGTTGCCGGTGTGGTAAGCGGCGTTGTGCCAGAAAGCGGTGCCCGGCTCGGGATGCGTAGCCTGCCAGTGGCTGTTCACTTTGCCGATAATGGCCAACACTTTGCCGTATTCACCGGCGGCGAAAGCCGGCATTACGGCGGTGCAGCACGCAGCTGCGATAAGGCCAATAAGTTTTTTCATGTTCACAATAGTATTTGTTTGTTAAAGTTTTTATCATTCGTCCACATCGAGACTTACTTCAAGCACATAGACAGTCTGCGGCTTTGTCTCCACCGTGCGTTCGCCGTCGCCCTGACTGGTACGCTGCACATAAACGTGCAGACGGCGGCGATTGGTCCACAGCTCGGTGTCAAACGTAGGCTCCCATGCGTCCACGGAGAAGTCTGTCAAGTCTATTGTTTCAGCAGACAAGCTGTTAGCAAACGAGTTGACAAGTGACGAGCTAACAAGGGACTTTGCCTTGTCGCTTGTCTGCTTGTCTCTATCTGCTTGTCTGCTTGTCTGCTTGTCTACAACAAACATCGACACCTTGCTGCCGCGCTCAGCGTCGCGGAACAGGCAAACAACCCTTTCACCGTCTGCAAGTACACGCGGACGGGCTATGGGTATCATCTTCGTGCCGCCGCCACTCAATGAGAACGGCGTAGTGCGGTGAGACAGCTGCGCCGCGCGCCACCGTCCGCCGTCGTTCCAGACCATGCGGTATTGCGGTACGGTATCACCTTCCGCGCGCCAATATGTTGCTATATACGGATGTCCCTCGCCGTCGGCCGTCATGCCGGTCTGGTTGATTAGCTCCGAGTTTTGCGGTATGCGGCAGGCGTATTCGGCCTTGTCAGCGTTGATGGGCAGCGTGTACTGCTCGCCGGTTGACTTCTCCCATGTCAGCCCTCCGTCACGCGAACGCGCATAGCAGAGGTCGTGGTTGGTCTCGACGAGCCATGACTCGCGCCACACCCACGACAAGTGGATTACGCCTTTGCGGTCAACGCACAGCTGCCAGTAGGCGTTGCGCTTGCCCTGACCGTCTATGAGCACATTGTGCAGGCGGCTCCAGCGGTGCGTCTTGATGTCGTAGCGGTTCATGACGAGGTTGCCTTCACCCGAAGCACCCGACCTGTATACGAACAGCAGTCCGCCGTCGGCCAGGCGGTAAAACTCGGGATAGGTAAGCTTAGCCTCGTCGTCGCCCGTCATCTGCTCCTCTTCGCCAAGCTCGACGGAGTGCGGAGCTATGCCGCGGCAGTAGCGCAGGCGTGAGTTGTGATGGTCGAACGCCACGTGTACGTAGCCGTCGCCGTCAACCATAAGGCTGATTACGTTGTGCGCATCGCCTACATTACCCTTATATTTCGAGCGGCAGAGCGTCCACTCTTCGCTGTCAACGGCGCGCTTGCCGACCACAAGATAGCCGTCGCCGTCATAGAAAGCGATGAACTGCACGTCGCGGTCGGTCACCAGCGAGTTGTTGCGGAACACGGCCGTATTGACCGAAGTGCTGCTGAAACCCGGCGCAACGGCCACGAGGCGCGTGCTTACGCGCAGGCTGTCTGAAGCCTGCGCACAGGCGCAACATGCAATGGCTACGGCCAGAGAGAGTACCGCTTTCATAGTTTTTTCTTTTTAATGGGTGAGCTGGGAGGGCAGAGAGAGCTGGGGAAACCGGGATAACCGTAAAGCCGCACAACCTCACAACCGCATCACCTTATTCGTAATAAGCGTGGTCCTTGGGGAAGTCCTTGCCTTCCCAAGCCTTCTTCGACGTCCAGTCTTGCGGCGCGTCGGTCCAGAACGGGTCGTCGGCCGACAGACCGAGAGGCAGGAACGCCAGCGAAGCCATATACAGGCTGCCGTTGTTGGTGTACCAGTCGGATATGTTGGGCTGGCTGCCGTTGAAGCCGAGGGTGAGGAAACCGCCCTTGTTGAAGTTGCGGCCGTCGCTGAACATGCGCTTGATTACAGCGGTAAGGGCGGCGCGCACCTGCCCGTTTGACAGCTCCTTGGGCAGCCATCCGCGCCATGCGAGCAGGGCGAGGGGCTGCATGGTGCCCGTGCGGTAAGTGATGGAGCGGCCGAAAACGGGGAACGCTCCTTCCGGCGAGATAAGCCTCTCGAGGATTACGCCGTAACGCTGCATACGCTTCAAGGCGCGCTGCATGTTGACCGAAGGCGCGTTCCAGATTTTATTCTTGCCGCCATGGGTAAACACTTCGACGCACTCCACATACATGGGATGGAGCACATAGCTGCTGTAATAGTCGAAAGCGAACGAGGGGCCGTCGCAATACCAGCCGTCGCCGCCATACCATTCGTCAACCTTGCGCAGGGCGGAGACTATGCGGTAAGTGTCGCTCTGTGCGCCGGCCTTGCGCAGAAAGCACTCTACGGTGGCCGAGAAGAGCAGCCAGTTGGTATAAGGCGGGTCTACGCGGCGCAGCCGGGTGAACTCCCGGATGTAGCGTTGCTTCGTCACGGAGTCGAGCGGCATCCACAGGGCATCATATCCGCGGAGGAAGCTCTCGGCCACGTAAGCGGCATCGACGAGCGTCTGCCCCTCCTTGCGCCACAACAGATAGTCGGGGCTTTCAGGGTCAACGGCGTTGGCGTAGCTCTTCAGCGCCCACTCGCGCAGCTGCTTGCGCCGCTTGCCTTCGGGCGTATCGTCGTCGGGAAGCGAGAGCCACGGGGCAAGTCCGGCCATCAGGCGGCCGAAGCACTCCATGTAAGCCACCTTCTTGTTGCGTCCGTCCCACGTGGGGCTAAGCTCCAGCTGCATGTTCTTCTGCAACTCTCCGCGGCTCATGTTCTCAAGCACGGGGGCGGCCATCTTGTACAGCACGTCCGTCCATACCTGTCTGTCGGTCTTGGCCTCGGCCTTTCCCTTGGCAACGGCTGCACACGGCACGAGAGCCAGGCACAGCACGCCTACGAAAAATCTCTTCAATAGTTTCATTGGTTCTTATACAGTTTAGGTTAAAGTTTTCTTTGTATCTGGCACGCCGCACGTAACAAACTGATTGTCAGCACGTTGCAACCTGCCTTGTAAAAGGCCGTCTTTCGGCCTGCAAAAGGCGGTCTTCGGGCGTGCGAAAGACGGCCTTTTACACTGCCAAAGACCGCCTTTTGCAAATTCACTCCTTCTGGTACAGGCGCACGTAATCTATCTCATACCTCATCGGCATGGCTCCGCCGTCCACCTCGCCGCCGTGCATCCCGCCGAGGGCAAGGTTGAGCAGCACGTACTGCGGCTGCTTGAAGGGGTTGGTATGGTTGCCGTACGCTCCGTTGACCGTCTCCGCAACGGGCACGTTGTTAAGCAGCTCGCCGTCAAGATAAAGCTTGACGGACGTCTCGTCCCAGTCCATGCGCCATACGTGGAACTTGTCGGCCCACTGCTTGTCCTTGGCCGTAAAGTGGCTCAACGGCGTAGCCGTACTGCGCCATTCGGCGTCGAAACGCTTGTCCCTGCCCCACGCCACGTTGGCCAGTATGCGCTGCACGCCGTCTATGGGATAGCATTCCATGATGTCGATTTCGCCGCACGAGGGCCACTCCTGCCCCGACCCGAGCGTCCATATGGCCGGCCACGCACCGCCGCCTACGGGTATGCGCGCCCTAACCTCAAGGCGGCCATACTTGAACTCGCGCTTTCCCCGCGTGTTGAGCGAGGCCGACGTATATTCGGCATACTCGCGGCTCGTCTGCCAGTTGCGGCTGTCCTTGTCGTAGCGGGGATTCTTCACTCTCTCCTTGCGCGCCTCGATTACGAGCATCCCGTCACGCACATAGGCGTTGTCAGCCTGGTACCACTGGTCTTCCTCGTTGCGCACGAAGCCGCGCTCGAAGTTCCACACGGCGGTGTCAGGCCGTCCGTCACGGCTGAACTCGTCGCTCCATACCAGCTTCCATCCGCCGGCAAATGTGTCGCCCGCACCCGTCATGGCAAGCACCAGCGTCAATATGAAAATCTTTATATACATATATTGTTTTCAATTAACATTCATCCAAAACGGGATTGACGCCGCACCACGCACCTTGTCCACCCCGTGTAATCCTTGAAAACAATCCTTCGCCCTATTGTTTAACTTTTATAACCTGTAACCAAAATTGCCGCCTGCGCCCAGGCAGCCAAGACTTTCTACAACATCTTTTTGTAAACGTAACCTTAAAAATCCTTATTTAATCAACCAAAACTTTGTTTTCGAGTGCAAATTTATAGCAAGTTAGCAGAAACATATAGGTGGATTTTCGTATTAAAAGAGACGTTTTTCGTAAAAACACCCAAATTACGAATTACCGTAATGTGGAAAAACGGCATAAATTACACCCTCAAACGGGCGAAAAACACGTGTATAAAGGAAATTAAGACAGCATGAAAAAGTTACAAATCGGTAACTATTTGAAACACAAGCATTTACCAAAGCCGTTGTAAAAGACGGCCTTTTGGCCTGCAAAAGACCGCATTTTACACGACAAAAGACGGCAAATCAGACGACGAAAGACGGCCTTTTACAAAACACGCGGCCAACGGCACGACTGACACCGGGCGAGACGGCTACGGCTACGGGTATGAAAATTGAAAGCATAAAATTTTGGTTTTTCACAAGAATGATTTATTTTTGCACCTCGGATGATTGCACGCAACAAGCGGAAAAAGAAAAAGCAGACTGCCATATGAATACCATGAAACACATAATACCTATTTTAATATTAACGCTGATAGTCCACGCTGCTGACACGGCGGCACTGACACGCAACGGCTTCAAGACCATCAACGGACACGACGGGCTGCCGTCGAACTGGGTGGCCGACATGGCCCAGGACAAGAACGGATACCTGTGGCTGGCTACGTCGGGCGCACTGTGCCGCTATGACGGCGTATCGTTCATAACATACAGGCACCGTCACGGCGACGACACGTCCATACAGTCTAACTTCGTAACCAAAATCGCCACGACCGACGACGGCGTGTATGCCGGCACTGACACGGGACTAAGCTTCCTGTCGTTCGCCGACGGCAAGTTTCACCGGTGCATGACGACCGACGGGAAAAGCACCGAAAAGACATACAGACACGTCACGGCGATAGCCTGCACGGGCGGTGCCACGCTGTTTACCGACATGGAAGGAGGCCTGTACGCCAGCACCCCGGACGACCGGCTGACGTTCAGACGCGTGGCTCACAGGTTCAGCACATACGGCATCTGCGCCTGCGGCGAAGACCGCCTACTGGCCGTCAACGACAGACACATATACCTGCTCACGGCCGACGGGCGCAAAGTGCTGGCCCACAGCACGCTCACGCCGGGCTCGGCAAACAAGGTAAACATATCGTACATAGCCCAGACGGGCACCGCCTACGTAGGCAACGGCCTGGGACACGACTCCGAGGCGTTCAGCGTAAGAGGCAACACGCTGCGCTGCTCGGACACTTATACGCCGCAAAACCTGATGGAAGCCGTATGGCATGACGGCAAGACGGTCTTCGCCACCGACGGTTACGGAATAATAGTGACCGGCGACGGCGTGACCGAACGCTACAACACGGCCAACAGCAACATCAGCGGCGATGTGGTGTACACGCTGCTAAGCGACCGCACCGGCGGCCTCTGGGCCGGCACCTACCGCGCCGGACTGAACTGCAACGCCGACAAAGACTCTGACTTCACCGTGCTCGACAAGGCATCGGGCAACCTTACATTCAACATTGTTACGGCCGTAGTGCCCACGAAAGACAAGATTTACATCGGTCTTGACGGCGGAGGCCTCAACATTTACGACCGCAACACGGGACGTACGGCAGCATTCAACTCACACAACAGCGGCATACCGGGCGACAACGTGGTGTCAATGACATTCGACGGGACAAGCCTCTGGATGGCCGTCTACACCAAAGGGCTCGTGCAATACACGCCGTCCACAGGCAAATTCACCCTGTTGCCCATGCCGAGCAGCAAGGAAAACGCCGACTACAACAACGTGTGGTGCCTGCTTGACGACGGCGAGGGCAACATCTGGGTAGGCGGCTCGCAGCTGTATATATATAATAAGGTGAGCCGCCGGTTCTCGCCCGGACCGATAACCGGCAACGTGACATGCTCTTCAATATGCTCCGACGGCCGCCACATATGGCTCTCGTCCAACGCCAGCGGCATATACAAGATAGACAAGCGGCGGCGCAAGGTTGTGACACACTACACTTCAAAAGAAGGCAACGGGCCTCGCCTGCCCTCGAACAAGATAAAATACGTCCATGCAGATGCCCACGGCACGGTATGGTTTACTGCCGAGAACATAGGCTTCTACTCGCTCGATACGGCCACAGGCGACGTAAAGCCGCACGACATAGCCGAAGGACTGACATCGCAACAGGTCATGTCAATAACCGAGGACGGCACGGGCCGGCTATGGATTGGCACCGACGGAGGCGGCATGTTCAGCTACGACAGGACAGAAAGAATGTTCAGAAGCTATGCCGGAAACGACGACATCCCCCATACATTCACATATTCGGCCGCCGCAACACACGACGGAGCGGTATATATGGGCACGCTCGACGGCCTGCTTTGCTTCAAACCGGCAGAGCTGGGACACCCGGCTGCGTCTTATGCAGTAAACTTCAACGACCTGACGCTCATGGACAAGAGCCGCAGCGTGTTCAACCTGTACGGCGGAACGGGCGACATCAGCCTGGCTTACAACCAGAACTTCTTTACCGTATCGTTTTCCGTACCCGAGCTGCACACGCCCGGAAGCCGCAGGTTCTCATGCCGCCTTGACGGCCTCGAGGACGAATGGCGTTACCTTGGCGACATGCGCAACGTGTCATACACCAACGTTCCGCCGGGACGCTATAAGCTATATGTACGCTCTACCGATGCCGACGGCCGCTGGGGCAAGGCTTCCGTACTCTACATAACGGTGACTCCGCCTTGGTGGAAAACGACATGGGCAACGCTGCTTTGGACGATACTTGCCGCCATCGCAGTGTATGCCGGCATATCAGTATGGATGAACCAGCAGAAAGCCAAGCAGCGCATACGCATAAGCGAGATTGAGAAAGACGCAACGAAAAAGCTGTCGGAAGCCAAGCTTAACTTCTACGCAAACATAACACACGAACTGCGCACGCCGGTATTCCTCATCATGGCGCAGCTTGAAGACCTTATCAGCGCACGCACGTCTGTGGTAAGCGTGCCATCGTCGTACCTGCAAATGATGCACCGCTGCGCCGTAAAGCTGAACAAACTGATTACCAGGGTGATAGACTTCCGTAAGATGGACTCCGGCAAACTGAAGCTGTCTTTGCGACAAGGAGACATCATCGACTTCTGCAACAACATGGTTGACGACTACGTGGAGATGTGCCGCCAAAAGGAAATAACCTTCGACTTCAAGCACAAGGACAATGAAATAAAGGCCTGCTTCGACCCTGAAAAGCTTGACATCATACTCTCCAACCTCATAAGCAACGCCTACAAATACACACGGGAAGGCGGACATGTGACGCTAACCGTCGAAGACGGAACCGACAAAGTGACGTTCTCGGTGGAAGACAACGGCATAGGCATACTCAAGGAAATGCAGGAAAACATATTCAAAGACTTCTTCCGCACGGAACGTGGTATGCGGCAGAGCGGCGGCGACGGCATGGGACTGGCCTTCGTCAAGCAGTTGGTAGAACTATACGGAGGCGAAATACATGTGGAAAGCGAGCCGGAACACGGCTCAACATTCATATTCTACATCCCGAAACGCCATGCCGGACAAGACGAAACGGCTGAAGACATACAGCAGGCAAACGCCGTTGAGACGATGGGAACATACACGAAAAACGACAACTCCACACATCCCGCCACAAGCAAAGCAGCAAACGGACAGGGGGCAATAGGCAACCCTACCGCCGTACACTCGATACTCATAATCGACGACGAGCGCGAAACGGTAAACCTGCTTGAACGAAATCTTGCTCCAGACTTCAAGATATACAAGGCATACAACGGCGTAGAAGGGCTTGACATGGCGCGCAAACATCTGCCAGACATCATCCTTTGCGACCTGATGATGCCGCAGATGGACGGTATGCAGATGCTTGAGAAACTGAAAAAGGACAAAAAACTACAGACGATAAAGGTTGCAATCTTCACCGCCAAAAGCTCTGAAGAAGATATGATAAAGGCTTTTGACAACGGTGCCGACGCCTACGTAACCAAGCCTATATCACTGAAATACCTGCGCACACGCATCGACAGGCTGATAGCGCAGTCAGACAACGCCGCAATAACAGGCGAACTGACGGCCGAAAAGAAATCTTACAACAAGGAAGAGCAGATTTTCCTGCTGCGATGCCGCGAGGTGATAGACGCCAACCTTACCAACGAGGACTTTAACATGGACTATTTCGCCGACAAACTGGCGATGAGCCATTCGGCATTATATAAAAAGGTAAAGACCATAACGGGCATGTCGCTCATCGAATTTGTCAACGAATACAAGGTTTACAAGGCCGTACAGATGTTCAAGCGCGGAGCCTCCAACATAGAAAATGTAGCCAATCAATGTGGTTTCAACGACATAAAGACATTCCGCGAAGCGTTTAAGCGCAAAATGAAGGTGACACCCAAACAATATGTACAAGGTCTGTGATTGCCGGGCGGAAGGCAACAGAGGCGGCACAAAATACGAAATTCGCCTTTTTTTATACGAAATACGCCTCATCAGGCTAAGAAGAAAAACGCTAAACTTGCACAATCATGAAACGCTTTAGCTAAATTAAATCTTACCAGAATGAGAAAAATATTCGTTACAGCCGTGGCCGCTATGGCGGCGATAAGCGGCTTCGCGCAGGGTGCGGCGAACAAGGATGCCTCGCCCTCATTCACCGAATGGCACGACCTTGACGTGAACAGCGTCAACCGTTACCCATGCCACACGTCATACTTCGCATATGAAAGCGAAGCCGCCGCAGGCCGTGGTGACATGAAGTCGTCAGCCAACTACCTTACACTGAACGGCAAATGGAAATTCAATTGGGTTGAGAACGCCGACCAACGGCCAACAGGCTTTTGGGTGGAAAGCTTTGACGACTCAAAATGGGGCGACATGCCGGTGCCCGGAATATGGGAACTCAACGGATACGGCGACCCGGAATATGTAAACACCGGCTTCGCCTGGCGCGGCCACTTCAAGGACAATCCGCCACAAGTGCCTGTAAAAGACAACCACGTTGGCACTTACCGACGCACCATAACCCTGCCCGAAGGATGGGTGGGGAGGCAGATAATAGCCCGTTTCGGCTCGGTAACATCGAACATGTACCTTTGGGTTAACGGCAAATATGTCGGTTACTCGGAGGACAGCAAGATGGCAGCCGAATTTGACATAACAAATTATGTGAAGCCGGGCAAGAACCTTATAGCCTTCCAAGTGTTCCGCTGGTGCGACGGCTCGTACTGCGAAGACCAGGATTTCTGGCGTCTCAGCGGCGTTGGACGCGACTGTTACCTGTACAGCCGCAACAAGAACGTACAGCTTTCAGACCTCCGCGTCATCCCCGACCTTGTCAACAACTACACCGACGGCACGCTCGCAATTGACGCAACAGTAAAAGGCAACGCTACGGTAGAATTATCTTTGACTGACAAAAACGGCAATAAAGCCGGCTCTTGCACGCTTAACGGCGACGGGAAGAAGGATGCCGTGATAAGCGTAAAGAGCCCGATGAAGTGGACGGCCGAGACCCCTTACCTGTACACCCTTACCGCAACGGTGAAGCAAGGAAGCCGTATCATCGAAGTAATACCCGTAAAGGTTGGTTTCCGCAAGGTTGAAATAAAGAACAGGACATTGCTTGTAAACGGACAACACATCTACATAAAGGGTGCAAACCGTCATGAAATGGACCCCGACCTGGGCTATGTGATGACCCGGGAGCGCATGATAGAGGACATCAGCATTATGAAGCGGCTCAATATCAACGCCGTGCGCACATGCCATTATCCCGACGACCCTGAATGGTACAACCTTTGCGACGAGTACGGAATATATGTTTGCGCCGAGGCAAACATCGAGAGCCACGGCTTCGGCTACGGCAACGACGCACCGGCAAAGAAGCCGATGTTCGCACGGCAGATAATGGAGCGCAACCAGCGCAACGTCGAGACATTTTTCAACCATCCGAGTATCATCACCTGGTCGCTCGGCAACGAGACCGTCAACGGCGACAACTTCACCGCCGCATACAAGTGGATAAAGTCTCAGGACACAAGCCGTCCCGTCCAGTTCGAGCAGGCACACGGCGGCGACAACACCGACATTTACTGCCCGATGTACATGTCTCAAGCCGGATGTGAGCGTTATGCAAAGGACGCATCGAAGACAAAGCCGCTCATTCAATGTGAATATGCGCACATGATGGGCAACTCCGGCGGCGGATTCAAGGAATACTGGGACTTGGTACGCAAGTACCCTAACTTCCAGGGAGGCTTCATCTGGGACTTCGTAGACCAGGCTCTGCACGGAAAAGACGCGGAAGGCAGGGACATATACAAGTACGGAGGCGACTACAACGACTATGACCCGAGCGACAACAACTTCAACTGCAACGGCCTAATCAGCCCCGACCGCAAGCTAAACCCGCACGCTTACGAGACGGCTTACTACTACCAGAACATATGGACATCGCCCGTAGACCTGAAAACGGGCAAAATCAAGGTGTACAACGAATACTCCTTCCGCGACCTGTCAAACTATTCCTTGCACTGGACGCTTATGGCCGACGGCAAGGCCGTACAGAACGGGACGGTTGACAACATTCATGCCGGACCGAAGCAGACGGCAGAACTGACACTGGGCTATGACCTCTCGAAAGTTGACACACAAACGGCGGAAGTGATGCTCAACGTTGACTACCGCCTGAAAACGGCCGAACCGCTGATGCAGGCCGAGCAAACCGTAGCATACCAGCAGCTCGGAATAAGCAAATACAACGACAAGGCATATACAGTAACGGATGCGCCGAAGATGAAAGTGCGCAACAAGAAGCAGGAGACGGCCATCACCGTGTCGAACGACAACTTCACAATCAGCTTCAGCCGCATCGACGGTTTCATCACACGTTACGACTACCAGGGCCGCCAACTGCTCGGTGAAGGTGGCTCGCTGCGCCCCAACTTCTGGCGCGCCGCTACCGACAACGACATGGGCGCAGGCATAAACAACAAGTACAAGGCATGGCGCAACCCCGAGATGAAGCTCAAGTCGATTGAACTGCCGAAAGTAAAGAAACAAGCAAAAGGCAACGGCGGCACTCCCGTTGTAGTCATTGCAAGCTACGACATGCCTACGGTAAAAGCCGAACTCACAATGACTTACACCATATCAGCCGACGGAAGCATTAACGTAAAAGAAGAAATGAAGACTCACGGCGACGACAGCATCGCGCCGATGATGCGCTTCGGCGTGGTGATGCAGATGCCTTACAACATCGACCGCAGCACATTCTACGGCCGCGGACCTATCGAAAACTACTCTGACCGCAAGCTGTCGCAGCGCGTAGGGCTGTACACGCAGACCGCCGACGAGCAGTTTTACCCCTACATCCGGCCGCAGGAGACGGGCACAAAGAGCGACATACGCTGGTGGAGGCAAACCGACAGCACCGGCTTCGGCCTCGAAGTGAGCCACGCCGGACTGTTCTCGGCATCGGCATTGCATTACAGCGTGGCCGACCTTGACGACGGCGACCGCAAGGAGCAACGCCACAGCCCGCAAGTGCCAAAGTCTAAATACACCGAGCTCTGCATCGACCTTGTACAGGCAGGCTTGGGCGGAGTTGACAGCTGGAGCATGAACGGCACGGCTCTGCCCGCATACCGCGTGGCATACGGCGACAAGCAGTTCTCCTTCTTGCTGCGTCCAGTAAAATGAACAGACATCAGCCATAAGGCTGAACATAACGAACAAAAACGGTTGTGCATTCTCCTTAACCGGAAATGCACAACCGTTTTATTTTTCCAACAGTTTAAACCATCTTGCAATATGCGGCATATCGCGCTGCAAAAGACCGCATATTGCATGGCGAAACATGGCCTTTTGCAAGGCAAACGACGGCCTTTCGCAACAACATAATAACCAATGTCTCATGGAGCATCTGCCATACGCCTTCTTCAAGCGCAGGTTGCCGACGGGCGGAATGTCACCGGCTGACACTTTGCTGACACTTTCCGCCGGTTAATGTCAGCCTACAACAACCTAATAGTCAGCACATTACGCCAATAAATGACAGATGACAGACAAAAGCCATGACTTTTTGCATGAAAACAAACAATATGCGGAAACATCCTTCATGGCCATCGCCGACCGGCCGACGGTGAAAGACGTTGAAAGATAAAAAGAAACATCTTTCACCCTGCAAGCATCTGGCTGTCAGCAAGATATGCGCAAGGTGAAAGATGAAGGATGATTAATCGTCAGGCGTTGTCTTTCGTAAGATGCTCTTTCAGGTTGATAGCCTCAAGCAGCTTCACCGCGTCCACATACTGCGCTATGCCCTCGGCCACCTTCTTGGCGTCGCGCATGGCAAGCACTACGGTAGACGGACGGTTTACCACATCGCCCCCGGCGAACACGCCCTTACGGCTGGTCATGCCGCAAGGCACGTCGCGCGTAAGCACATATCCGCTCTCGTCAACGTCGATGCCCTTGGTAGTTGACACGATGCGGCTGGCCGGAACGGAGCCAATCGCCATCAGCACCTTGTCTGCCTTCTCCGTACGCCGCTCGCCGTTGTGCTCTATCACGACACCGCTTAGCGTGCCGTCCATGTCGAGTATCTCGACGATGTTCGACTCCCAGTTGAACTTTACGCCCTCTTCTACTGCTTCATCATATTCAGAACGCAGCGCGCTCATGTCATTGATAGTCCTGTGATAGACTATCTCCACCGACCTGGCACCCATGCGTATGGCCGTCCTGGCAGCGTCTATGGCCGTATTGCCACACCCGAGTACGAACACACGGTCGCCCTCATGCACCGGCACATCCTCACGCTCTATGCTGCCTTCATTATAAAGACTAACCTTACGCAGGAAATACACGGCCTGGCGCACACCGCGGAGATTGCGCCCGGGAATGTCGGGCTTGCGCGGCTTAACCGTACCCGTTCCCATGAAGATAGCGTCGAAACCCTGCTCGAACAGCTGGTCTATGTTCAGGTCGGTGCCGATGGTGGTATTGCAATGGAACACTACGCCAAGCTCCTCAATCTTCTTTATCTCGCGGCGCACCACCTCCTTCGGCAACCTGTACTCCGGTATGCCGAACATGAGCACGCCGCCCGGCTCCGGCTCCATCTCAAATATCTCTATGTTGAAACCCTGACGCGCCAAGTCGCCCGCTATGGTAAGTCCGGCAGGGCCCGAACCGATGACCGCCACCCGTCCGCGCGTCTTCGGCTGGAGCTTCTCGCGAATAAGACCCATATTGCCGTCAAAGTCGGCAATAAAACGCTCCAGCTTGCCCACGTGTATGCCCTGGCCCTTCTTTGCCAGCACGCAATGGCCCTCACACTGCTTCTCGTGCGGACATACGCGGCCGCATACGGCAGGCAGGTTGCTCTTGTCGTTGATTATCCTCATGGCATTACCAAGATTGCCCATAGACAACTCATGTATCCAGTCAGGTATGTCATGGCTTATCGGACACCCTTTCTGGCATTGCGGTATCTTGCAATGCAGGCAGCGCTTGGCCTCGTTAATGGCCTCAAGCATGGTGTACCCTTCATTTACTTCGTGAAAAAGTTGCTTCTGTTCTTCCATTTTCAGTACATTTTTGATTTGTCTATAATGCAAAGGTAATGCATTTTTTCCGTATTTTCTTTGCCGATAATATATTTTTCATTATCTTTGCCATTCAGAAAAGCATTTTAAAGGCTTATGGCATCCGCATTCGACCGAACATTTAAACTAGACATATTGCTATCCGTTATCGACTGGTTGACATTCAACATAGTCTTCCTGTTGTCTTACATACTTGGCTGGTTCCCATATCTTGAATGGGAAGAGCACTTTGCCACATATATAATAATAGCCAACGTGGCTTACATCATAGCATTGCAAGCCATAACAATAAGTCTGCACCACAGGCTGTCACCTTCTGCAAGAGTACTCAAGAACACGTCGCGCACGTCACTGGCATTCATCATACTGTACACATCGTTCCTCGGAATGTTCTCTTATGCCAAGATACCCGGCTTCTGGTCGATGATATTCCTTGGAACGGCAATATTCATCGTAACAAGCATAGAAAGGCTTTTCCTGCGCAAATACATAAAACAGCTTAGAAGCAGCGGCCATGACACGGTGAAGACACTGATACTCGGGGCAAGCGAAATGGCACAGAAAGCCGCCGACATAATGACCGACGAATGGAACGGCTACAGACTGTTGGGATATTTCGCGCGCCCTGACAGCCAGCCGCTGACAAGCAAATCTACCGGGGACGAACTGGTAAGACTGGGAGACAAAAACGACATAATGGACTTCATCGCGAAAAACCACGTAGACGAACTTTACATAAGCGAAGTGCCGTCAGGAACTGCCGGTTTCAAGATGCTGACGAGGTTGTGCGACAAGTCTATGATACGCGTGTACTACATGCCGTCAACATTCTTCGGAGAATTTAGAAAAGCCAAAGTAAAAGAGTTTGGCGACATATACGTATTGTCACAATACAACGAGCCGCTGCTCAACATGCGCAACAGGATTAAGAAGCGCGTGTTTGATGTCATAGTGTCGCTGCTCTTCCTATGCACGCTGTTCCCGTTCATACTCGCCGTCGTGTACATCGTCTCGAAGATAACGATGCCGGGGCCGTTGTTCTTCAAACAGAAGAGAACCGGGTATGACGGACGCGACTTCTACTGCTACAAATTCCGTAGCATGAAGGTGAACAAAGACTCCGACACCGTACAGGCCGTCAAGAACGACCCGCGCGTGACGAAATGGGGAGCGTTCATGCGGCATACAAACATCGACGAACTGCCGCAGTTCATCAACGTGCTTAATGGCGACATGAGCATCGTTGGGCCGCGTCCACACATGCTGGCGCACACTGATTACTACTCTGAACTGATTCCAGACTACATGACACGCCACTACGTCAAGCCCGGCATTACGGGTTGGGCGCAGACTCACGGCGAACGCGGAGAGACGAAGACAGTAGACGACATGCGCCGCCGTGTGGAGAAAGACATCTGGTACATAGAGCACTGGAGCTTATGGCTGGACATTGAAATCATGCTGAAGACGGTGACAGACGCCATACACGGTGACGACAAAGCGTACTGATTATAAGCAGACAAGCTATAAGTTGACAAGCAGACAAGGGTGTTTGCCCTGCCGCTTGTCAACTTTTTTTGTTGCACGGGCGATGGCAAATACCATTGTCTGCTTGTCAACTTGTCGCTTGTCTGCTTTTTATATTTCCACAAACTCGGTATTCACAATCGTTATTTCAGGATTGTCCTTTATTTCCTTGGCATTCTTCGTGTAATAGAACGTTGAATTTTCTATCGTAACATCGTGCACACACTCCAGGCCGGGAAGTCCCGTTACGGCTACGGCAGTCTTCACGTTCCGGCACACCACGTTAGATATGTGGATGTCGCTGAACTCCGGAACGAAAGGCGCATCCTTCGGAACAACGGCCTTGCCATCGCCCTTGTCATCCTTGACACTATACTTTTTATCCATGTAAGTACACTCAAAGACTATCGCTTCGTCCTTAATGTCAGTCATATAAATGTCGCTTATGTAAATGCCCTCTGTCTTTCCGCCGCGTCCTATGCCGCTCTTGAAGCGCAACCCGGTGTCAGTGCCGCTGAAGCGGTTGTTGCGCACCACGATGTTTTTCATGCCGCCGGAATATTCGGAACCGATTACAAAGCCTCCGTGGGCGTGGAAAACGGCATTGTTCTCTATCAATATATTCTCGCACGGGCCATACTTCACGCCCTGCTCGCCTGCACCGCCCTTCATGCAGATGCCGTCGTCGCCTGCATCTATTGTGTTGTTCACGATGAGCACGTTCCTGCACGAACTGATGTCGAGCGCGTCGCCGTTCTGCGCGTTCCACGGACAGCGTATCGTAACACCGTCAACAATCACGTTGTTGCAGCGCGTGGGGATGAGGTGGAACTTCGGTGAGTTCTGTATCGTCACGCCCTCTACAAGTACGTTCTCGCAATCGGTGAACCTGATGAAATGATTGCGCATCTTCTCCTGCTCCTCCGGCGTGTCGGCAATGTTGGCGTAGCCTTTCAGGTTGAATGGGAACCACAGCTTACCGTCCTCTACTACCGTGCCGCCCATGTAAAGAAACTCCTTCCACTCGACATCGCTCACCTTTGCGCGCTTCACCGGACGCCAGTACGCACCGTTGCCGTCGATTACGCCCTGGCCCGTGATGCAGACGTTCCTGCGCTTGCTCGCGCTAATCATGGGCGTACACTTAGAATCCTTCTTGCCGTCCTTTTCTTTCACAAAAAGGCTCTTGTCGGGCGAAGCCATCAGCACGGCATTCTTCTCAAGATGCAGGTCGATGTTGTCTTTCAGCGAAATCAGCCCCGACATCCATATCCCGGCAGGCACGACGAGCCGTCCCCCACCCTTCTTTTCAAGCACGCTTATCGCCTTGCGAAACGCCTCAGTGTTGAGCGTCTGCCCGTCGCCAACACCACCGAAGTCTTTTATATTGACCGTATTGGCCGGAATTGACGGAGCCTTCACTACCGGCATATCTACCGGCAAACCACTGTAATACGCGCCATAATCCTTTGCGCACGCCACACCCGCCGCAAACACGGCGGCAAGCAACGATAGAATAGTTTTTCTCATGTTTCTGATTAGTTTATAAGTTTTATATGGTATACCTTGCAAAGATAGCGCAACTTCAAGACATTTCCAAACATTAAACGTTTTTTAAGTGACATACGGCATTACAACACTCAAACAGGCAAAAAACAACTCACGGCAAAACGCAACGCTAAAGGCCACCTTTCAGACAGTCAAAGGCCGTCTTTTACAATGTGAAAGGCCGCATTTTACAACACACTGAACATCAACCACTTATACACGTAGCACAAAAAGGCCATATCTCTATCGGCAAATAAACATGAAAAAACATCAAAAATATTTCGCAAAACATTTGGCGGTTTGAAATATAATGCCTACCTTTGCACTCGCATTTGAGAAATAACAAATGCGGACGCGCTTGTAGCTCAGTTGGTAGAGCATCTGACTCTTAATCAGAGGGTCCAGGGTTCGAGCCCCTGCAGGCGTACGAAAAGAGCTTTTAATAAGCCAACCAAGCGGCTTACTAAAGGCTCTTTTGTTTTTAAGGACAATTCAACCGGACGATAAATCACATATAGAGAAGCGAGAAAAAGCTGCTCTTATAAATTGATATGGGCAAGCAATGGAGGAAGATAAAAATACATGAAGGCTGTGAGCTAAAAACAGTTCAGCAACTCTGCGCCATTGGCATAAGATGCGAATTGCCAATGAACGAAATCAGTGTTGATGGAATAAAACTGCCGCAACTTACCGAAAACGGCCATGCATTTGTACTCATAGACGATGCCGAGAAGCTGAAAATATTAAACCTGCCTTATGTCATAAGCATAGAGTAAAGCCTACATCCGCCCTGCCAACAGTTCTTTATAATACCCGTCTAACCGGTTTACCATAACAGGTATGGTAAAAAATTCCTTAACACGCCTCATGCCGTTCTCCGCATACTTACGGCGAAGAGCCTTGTCTGCAATCAGCAGGTCTATCGCTTCGGCAAAAGCCTTGTCATCGGCATTAGCAACTTCGATGCCAGTAACCCCGTTCAAAGACACCCAATTGACACCACTGCCAGGGATTGTAAACGTTACCGTAGGAGTTCCACAATACATGGCTTCCGCAAGAGCTATACCAAAAGCTTCATTCTTTGTTATTGACGGAAAAGCGAAAACCGAAGCGGCATAATGATACAGCTTCAAGTCCTCGTCAGACAAACGTCCTACAAAAAACACACGGGACGAACTGCACCTAGCCTTCAGTTTCTCGGTCAAAGGTCCGCTGCCGGCAACGACAAACACACAGTCAGACTTTACAAGCCGTTCCGCTTCAATTAAATGAGGCAAACCTTTATATTGTATATGCCTTCCTACGAAAAACACGATGGGCTTGTTACCGTATTTTTCCTTTATACCTTTTATTTTTTCCAAGTCACCATTTCGCAAAATGAAATTATCTTCGTCAATGGCACAAGGCAAAATTTTCACCTTGTGCTTGAACGGCTGCAATGGCTTGGACGCATCCCTATAATTCGGGCTGGTCACAACTATCAAGTCGGCACGCTTCAACAAGGCCGTTTCCACAGGCTTTATAAACGGATATATCCTTTTCTGGTTGATTATGTCCATGTGCCAATGCACCACTAGCTTTACATTTTTTGGCAGCATCGTCAACAGCACAGCTGCGGGATAAGGATTTGCCCAATGAAAATGAATTATATCAGGCTTGGTTTCCCTTATAGCGCGCCTCATCATCGGAAAATAAGACAACGACAAAGCCTGACGCGATACGTTGACAGCCGCGCCGACACGATATACCGTTATGCCGTTCACTTCACCGACAACATCGTCCCTGCCGTCATTGAAACATACAACAGCCCTTTTATATCGAGGCATACCTTCAACAAGATACTTGCAGATGTTTTCAACTCCTCCAATATAAGGGTAATAGTATTTTGATATGTGGAGAATGCTCGGTATTCCCATTTTAAGACTTATCCAAAGGGTTATATACTTTCATTAAACTTTCTATCATTTTTCCAATCGTGAAATTATGCAGGAAAAAAGTCTTGCTTTCTTTTGACATGTACTCTACCAGATGATGATTGCCACATAGATGACTGATTTGTTCAACAGCCTCTTCCATTGTATCATAAAGATAGCCTGTTTGACCGTTTACAACAACTTCATCATTACCTACCACATTTGTAGCCACGACCGGCAATCCTATTGAAGCAGCCTCTATCAAAGCATAAGGCAAACCTTCAAAGCGGGATGACGACAGATAAATGTCTGACGACCTCAAGTATTTATACGGCTCGTTACTAAATCCGATAAAGATGATGTTCAGGGCTTCTTTCTCGCTTTGTTCTTTTAACCGAGCATAATCGTCACCGTAACCGACCCATATAAACCTGACTCCTTCATTACCTTTAAATCTTCGGGCTATTTCAAAACACAAGTCCATGTTTTTCTGATAGTCAAACCTGGAAAGCGAGACTATGTCAAATGTATTCTTACGCGCCCCATCTTTACAAATATGCGGAATTGCAACCCCATTGTAAATAACATGAGAACGCTCCGTTGCCAGGATTTTCAAACGTTTGCCAAGTTCCAATTCTCCATTGGACACGAGAACAAAACTATCGGTAAAATACTTAAAAAATCTTCCGGAAAGTTTATTGGCAAAACGCTTGACTTTATTGGTATAATTATCCGTAATGCCGTGGAATGTATGTACTACTTTTACATGGCAACCCAACATCCTCAACATCCTGGAATACAGCCCCCCACCATTACCATGTGAATGAACTATATCTATCTTGTTAGAGATGACAAAACGCCTTAGTTTCAACAACGTCTTGAACGAGAACCTTCGATAGGGAATATGGCAGACACCTTTTATTGACGTACAATTACAATCCCACGCCTTGCCGTAAGGCTCACCACCCTCCGGATATGCCATGTAAATCTCAACATTGCTTGGCATATTGTCAACCAACTGGTCTACATGCCGTGGTCCTCCGCCAAAATCGCTGCGAGATATAATATAAAGAATTTTCATAAGCGCCTGATTATTTTAGCAGGATTTCCTGCCACTACGCAATTCTCTGGAACGTCTTTCACAACAACACTCCCAATGCCGACCACGGCATTATCGCCTATCACGATGTTGCCGATAACATTGCATCCCGGAGAAATTGTCACATTGTTTCCTATTACCGGAGAATGCGCACCCTTCTGGCCGATTGTTGTATTTTGACCTATAGTAAAATGATGCCCTATCTTCACGTTCGGATTTATAGATATGCCGAAACAATGCCACGGACAAAAATAATCTCCGATGTCTGCCGCTTCATGTACATCAAATCCAACTATATGCCTGAAGAAAACATGATAATAAATCAAATACGGGAATCCGATGTATTTTCTCCAACCCTTATACAGAAAATAAGCTAACCTATAATGTACCACACAAATTCCCCCAACGGTTATGTCTGATAATCAGGCATTTACATTCTTTCAACCAGTTCATATTACAAAAATCATTCTATCCTAAAATTCAAAAAGCCATACGCCATTGCCTTCGCAATTATCCTAAATGACAACATCTTGTATGAAGCGGCTTTTTTATAATACTTCCATGCCACTTTATATGCTTTTGCCTGCATGGCATGGCAGGCAATATCAGCATACTGATTGCGGTAAATAATCTTCTGCAACGGCATAGGATATTTTTCAATATCCGCCTTAAAAGTATTAAGAAACTTATTTTTTACTACTATAAATTTTTCATAGTCAATAGAATTAATCCTGCTGTCTATGAATCTGTCAATCAGTACCTCACATACAGGGACGACTTTAAAATTCCTGAATACACGGACAAGATACTCGATGTCTTGATGTCGTTGGAATGATTCGTCAAAAAGTCCAGTTGTCTCAATCACTTTACGTGTAAACATCGGATTAGAGCCAGTCCCAATTCCCCACCTACATGTGAGAAGGCCATACTGCATATTGCCCTTCCGCTTTTGGCATACACGCTTAAGCTCTTTCCCCTTCAATATTATCCTAAAGCCTGCATACGACAAATCGTAGCCATCATTTCCCTCTATGGCCTCCACTTGCTTTGCAAGTTTGTCCGGATAAATGTAATCGTCATCATCAAGAAATGTAATATATTCCCCTTTTGAAGCCATTATCCCTGTATTTCGGGCAGCAGACCCATTACGGTTAACATCATGCTTCAAATACATAAGCTCTTTCCTCTCAATGTATGGCGACAACAGTTGTTCCGTTTCTTTTTGGTAGGCTGTTCCAACCCCATTGTCGTCTACTACAATGAGTTCCACAGCCTTATATGTCTGTTTCAAAACAGAATTCACCGCCCTCAAGATATAGTCTGGACGTGAATATGTCGGAATGATTACAGATACTAACTTCATAAAAACGCCGTTGTATACAAATTCTCAATATTGAACAAAACTGACAATCAGAACGTCATATCAAATATAAGGGCAAAGGATATACGAGGAATAAATCCATGCACTCAAACTCCCATGGAGAAACGTATAGCTGATAATAAAAATAAACCATTATTATCAGAACTGAAAGAATATTCAACACCATAGGAGGCAACTGCTTCATCCTGAAAAACAAGATTGCAATCAAAGCCAAAGACTGGAACATCACCATATTAAAGCGCGCCTGCAATTCAAGTTGTCCTGTAGCCAACAAGACAAAAACTTCTACGATAAAGAAGAAATTAACCAAACAATATATATAGTCTTTGCCGCGCGGCTTTTTTATAATATAATAATACAAAGGAGGCAACAACCCCAAAAAGCCCGTGATGACAACCTGGTATGTATTCAAACGGCTTTCAAACGTAGTGTCTTCGCTTGCACGTTTAAACGCATACTGCAAAGACTCGTTCGAGATGAACGGCAGTAAATATGCAGCCAACAGTTGAATTGACGCCAACGCCGCTATGACAAAACCGTACAGCACACACATCTTGCCCCTGATAGGGCGGTTCAATGCCGGGAAAAACAAGAACGGGATGAAGAGCAAACAAGAGGAATGTATGAACGGAGAAGCCAAGCCGATGAGCCAAATCCATTTCCTGTCTGAGAAAAAACGCAACGAAAACGCATATATAAACAAAGAAAAAGCCATTGTCTGGCGGACAACGTGTACAGCCTGGCCGAAAAAGAACGGAAAGAAAAGCATCAAACATACGGCCAACATAAACTCGCTCTGCCTTAGCCTGATTTTCTTCTCAACCATAAAAAACGAGCCCAGCAAAAGCCCCAAGGAAATAATGCTTAGCATAAAGACAAATAACTTCTCGTTATCCATAAAAAGCATGTTTAGGCCATAACAAATGGCAAGATACAAAGGCTCCTTGCCCCATAATATGCCCAAATAGTCAGAGAAAGGCGTATCCGTTGCCTCGTGGTAATATATCATATATACCTCCAAATCGCTTTCAGGCACCTTCGTTGCGCAAAACAAAGACACGAACAGCACGCCTAAAACAGCCCAAAACCTAAGGAATGCCTTATTTTCATGTTTGAGAAGCAAATAGACCGTCAGGCCGAAAAACGCGACGGCACTATTTATAAAAAACAAGCTGAACAAGCCTATATATGGAACATTTGGATTTTTCATTTATACTTATATTTCAATCATATAAAATTTTCCGAGGAATCGGCATCAACATGTTAAAAAGCCAATACACTTCTGCAACGTTTTGCGAGGGAAATATATCAACAAAGCATACCAATCAATATACGAACGAGGACATACAAACTTTCTGCCAACTATTATCTTCTGAATATACAATGACGCCAAACATTCCTTGAATAACACATCATGGGTAACATCGTAAAGTTCCTTATAAACAGCTTCAGATATGTTTACCTGATTGATTGCAGGCAAAGAACCGTAGGTGCTGGAAATATTTTTCCTATATACCCCGCCTATAAAAGAATGACAAACACCTTTTCCTTTGGAAAGAAGAAAGTAAATCAAATGAACGTCACGGCCGTATTTATATTTTCTCATCACAGAATGGTCAAATGCCTCGTTCCTGTAAACACAAGTCAAAGTTTTGGTAACCCATTCTTTATGGAAAGCATATTTCAAGCCAAAAGTAAAATCCGTAGCTTTTGAATGTTTATCAAAATATTTATTGCGCGCCAAAGCCAATTCACCGGTCTGCTCATTATAAATCTCATACCGATGACACGAATACACATAATCGGGATGACTTTCCAGAAAGTCCACCTGCTTTTGCAGCTTCATCGGGTCAATCCAATAGTCGTCGCCCTCGCACATTGCTATGTATTTACCCTTACAGGCGGAATTTAGAATGTCGAACAATGCACTGAAACCACCATGTTTTGAATATTGGTTTTCGGCTTCGTATATCGGCTTTATTATGTCGGGGTATTTCTCTGAGTATTCACGAATTATCGCCGCGCTGCCATCGGTCGAGGCATCATCGTGAACAATCGCTTCAAAGCGAAAGTTTGTCTTTTGCATAACAAAGCCGTCAAGGCATTGGCGGAGGTACGGCTCATGGTTGTAAACCAAGCACTGAATAGAAACTAATATGTTATCGTCGTTCATTTCTTATTATATTTTTATTCGTAATATATCTTTCATCTTTCACTTCAGCTGTAATTCATTGACAAGCAAGACCTTATGTGGCGAAAGATTTTCTAATGACTTTTCATTATCTTTCATCTTTCTGCATAACGATGAAAGATGGTGAATGATGTTGGGGGACATCTTTCACCGTAAAACATGCTGTTACTCAAAACGTTAAGCTACGAGGTGAGAGATGAAAGATAAAAGCACATAAAGAAACTTGTTTTTATAATTATGTTTCCATTTTTAATGTTACAACATCACATAAGGATACGTGAATGTTGGAAATCCATTATTGTCATACGTAACAAATTGACTATTAGCGGAATAAGCCATGATGTGACATTGTGACATTAAAAACAATACTGATGATTGTTTTGTAAAATCATTAATCATCCTAACATAATGAATTACAATGCAAAAGCTAACCTTTTACAAGCTAAAGATGTCATTTTATACTGCAATATGTGACCTTTTACAACATAAAAGAGCATAAATCATCATTATGTTCCGTAACAGGCTACAGGAAAAAAACGTTTTACTGACAAACACATCTATAATACGTTTTCTCTTTTCTCCGTCATCTGTCAGTTTCCACCATAATTCATTCATTACGAACATATTATAGGCTGACAGATGTTTCGGTTGATTGTCGGTGGCTGCCAGCTTTAGCATGGACGGCTGACTGTTGCTGACACTTCCATCAACTATCTGTCAGTTGGTAACTGTCTGTAAGTCTGCAACTTAAGCCAATCACTGACGGATGACAGTGAATCAGATACAAAAATATCATATCTAAAAACTGTGATGACAATTTTATGTTCAACTTTTCTGCACAAAGGACAACATTTTCTTGCTACGTTCCTTTCTTCTTGCAACAGGTATGCCCCAATATACGCCCCATGGCTCTAAATCCTTACGGATTAATGAAAATGCTCCTACCGCACATCCTTCGCCGATTGTCAAGTTTGGAAATACTATACAATTCGCACCTATCTGTGAACAGCGTTTTATAGTGACTTTCCCTCCAGTTACATTGGTGTGTTCCTCTGGATTAACGGGGCCGATTAAATAATCTCCGCTAAAATCGTCCATCGCCGAAAATACAGTTGACCGTGGTGAAATTCCCGTATAATCTTCCATTTCAATACCTTCAACCCCATATAATGCGACATAAGCAGAAATGTGAATATTGTTTCTTAATATTATATGTCCGGACAATATGCAATAATCATCAATTCTAACATTATTACCGATAGAGATGTCTTGTATGGAATAAAAACTTGCTTTCCTGCTTATTTTGCAATCTTCACCTATTGCCTTAAAGCCTAATACCGACAGTTCTTCTTGTGAATAGAATGAATTTGTCATTTTACGATACATTTTAAAACACGTTCAACATCCTCGCCGCTTAAAGAATGGTGCATGGGCAGGCAAATCACGCTGTTTGCCATCTTATGTGCTTCTGGTAAATTATCGGGTCGTGCGCTCTCTAGTCCGCGATATGTTGAGAACTCGCTGATTAGCGGATAGAAGTAGCGGCGGCCGAGTACGTTCTGCTCTTTCATCTTGAAGTAAAGTTCGTCGCGGGTCATGCCGTATTTCTTTGCGTCGATGAAGATGGGGAAGTATGAGTAGTTGTGGCGCACGCCGGGCATGTCGTCGAAGAAGGTTATGCCTTCAACGCCTCGCAGGGCTGAGCGGTATTTGATGGCGACCTGATGGCGTGCTTCTATTGCCGCGTCAACCTGGCGCAGGTTGAGCAGGCCATAGGCTGAACGCACTTCGTCCATCTTACTGTTAATACCAGGACCGACAACGGTAATCTCATTAGCAAAGCCGAAGTTTTTAAGATAATCTATGCGCATCTTCATACGCTCATCATGCATTACCATCGCGCCGCCCTCTATTGTGTTGTAAACCTTGGTGGCGTGGAAGCTGAGCGTACTGAGGTCGCCGGCGTTGAGTATGCTCTCGCCGTTTACTTCTACACCGAAGGCGTGGGCGGCATCGTAGATTACTTTCAGGCCGTACTGGTCGGCAATCTCTTGTATGCGCACGGTGTCGCAAGGCTTGCCGTAGACGTGCACGGGCATTATGGCCGTAGTTTTGGGCGTGATGGCAGCCTCTATCTTGTCAGGGTTGATATTGCCCGTACGAGGGTCTATGTCTACAAACACGGGCTTTATGCCGTTCCACCAAAGGGCGTGTGTCGTAGCTACAAAGCTGTAAGGCGTTGTGATTACCTCACCTGTGACACGCAGTGCCTGCAATGCTGTTATGAGCGGCAGAGTGCCATTGGTAAACAGGCTTATGTATGGTACTTTCAGGTATGCCGCAAGCTCTTTTTCCAACTGCTTGTGAAATGAGCCGTTGTTGGTTATCCACTTGCTCTCCCATATCTGTTTGAGCATTTCATTGAAGTCGTCGAGATTAGGCAGTAACGGCGACGTTACTGTTATCACATTATTGTCCATAAAAAATTTAGTTTATATTGGTTTCTCCTATTTTCTCTTAATCAAAGAAAGCAATTCGTCAAGCTCTGAGAATTTGAACACACGGCTTGACAACGAATAAAACACTACGCCTACAACAATGCCTGTACAGAGTTCCACAACATCGTTGCCGATAAAATGGTTTACCAACAATATCAATGTAAACATAATCAGACAAAGAATTGTCGTTGGCAGCAAGTCGCGCATCTGCCTGACAAACCCGACGTTAATCAACTTGCCTGTGTAATACGTGTTTATCACCAACGAAACAAGCGAACTAAAGATTTGACCGTAACACATCACCATTAGACCGAACGGGGCAGTGACGCAAAGAACGGCTACGCCTAAGATTTTCTTGATTACCTCCAGCCTTAGGAACAAATCCGAGCGACCTTTCACCTGCAACAGATTGAGGTTTATTGAATGGACGGGATACCACATCATCGAGAAACAGATGACTTGCAAAAGCTGTCCGCAGAAGCCCCATTGCGAACCGAGCATAATATTTACGAACGGTTCGGCGACAGCAGCGAGCCCCGCCATCAACGGGAAAATGACAAAAGCCGAAAGCTTAAGAAACTTACGGTAAATGTTTGCAAGACGTACGTCGTCGTTTTGTATTTCACACAAAACCGGATAAGTGACACGCTGGATTATTCCTGTAACATTCGATGAAGGAAATTCCGAGAACTGGTGTGCACGGGTATAATGCCCGAGACTTGACGCGCTGAACAGCTTGCCGATGACAATCGGATAGATATTACGATAAACCGTGTCAAGCAGTCCAGAGGCAAGAAGCTTCGAGCCGAAAGCGAACAACTCATGAAAAGACAGCCAAGAATAAACCAACCGTGGCCTCCACTTTGACAAAAGCCAAAGAAGACCTGTGTTTACACCAAGGTTGAGCAGTTGCTGCACTACGAGCGACCATACTCCCAAACCGTGCCAAGCCATCACAATGCCAACAATACCAGATATAGCCGCAGCCGTCAACGCTGCCTTAGCCTGTGTCTTGAAGTCTATTCTGATTGTCAACAGCGCACGCTGCACAACAGCAAATGAATTAAAGACTATGCCAAGACATACCACACGCATGACAGAACACAATTGCGGAGTGTCGTAGAAATCGGCAACGAAAGGGGCTGAGACATATAATATAAGGTATAGCAACGCACTAACCACGATATTAAAATAGAACACCGTGTTATTGTCTACATCCGTCCTATCCTGCTTTCGTATTAACGCCTGTGAAAAGCCACTATCAATAAGCGACTGCGCCACGGCGATGAAAATGGCAAGCATCCCTACCAATCCGTAATCGTGAGGCGTAAGAAGCCGGGCCATGACTATCATCACGACAAACTGTACACCATATACGGAGAAGCGCTCCACCGTGCTCCACAGCACGCCTTTGGCTGCCTTTTGTTTTAGCGAGTCTGGCATGGTTTTAGTTTAAACCGTACAAACATTTACACTCATTTCACATTAATTCCGCAGAGCCGGAATACAGCAACTCCGCTACGCTCAACCCCCGTGTCATGCTCTTCCACGAGTGGTGGGCTACGGTCATTGTCAGCGGGAACGGCAGGGAGAGCAGGCGGCCGATGGTCTTCAGGTTGCGGTTGATGTTGTGCAGTGCGGCGCAATGCTGTTTCCACTGCTCTTTGGGGACGCTTGACGTTATCACAGGGAAGAGGTATGGAGCGGCGTTACTGGAATATCTGTCAACTATCTCCTGCATGGCCGGTTCCCATTGCATTGACACTTCCTTGCCGGTAGTTCTTGATGTGTATGTCAAACGACCGCCGGATATGTTGTCTTTCGTAAGGTAAAACATGTCGCGGGCGGTCATTCCATGAGTAAAAACAGAGAAAAGAAAGAGGTCACGGGCGAACGACAGGGACGGATGTGAGCCGCTAAGGTCAAGCCGTTGCAGGCGTCTTACCTCGTCAAGTGTCAGTCCGTTCTTGTTTTTCTTCACCCTATAACTTACGTCCACGCCGTCAAACGGATGCTGTTCAGCGGCCTGTCCGTCTTTGACGGCCTGACGGTAGACACGCTTCAAGTTGCGTATATAAAGCGAAATGGAGTTCTGCCCGAGCCGCCTGTCCTGCAACCAAGCGTGGTAATTGCGGATAAGCAGCGGACCAAAGTCGGTGAAAGAAATGTCGTTCTTTCCCAGATATGCAGCGAAACGACTGATGTACGCATCCATCTTGTGCGCCGCATCATACCGTCCCTCTGCCTGCAACCGCCCCACATAACGCCTGGCGTAGGCTATGAAGCCAACACCATTGGGCATTTCTGTTGAAACTGTCATCATAACATCCATCTAATCTGTTCACAATCTTCTTCCATTCCTTACTTTCCGCATTAACTCTTCGCTTTATTCATGCAGCCACACCGTGCGCAGGTATCTCCGCCATACGGCCAGATGCACAGTAGAATTAATTTCCTTGCATATGTTCACGCAAGTATCCATCAGTCTTATTTTCGCCGCCTTGATGTCTTCAGCCTCAGTACCGTCCGTTCTCGTTGCAATCACGTTCAATGCGCTGCCGCCCACTTTGAGGCCTTTCACCGCCTTAACGGCCGATGTCTCGTCAGTCAATATATTATATAAGGTGGGAGCAAAGTTGCGGAACGAGGCTATCAGTTTGTCCTCTTTCCCGTCGCAGCCACTGCCGTTGGCAATTGCACCTTTTACCAATTTCTCGTTGGCCTTGCCTCCCGTAAGGAAGTATTCGGCGAGGAACTCGTCCCAATTGGCAAAGAGCGTGCTTCCGTTGCCAGTCCTAAGAAGCCCTATGTGGGCGTAATATGTAGTTGTAACCTGTTCTCCGCTGCAAGTGTTTGGGTAATACGTAGGCTCCGTGATGCCGACTTTTATTATAAATTCGGTGAAGTCCTGGTGCTCGAGCACCGCCTCGTCATTACCAGCATCGAAGTCTACGCCCGACGTAGGGGTAAGGAACGGGCGGATAACAAGTTCTTTCCAGCGTTCTTTTACATAGCCGGGATTATCATGCTCATAACGTGCGAGATTGAGCAGCAGTTCCGCATCCGTTGTCCGCAGTTGCGCAATCTTCCTGCTAACAGCCTCGTGCCCCTGCCTGAACAGCCATTGGCACAGGCCTACCAGCGAGGGTGTGGTGGCCAGATAACCGGTCATCCCGTAAAGCAGCGGCAGTGTCTTTTCGCCATAACCGCACCCTTGGAGTAAGCCTATGAGCAAATCCGCCGCCCGGTCTTTCACCGTACCGACTGTCTGGCGGTCGCCCCCGGCATTGTGAAGCCTTACCACATGCAGGCTCCATACATCTGGAACGGACACGGCGAGATACTTGCCCGTATCAAACGACTTCATGTTGAACACCAGCCTGCGCTCGCGGTTGAAGCGCGCCAGATAACCTACCCTGCCCCGAAGCGGCCCGTCCACTATCTTCACAATCTCGTTGGGCTCGTTAGTCTTCGGGTTGAAGGCATAGTCTGTGTAAGGCCGTTCAAGGACGATTACCTGCTCGGCGTAGTTCTCGTTGAAGTCTTTGAACATGCGCATCTGCTCTTCCGGTACGGTAAGGCAGCGCGGCTTGCGGCCGTGTCCCTTGCCCTGGTCGTACAGGATTGTTCCCTCGGGATAGTATCTATCAATTACGTCTGTAACGGCTTGCCGCGTGCCGAGCACGAACACGTAGCCGGCAAACAACGGAGCCTGCAAGTTCTTGCCGCCACGGCTCACGCTCACGGTGGTGTGCGTAGGGCAATACACCTCGAGTATGTTGCTTGCCTCACCCTTCAAACTTACGAACAGGTCGGCGAGTTTGCGTTCCTGGTGGGGCAGCGAGCGCACCACGTACCATTTGAAGTCAACCCTGTTCAGCTTGTCACGGCTCGTGCCGGGGCGGCTTCCGTCGGCAATGACGCGCGGCGGTGCGGCAGTTGCGTTGTCAATCATTACTGTAATGAATTATCGGAAGGGCATTCTCCATATTCCTCTCGCGGCAATCGCGCAAGAGTTATGGTGTACCTTGTTTCAGGCATAACGGCAGTATTCGGGAGGAACCTCAGCAACAAATATCCACCGTTGTTATGTGGCACGACGAACAAAGCGTTGCAGGCTTTATTGAATGATTATCCATACCACAAAAGTTATTAGCTGTCAATAATTTAAGTCTCTTCCATGCAGCCGTTTTAATACCGTTGTATAAGTATGAAACGGCCACACCTTGCAAGGTGCTTGATGTCAACATGTTACGTCGCACCTGTCTCTTCTTTTGTCAAATAAAAATCAGTTTCATTCTCACACGGTAATAAATTTCACACAAATTGTCCTTTGAAACGCGCTCAATATCAAGGACTTTTCGTATCTTTGCAGTCGTGTGGCCGTTTCATACTTATAAAACAGCCACGCCTTTAAAGCATTTCAGCATCCCTTTTTCATTTCAATATCCTGTCAATCATCCTCTTGTTGGCTTTCATCACGGTAGCAGTGTCGATGGTAGAGAGATAGATTTGCGTTGTCTTTATGTTCTCGTGCCCCAGCCCGCGGCTGATGATGGAGATGTCGTTGCCCATGTCGCGCATTGAGCTTGCCCATGTATGGCGCGCCACATAGGTAGTAAGCGGTATGTGGAGGCCGGCCATTTCGCCTATTTTCTTCAGGTTACGGTTGACGTTGTGCTCCATTCGCTCATACTGCCGCCGCTCCGTTCCGTCCTGCCTCGTGATGATTGGCAGCAGGTAAGGCGTGTTCCGCGTCAGCGCGGAGTATCTGTCAACAATGTCCTGCATGGCCCGTTCCCAGCCTACGGTCAGCGTCTGGCGCGTCTTCTTGCGGACGTATTGCAGCTGGCCGCTCCTTATGTCAGTCTTCTTCAGGTAAGCCATGTCAACGAAGGCCATGCCCTGAAGGTAAAGGCTTAGCATGAACACATCGCGCGCGAAGGCCAGCGGCGAGCCCCCGGCCAGCCTCAACCGCCTTATCGCCCGTACCTGCTCTAACGGTATGGCGCGCTTCGTGGTGGCGGCGAAACCGGTGTACACCCGGCTGAATATGTCGCCGCCGCAGGCCAGCCCCGTGTCAACGGCCTTGCGGTAAAGTGTCTTCAGCGTGCGCAGGTAGCACGACGACGAGTTGCGCTTCAGCCCCTTGTTCTTCAGCCAGGCCTCATACCGGGCGATGACCTCGCCGTCGAGCGCATCGACAGCCATGTCCTCGCCGCCGCGGAAGCAGGCGAAGCTGGCCAGCGCGTCGCGGTAAGTCTTGGCCGTACCGGCACGCTTCGCCCTCGCCTTCTTGTCGGCCATAGCGCGTATGAAGCCGAACCACGTCTGGCAGGGCGGCAGCCCGGCGTACTCTGCCACAATGTCGTCAACGGTATAGTCATCCATTGCCGCCTCCTTCGCGGCTATTATACCGGTCAGCTGCCGGTAGCCCCAGCGCAGCTTGTAGGCCACGAGTTCGAGGCGCGCCCGCCGGTCTTCAGCCCCGTCCATGCGCACGGCCGAGGCGGCCTCGTCCCACTCTTCCGCCCTCAAATGGCAGCCGGTGCCAATGCTTCTCGACGCCCTGCGGTGGATTACCTTGAAATAAACCGAGCCCTCACGGCCGTCTACCGACGAGGGCCTGAACTTGATTTTAACTGATGCCATAATGTCTTGATTGTTAATAAGTTATACATTCACCGGCCACAATGCGCCTGTGCGCTTTGCAAAAGGCCGTCTTTCAGCTTGCAAAAGACGGCAAAACGCACAGCAAAAGGCCACCTTTTACAAGCTAAAAGACGGCCTTTTGCAATTTATTAGAAATACTGCATGACAATCATCAAACTGACAACACGTGGCATCCTTATATAATCCAGGCTGTCGGTAGCCGTCATGCCGCACAGGGATGCGGCATCCAGTATATGCAGCCTGTGTTTTTTGATGTCTCGGATGTGTTCTGGATGCCGCATCCCTGTGCGGCATGACGGATACCGACCGCCTGGATTAAAGCAACATGTGTACATGAAATGCAGTTACACAGACAAAAGAAGATGCTGTTATATCATACACCCAAACTGCGGATGAACACTTTTATTTTACATTGCGCCCGGCTTGCATTATCTCTGGATAAGATAAGCTGCGCCTCGGCAATGAGAATAAAAGGCCGTTTCACGCCATTTTATTTTGCATTGCGCTCGGCTTGCATTATCTTTGCATACGGATAAAAACATAGGCAACAGAATGGAAGAAATACTAAACATGCAACTCTTCGGCGTGTCGGTGCGCTGGCTCGTCGTGTTCGCCGTCAAGGGCGCGGTCATCTACTTGTTCGTCCGCCTGCTAACGGGGCTTACAAAATACCTCTTCTACCGCTCCATGCACAAGCAGCGCAAGGTGGTGCTCGACGAGACAAAGGTTAGCTTCATGCGCCGCATCATCGTCACCACGATATATATAATAGGTATAGCGGCCTTCCTCTCGCTCATTCCGGGCATGGAGAAGGTAAGCAACTCCATACTGGCCAGTGCCGGAATAATGGCCGCCGCGGTAGGCTTGGCGTCGCAGGACGCGCTGTCCAACGTCATCGGCGGACTGTTCATAATCTTTTCGCAGCCGTTCAAACTGGGCGACTTCATCGAGGTTGACAGCATCGTAAAGGGCACGGTGATGGAAATAACGCTGCGACACACCGTAATACGCGACGCAGAGAACCGCATGATTCTAATCCCGAACAACAAAATCAATTCAAGCACCATCATCAACTCGTCTTACGGCGACACGGCCACATGCGCCTTCGTGGAGGTGGGCGTGTCGTACACGGCCGACCTTGACAACGCCATCGCCACCATGCGCGACGAGATAATGAAGCACCCGTTGCTCACCGACCACCGCTCGGAAGACGAAAAGAAGAACGGCGTACCGCAGGTAATCATCCGCGTGACTAACCTCGGCGACTCCGCCATTACGCTGCGCGCATGGGCCTGGGCATCAAGCGCAGGCAATGCGTTCGCCATGAAGTGCGACCTGCTCAAGAGCATAAAGGAGCGTTTCGACCGTGAGAACATCGAGATACCCTACCCTTACATCAACGTGGTAAAGGCCTGACGGCAAACCGGCATACATCATTTCATCACTCAAAACATGATGAAGACGACGACAACCATAACCGAATTAAAGAAAGAACAGCGCGACACCGCCCTCACAGAAGCCCTAACCTGCCTGTGGGAAAGCTCTGTAAGGGCAAGCCACCACTTCCTTACCGGGAGCGACATAGCCAACCTCAAGCCTTACGTAAAGGAGGCATTGCAGGCCATTGACACGCTACTCATTACCAGTGAAGGGCAGGAATACACGGCGTTCTGCGGCATACAGGACGGCAAAATAGAGATGCTTTTCGCCGCGCCGGAGTTCTTTGGCAAAGGCATAGGCCGACAGCTGGTCGGCATTGCGGTAAAAGACTACGGCGCAACGCTCGTCGACGTGAACGAGCAAAACCCCAAAGCTGCCGGCTTTTACCGGCACATGGGCTTCGAGGAATACCGTCGCGACGAGACCGACGACCAGGGAAATCCCTTCCATATACTAAGAATGAGACTGAAATGAACGGCACAACAGCCTGCTGCGGCTTTGATTGCAGCGGATGCCCGATGTACAGCGGCACGCCGACGCAGGTATGCTGCGGCTGCCGGGGCGACGGCCTGCGGTTAGACTACTGCGACAACGGCTGCGAGATACGCCGCTGCGTCATGGCGAGAGGGCTCGAAACATGCGGCGGATGCGCACTGACCGATACGTGCCCTACCCTCGCCGAACTGCTAAGACGCAACCCGAAGGCAAAGGAAAGATTGATGAAAAAACATAAGTAATACAAAAAACACACCCTTTGTAGGGACATAATTTATTATGTCCGCACGCCACGAAGGGGCGTATTATCTAATACGCAGCATAATAAAAACGTTCTTTCAGAACATACGGACATAATGAATTATGTCCCTACAAAGGGTGTGTCCTAATACAAAACCAATATTGTTTTGCTTGTAAACGTCAGCCTTTCATGTGCAGCGCGCTCATGAAACGCTCCACAACCTCGGGCTTGCCAACGTGCTTGCCCTCGTCCTCGCTTAGCTTGCACGTGTCGTTATAGAACGTCCACGATTCCGTTATCTTGGCCGCAACGAGCTTGATGACGATGTTCATCGGCTTCACTCCGTCGAAGTCGTTGGTGAAGTGGGTGCCTATTCCGAACGAAGGCTGGCAGTAATCCTTGGCATACTGCTGTATGGCTATGGCTCCGTCGGTGTCAAGGGCGTTGCTGAATATCACCTGCTTGGTGGTAGGGTCGATGCCCAATGAGCGGTATTTCTCCACTATGCGCATAAGCTGCTCGCGGTTGTCTCCGCTGTCTATGCGCAGTCCCTTGAACAGGTTGGCAAAGTCTTCGGAGAAGTTTAGGCTGAAGATGTTCCACCCGAAGCTGTCGTAAAGATACGTGCCGAGCGCGCCGCGGAACGTGTTTCGCCACGAGTTCATGGCTATGTGGTTGGCCATCTGCGGGCCGTACATGCCGCCTATGGCGCACACAAACTCGTGAGCCATGGTGCCTACGGGCAGCACGTCGTGCTTCATGGCAAGGTAGACGTTGCTCGTGCCGACGAACCTTCCCGGCCATTCCTGGCTCTGGTAGCAGTCCTTCATGGCGCGTATTACGGTGTCTTCGGCGCGGAACGAGGCGCGGCGGCGCGTGCCGAAATCGCTGAACACGCAACCTGCGGCCAGCAGCCGCTCGGCCTTGCGGTACGTCTTATGGTAATAGGCGTCGTAGTCGAAACGGCTGTCTTGCCCCGTCATCTCATAGTAAAGGTCGGAGATTATAGCCAGCACCTTGACTTCAAGGAAAATTGTCTCGGCCCATCCGCCCTCGAACTCAACACTGAGATGCCCCTCGTCGTCCTGCCACGCCCTTGCCCAACGGCGGCTGAAGCGGAAGCCCTTTAAGTAGATGAAAAACCATTCGGGCAGATAATAGCATCGGCGGCGCATGAAATCAACCTCGTCGTCGGTTATGACGACATCCTCGAGCGCGGCAATCTGCCGCGTAAGCTCGTCGGCGAAGCCCGGCGGATATACAGTGTTGTCACGGTCGGTAAAGGTGTACTTGACCTGCGCGCGCGGAAAATTGTCAATCACGGCGCAGCACATGGTAAACTTGTACAGGTCGTCGTCGGTAAAGTGGGTTATGATTTGCTTCATCGTAAAACGTTTTTTCGCAGGCCCGGGCACGCTTTCGCTCTGCGCGGAAGCCCATGCCAAAGGTAACATTTGTTTTTGAATTACGCAAACCCTCACCGCCTTTTTATAGCCGGAGGGCCGCAATCTTGCAACGCTTTGACGTACAGCCACTTACCGGCACGTCGCAAAACGGCGTGCAAAAGACCGTCTTTCGCATTGTAAAAGACGGCCTTTCGCACGCTAAAAGGCCGCCTTTTGTCGAGCAAAAGACGGCCTTTGAAGAGAGTGTTTCAAACTATGTATTATTCAAGTGTTTCTTCCTCGTCGTCAGCATCGGTGTTCTCCTTCCACATGTCGCCGGTAAACTCCGCGCCGATGTCCTTGCCTGCGATGCCGTCGCACACGCCCTTGTAAGCCACCTTGCGCCCGTAGTTGGCGTCGAAGAGGTTGGGCGCGTCGTTAGGAATCCAATAAACATGCTCGTCGGCAGCGTCAGACACGCCCCAGATAACAAAGCCTCCGCGCTGAGCCTCGGGCACATTGGCCTTGTAAGACTCGATTATCATCTGATAAACGTCGGCCTGTTGCTGCTGCTGGTCTGCCGAAGGAGTAGCCGTGCCCACCTTAACGTCAAGCTCGCTGACGCGTACCAGCTTGCCCGTGGCGGCCATCGTCTGGAACATCTGGTCTACCTGCTCGCGCGTAATGTTGTTCATGTCAACGTGCATCTGCGTAGCTATGCCGTCCACCTGCGTAGAGCTGTTCTGGTCGATGTAGTTGACAAACTCGATGAGCTTGGCCAGTTTCGACGGATTTGTCTCCAAATTGTAGTCGTTAACGTACAGCTTCATGTCGGCGGGAGCGTACTTGCGCGCCAGCTCGAACGCCTTTACGGCGTAGTCCTTGCCAAGGTAGTAGCCCCAGTAGAAGTGGCCGCTGCCCCAGTTAAGGTTCAGGCCGTCGGTAGTTGACTCGGTAGGCTCCTGGTCGTACACGGTGTTGCCGTTGTCATCTTCCACCGTTCCGCCGAAATGGCCGTCTATTCCACGATAGTAACCGTCATCGGTGATGGGCTCGTTGATTACATCCCAGCCTACGAAACGCTGGTTGCCGCTGACATGCTGGACATGCTGGAGCATTCCGCCTATCCAACTCTCCATTGCTCCGAGCAACGCCGTGCGTTTCTCTTCAAGCGTCTTAAGCTCGTAGGTGATGGTGGTAGCGCGCGTTGCGCGGTTGGCTTGCTGCTGCTCGGCCTCTTCCTTGCGCGTACCGAACTCGATGTTGTCGATGTAATAAGTGGTAGCCACCTTTCCGAAGTTGAAACAGAGCTGCTGCGCGTCATCCTTGGTACATGTAAACTCTTCCTCGAACGTAACCCAGTCAGTGCCTATGTTGTCAAACATGTGGTATATTTCGCCGTTGCCATAGCTAAGGTTCTGCCATGCAAACTGGATAGAGCCGCCGGGTTGTTCGGCGCGGATTTGAAACCTCAAGACGTATGTCTTACCGTTTTCCAACGGCGCAGAAAGGTTATAAACGAACTGCGAAGAATACTCGCTGCCTGCCGCAGGGTTGTAAAGCTTGGCCGCATACGAGCCGTCAACGCCTTCGCCTGCTACGACTTCACGGGTAGACTCGCCGCCCCATCCATCCCAGGGGGCAAGCTTTCCCGACTCGAAGTCGCCGTTCTGGAGCATTGTGATGATGTCGCCGTCAGTCTCAACAATCATTTTCGGAGCTATTAACGACAACAAATAAGCCTGCTGTTGCTGCGTATGCCAGATGAAGTTGTGGCCGAAAATCTCCACGTCGTCGTCCGGTGCCTTGGTAAGGAAAGCGTCAAGCTTGGACGTATTAAGCGTGCCGTCAGGATTTACCATTGCATCCATCTTCATGGCGTTGCCGGTAACAAACTGCGAGAAATGGTTGTCGCACAATGCCGCATAATCGGGGTCTTCCTCGTCGAGATACTTGTCCGCCGAAAGGCCGACGCCGATAGGCGTGCCGGGCATATACTCGGCCATGTAGTTCTTTATGTAGTCGTAATGGTCGATTTGCTCCTGCAATTGCAGTGGAATATCGTCCGTAGTCACGGGGTTGTGGCCGTCGGGCGTATGCCAATCCATCTTCTCGTCGTAACAGCCGACAAGCAGAAGCGAGCCTGCCAGCATGGGGAATATTATGTTATTCAGTTTCATGATATTTTCTGTTTATTGTTTGTAAGTTGACAGGTTTTAAGTGACGGGCAGGCCGGCAAGTGTTATTTGCGCCCGGCCTGCTTGTCACTTGTTAGCCGGAATGCGCCTATTACTCTGCCGTCTCCTCCTCGTCGGGGAAATCGGATATAATCTCGCTCTTGCACGGTACTACGCGCCAGTTGTCTATGTAGATTTCCTGCTTGCAGATGGTAGACTTTACCTCGAGACCGTCAAGCGTGAAGTCGGTGTTGACAAAGCCCATGCCGAAGTTTGAATATGTAGCGGCATTACGGTCTGCCACAACTTCTGCAAACGTAGGAGCGTCGCCGTCAGCCATCTCTGCCGCATACTTGCCAAACTCGCTGAACGGTATCGTTACCGTCATCCACTTACCTTCGGTAGAGAACGGAACGGCCTTGCCGTCAACTATCCACGGGCAATAGAATGCGCACTGCTTGCTGTCGGAATCGTCATCAGAGCCTATGCCGCCGAAGTTAAAGTTGTTCATCAGGCAAAGCTGTATGTGGCCGGTACCTACCCAAGAGTCAGGCACGTATATGTCGAACTGGAACGCTACGTCGGTAAGCAGAGTTGTGTCTGAAATAAACTCGTACATGCGGCTCCAGTCGTCCATTCCCGTAGCGTCGTCCTTGCCTGCCGTCCAACATTCTGTGGCACGCGCCTTGCTTGCAGCTATACCTCCGGCCTGCAAGAGGCGGTCGGGGATGATTTTGAGCACCGTGCCACGGCCTGTGCCAAGCGGGTCGTCAACGAGGTCAGTAGCATCAATCATGCTGCCGGTCTCGCTCCAATTCCATGCACCTTGTGTGCCTGTGCCGTCAAAGTCGAGCACCATGCAAGTGCGGTTGTTAAAATACTCGGCCGTCTTCGCCGTACCGTTGGCGCATGTAATGGTAAGTGCACCGTAGCCGCTGACACCACTCGGCATCACGAACGAAAACCATTCGCCCTCTTCATCCTCGGGAGCATTGGTGATGTCGGTCTCGGTCACCTGCGTGCCATCAGGCAGCGTCACAATGGTAGTTTCCTGAAGGTTCTCGCCGTAGACGGTGACGGTCTCTCCGGGTTGCGGCAGCGTGTTATCAACGCTCGTAATGACAGGAGAAGCTGCGCGGATGTCGAACTCATAGACATACTCCGTGCCGCTCTTGACGAAGCGGATAGTGTTACGCGCCTCCGGGTCGGCGTCAGTCACAGGTGTATCGGTGCTTACTGACACAATCATGTTGGTGTTGGTGACATACGCCGTGTTGAAGTATGTCTCGTAACCGTTGATGTACAACTCTTTCAGTCCCTTGAAACCGGAACCTTCAATACGTATTGTCTGGCCGAGACGGACAAAGTCCACGGGGCGGTCGGTCACCGTTGCGTCGGCGTCTTCAAGGTAAATCTGCGTCACGGTAATGGCCGAGCTGCCTGAAGCCTCATCGTCATCGTCGCACGATGTGAAGCCGACAGCAACCACCGCGAGGCACAACATCCAAATATATCTTAATGTTTTCATGATGAATTTGTCGTTTTTTGCCCCTCCCTGCCTCCCCGGTGGGGAGGGGCTTGGTTTACTTTCGTTTGTCAGCTCCTCCCTACCGGGGAGGTCGGGAGGGGCTATCATTTAATTAATTAAACAGTTCTTCTTCTGACACTTCACGCTCGCCAAACTCGTAAGGCACGGTCTGAAGCTTGCCGTTACCGTCTGTCTGGAGGTAGTGGTTGCGGTTCTGGTCTGCGTCAGAGTAAGGCAGGCGCAGGCTTCTTTCTGTGGCAACACCCACACCGGGACCGGGATTGGTCCAGTCATCGTCAAGCTTGTACTCATGAGTTTCAGAATCGTAATAAGACGCGTTGCGGTCTTGATTGTTGATGTAGTTGATGACTTCCTGCTGCTTGTAGTACGAGCGGCGGAGCAAGTCGTACCAATACTGTCCCTCGAAAGCCAACTCTACGCGGCGCTCATGGCGCAAGTCTTCGTATGTTATTGAGCTCTTTGTGGCAAGACCGGCACGTAAACGCAACTCGTTGAAGTAGTAAAGCGCGGTCTGGTCACGGGTTGACTGGTCGTTGCCAAGTATCGCCTCGGCCAGGTTGAGGTAAACTTCTGCCAGACGGAGCATGTGCGTATTGATACCGCTCGACTGCTTGTAGCTTACGCCGTTGTCGTCAATTGTGCCGACTACATATTTCTTTATGTTGGCACCTTGGGTGCCTGGGTCTTCCGTTATACCATAAGTATAACCACCGCCACGGGTGTTAAGTTCGGGATATTTCTCTCCATACCAAGCCACAGACTCATGCTTGCGCTTGTCGTCGGCCTCATATTCCTTAAACAAGTCCCAAGAGCAGTAAGTGGCTCCACCCCAGTTTGTACCGTCGCAGACCATCGTTGACCATCCGAAATACGACGTAATGGTCTGGTTGCAGCCCCAACCGATAGCGTCGGTAGAGCCCTGGTTCCACTGAAGCTGGAACATGTCTTCCTTGCAGTTGTTGTTTTCAATCTTGAACAAGTCGCCGTACTCTTCCATCAAGTCAAAGCTTGACTCTTCCACTACTTTGAGAGCCGCCTTCTTTGCGAGGTCGAGATAATAGGTGTTACGCGTTCCGCGGTTGAAGTCGGTAGCGGCGTTCGTGCCGTCATACTGCCCGTCTGTGGTAAGTCCCGCCATTGAGAGATATACGCGTGAGAGCATTCCGTAAGCACTGTACTTGTTCACACGGCCTGCGGCAGGCGACGTTTCAGGCAGGTTGGCGGCAGCATATTCAAGGTCGCGGACGGCAAACTCCATTACGTCAATCTGCGGACTGGCAGGTATTACATAATTGTTTACCAAGTCGCTCGTATTGTTATAGATTATGGCGTCACCCCACAGCGAAGCGATATACCAGTAAGCCACACCGCGCATGAAGCGAGCCTCGGCCATGCCGCGCGTCTTCGCCTCTTCGCTTACATTAGATGTAGAGCGGGTTTTGATGTTGTTCAGCGCGTTGCTTGCCTGCGCAACGACAGAGTAAAGCGCTCCCCAAGCATCTTGCAGACCAGGACTTAGCGATGTCTCGTTGAAGTTGGTATAGGGATAGATGTAGTCAGAGTATTGCGCCGTTATGTTGTTGGCCCTTCCGTCGCCCATGCCGTAATAGCCTTTGTCGTTAAAGCTGTTCCACACATAGTTGTAAAGCGGATACATTGCCTGGTCGATGGCCTCGTCGCTGTTGAAGAAGGTCTCGGCATTGGGGCTGGTAGTATTCTCCTGGTCGAGGAAATCTTCGGCGCATGAAGTAGTCAACAATCCGACAGCCAGGAGCGAACCGAATAAATATATCTTGGTTTTCATTGTTTTCTAAATATATGATGTTATCTTGATTTTTCCTTTGTCACGCTGCATTAGAACGAGATGTTGAGACCAAACGTATAGATACGCGGTGACGGGTAGCGGCCATAGTCAACGCCGGTCATGAGCGCATCGCCATACATTGCACCGACCTCGGGGTCATAACCGCTGTAATTGGTCCACGTATAAACGTTTTGCAAGTTCATGTACACCTTGACATTCTGCAACTTCAGCTTCGTAACGAGAGACTTCGGGAGCGTATAGCTCAACGATATGTTCTGCAAACGGATATACGAGCCGTCTTCCACGTAGCGGTCGCTGACGCGGTTGTTGGCGTTGGTAGTAGACGCGCTGAGACGCGGCAGGCGCGAGTTAGGATTGGTAACATACAGGTTACGGAAGTCGTTGTCAGGCAGGTTGGGGTCGATAACGCCAAGTTTGGCATAGCCTGCGCATTCCTTCAGCAGGTTGCTGTTCACGCGGACGTCAGAAAGTTCACGCCCGGTAAGGTTGAGAATGTCGTTGCCATAGCTGCCGTTGAAGAAGATGGAGAGGTCAAATCCTTTCCAAGAGAAGGTGTTGCCGATACCGTAAGTGAAGTCGGGCTGCGGGTCGCCGATGAACGTGCAGTCCTGGTTGTTGATGACACCGTCGCCGTTGATGTCGGCAAAGATGTAGTCGCCAATCCATGTTCCGCTCTCACTGATGGTGCTGCCTTCGGGTATCGCCACAGGCTTAACCACTCCGTTGGCATCCTTGTAATAAAAGTCTTCAGCCTTGTCGAAGCGTCCGATAACCTTATATCCGTACAATTGGCCGACGGGCTTGCCCTCGACGGTGCGTGTAACGGTGAGCACATCGGAACCGATTTGGAACGTCTTGTCGATAGACGCGCTCTCGGTGTCAAGGCTGATTACCTTGTTCCTGTTGAGCGAGAAAGTGAAGCTTGAACGCCACTGGAAGCCGCCCTTGTCGATGTTGACCGTGTTCAACGTCATCTCGACGCCCTGGTTGCTCATCGAACCGACGTTGCCCCAAGGATTGGAGGCGGCGCCCTGTCCGTAAGAACCTATGTAGGCCGGCAACGGAAGCTGCAAGAGCAGGTCGTCAGTCTTCTTATAGTACCAGTCGAATATGAACTCGATGCGGTTGCGGAAGAGGCTGAGGTCAAAACCAACGTTCCACGATGTAGTTGTCTCCCACTTCAAGTCAGGGTTGGGAGTATTGCCGTTGAGCACGCCGGTGCCCCATGGTGTACTCTTGGATGAGAGCATAGCCATGTAAGCCCAGTCTGAAACGTTCTGGTTACCGGTAGAACCCCAGCCGAGACGGAGCTTCAAGTTGCTGATAACGTTGCTTGTCTTAGCCATAAACTTCTCGTTTGACACGCGCCAAGCGAGTGCCGCCGACGGGAACCAACCCCAGCGGTTGCCCTTGGCAAAGCGCGAGCTACCGTCGCGGCGTAGTGTTGCCGTAACGAGATAGCGGTCGTCATAAGAATAGAACGCGCGCCCGAAGTAAGAGAAGATGGAGTTGTCGTTCTGCGTACCGTTACCCGTCGAGGCTGTAATGTCGCCCGCCGAAGGGTCGTGGGTGCTGTTGGTGAGGAAGCCGGTAGCCGTGCTTACCTGGTTTTCCCAGTGCGACTGGCTCATTTCCTGACCCACCATTACATTGACAGCGTGCTTCTCCGCAAATGTGTTTTGGTATGTCAGGATGTTGCGCCATGACCAATATTTCGTATCGGTCTTGGTCCAACGGCCCGTGCGGGTATTGTTTTCCAGCTTGCCGAAGGTATAGTCCGGCTCGTAGTAATAAAATTTGTTAAGGTTGTAGTCGGCCGAAAGTTCGGTCTTGAACGTAAGACCTTTATATAATGTAGCCTCAAGACTGCCGTTTATTCGGAAGTTCATCTTCTTATTGTAGTTCTCGCGCATCTCGGCAAGAGCCACGGCGTTGACAGGCATGTAGACATCATCCGGGCCGTCGAAAGAGCCGTCGGCGCTCCTTACCGCAACCGAAGGCTGCTGCTGCAAGGCGTTCATGATGATGTTGTTGTCGGCTCCTACCTCCTGCTTGGAGTCGGTGAGAGAGAAGCTAAGGCTGGCCTTGAGCCACTTCTTCACCTGCGCGTCGGTGTTGCCGCGCAGCGTAAGGCGCTTGAAGCCGGAGCCGATGGCGATACCGTCCTGGTTAAGATAACCAGCGCTAATAGAATAGGTGGCACGGTCAGAGCCGCCGGTTACTGAGATGTTGTGGCTCGTCATGAGCGCGCTGCGGAACAAAGCATCCTGCCAGTCGGTACCATTGCCGAGGGCAGAAGGATTTACAAAGGCGTCGCTCGCCTCCAAGATGTCCTGCTCCGAGCGTGCGTTGTGATGTATGGCGTACTCGCGCAAGTTCATCATGTCGAGCTTCTTGGCCATTTCCTGCCAGCCCACGTAACCGTCGTAGGTGATAGTAGCCTCGCCGGCCTTACCCCTGCGCGTGGTAATCATGATGACACCGTTGGCCGCGCGCGCACCATATATAGCGGTGGCGGAGGCGTCCTTGAGCACGTCCATCGACACGATGTCGCTCGGGTTGATGCTTGCCAAGGGGTTGTTACTTGACAGGGGGTCGTTCGTGTCGGTGCTCTGCGGCTCAACAACAACGCCGTCGATGACGAAAATCGGCTGGTTGGTTGAGTTGAGCGAGCTGATACCGCGGATGCGGATACTGGTGTTCGCGCCCGGAGTACCCGAGTTAGCCTGGATTTGCACACCGGCGGCACGGCCCTGAAGCACCTGGTCGATACTGGTGGGAACGGCACGCTCAATCTGCTCCGAGTTGACCGAGACTACCGAGCCGGTGACGTCAGAGCGCTTCATCTGGCCGTAACCTACGACCACCACCTCGCTCAACGCCTGGGCGTCAGACACCATCACGACATCAACCTGCGTCTTGTTGCCCACGTTTACCTCTTTATTCTGATAACCAAGGTAGGTAAACGTAAGAGTGGCTCCGGGATTTACCTTAATGGTATAATTACCATCAATGTCGGTAACGGCAACAGCCTTAGTACCTTTTTCCCTTACAGTCGCTCCAATGATAGGTCCCTGGTCGTCAGTGACCTGCCCTTTCACGGTAATAGCCGACCCTTGAGCCATCGCCACCAACGGGAAGACGCTCATGAGTATAAGCAAACCGAGGGTTTTGCAAACTTTAATAGAGTGTTTCATGTTTTGGTTGTTTAATTAAGTTATTTAAGGTAAATATAATTTCACTTTCGCAAAAGTATAAGATTTTATTTGATTTTTAATTATTATTTGTTTCATCGACATTTCAATATGTCTCAAATATTAAAAATAAAGCCATTTTAAGCGAATTTTGAGACAATTCCAGGCTAATTAACACAAATTCCGACTATTTCCAGCGGTCAAATTATACACAATAAATACCGCATGTATAACAAATTTGTATCTGAAACGAAACAAAATCAACAGCGACGAACCCTTGCTACACCTATTATAATGTGAGTTTGGCATAAGGATACGTGTAAATAATCTCACTTCAAGCGGTCAGCCGGTAATTGTCATTGCCTTAACGGCGACTTTCAGTTCCGCGCTCCGACGCGGAATGACAATTACCAACCGACTGTTTGGAACGAAAAAACAAATAACTGTACTCTTGTTAGAAGGGTTATTACTTATACCGAACTCTCGGTATTTTAATAAATTAACCGGGTAACAACAGCTTAAAATATGTTACACGCAACGCCGACTTCACCGCTACAACAGACAAACTGACGAAGACGGCTTATGTGTTAATTAATGAAAATAACAAGGCATTCCGTGTGGTGGCAATCTATCAACTTAACGCCTCCAGAACAGCCACGGCAGGAAAAGAACGCACTTTCGACCAGAAAAACGGCGTTTTTCGACGTTTTTCATAACCGTCTGACAGACAGAAAATTACGGCCATATATGAAACATATAGACATCAACATCCATGCAAAAGACGGCCTTTGGCAACACGAAAGACGGCCTTTGGCATTGCTGAAGGCTGTCTTCCGCATCCAGGTTGGCGGTCTTCACACGTATGTTTTGCCCTGAAATTGCAAAGCACATATAGCAAAACAAAGGTTCAACCTTTACATTTCAACCTAAAAACGTAAAGACAGCACGCTGCCGCAAACCTATAACACAAAAATAAATTGTCACGTATTTTTACTCCGCCAGCAGCACCCTACTTTGAAAATAAGTTAAAAAACGAGTAAAAGCCGCAGCCGCATACGCCTTATGTGCATACTTTTTATTACCTTTGCAGCCGCTAAGACGGGCAAGTCTTGTACGGCTAGCTCCCTTCGAATCCTCCAGGGTGGGAACACAGCAAAGGTAGTTGGTTGTAGCGGCGCGATGCAAGTAGCTTGCCCACCCGCCTCTTTAGCTCAGTTGGCCAGAGCACGTGATTTGTAATCTCGGGGTCGTTGGTTCGAATCCGACAAGAGGCTCACAACACAATTCATTATATACATCAAGGCGTGGGGGCACTATAAGTGTTTCCATTTTTTGTTTCCCCACGTTGCAGTTACAACAACCGCATCATCAACAAAACCATATTTTCGCCAAAGCCCCGCACTGCGCATATATAATAAGGTGTAACTCCGCAACCGGCATGGACTTATTTTCAAAGGAAAAACGCAGCAAAATAATGGCCGCGATACGGTCGAAGGACACGCGTCCAGAACTCATTGTACGCCGATACCTGTTCGCCTGCGGCTTCAGGTACAGGCTCAACAGCCCGCGCCTGCCCGGCCATCCCGACCTCGTACTGCGCAAATACCGCACGTGCATATTCGTAAACGGATGCTTCTGGCACGGACACGACTGCCCCACTTTCCACCTGCCGAAGACTAACACAGACTTCTGGCGTGCCAAAATCGAGCGCAACCGCCGCCGCGACCGCGAGGAGCAGCAGGCCCTGGCGCGCATGGGCTGGCACTGCATAACCGTGTGGGAATGCCAGCTGAAGCCCAAAGTGCGTGAACAGACGTTGGAGTCGCTCGCCTACACGCTGAACAAAATATACTTGAAAGACCACGCCGTGAAGTACCGGCTGCCGGAAGAAGAGGATTGGGACATGGCGGCGGAAGAAACTATTGAAGGTGAGAAGGTGAGAAAATGAGAAGGTGAGAAAACACAACAAAGCATTTATACAATGTTCTCACCTTCTCATTTTCTCACCTTCTCACCTTCATTCAAGGTCTACCACGGTAATTCCCGCTCCGCCGAACTGCACATGCTCGTCGCGGAACGACACCACATTGGGCACCGTGGCAAGGTATTGGCGGATGAGCTGGCGCAGTATGCCCGAGCCCGTACCGTGCAAAATGCGCACGCGGCTCATGCCTACGAGTATGGCGTCGTCGATGAAGTAAGTGACGGCGGTTATCGCTTCGTCGCCGCGCATACCGCGCACGTCAAGGTCTTGCTTGAAGTTCAGCTTGCGCGAATCTATCGCCTCGCGCGTCTCGCGGCTCACATTGACATACGCTTTCGGCTCCTCCTGCTTGGGCTTTTCAGCCCTTTCAAGCCGCTCGGCGCGCATCTTTGTGCGCATGTCGCCAAAGATTACCGTCGCCATCTTGCCGTCCACGCTCTCCACTTTGCCCACCGTAGTCAAGCCCTTTATGCGCACCGTGTCGCCCGGAGAGAGTGGAGAGTGAAGAGTTGAGAGTGAAGAATCGGCCTGACTATTGGATTTTTCATTTTTAATTTTTAATTTTTCATTCTCCTTGTCCTGCTTCCTCTTCTCCCTGCGAGCCTTCCGCTCCTGTATCTGGCGCATCTTCTTGGCTATCAGTTCATCGTTGGCGGCGGTGTCGATGTCCTTCATTCCAGCCTTAAAGGCTTCCAGTTCCTCGCGTATTTTCTTGGTCTCCGCCTTCTCGGCCTGGCTCTCGCGTATTTCCTTTATTGTCTTTTCAATGATGCGGTTGCTGCCGGCAAGCAGCTCTTCGGCCTGCTGACGGGCCTTGGCGAGTATGTCCTTGCGGCTCTGCTCAAGCTCCTTCACCTCGTTCTCGTAACGGGCAATGGTCTGTTCGAGGCTCTTCTCACGCTGGTGTATGGTCTGCCGCTTGTTCTCCCAGTAGCGTTTATCGCGCACGATGTCCTGCAAGTATTTGTCGCTCTGTATATAGTCGCTGCCCACAATGTCGCTCGCGTCACGGATAACGGCCTCGGGCAGTCCGATTTTACGGGCGATTTCAATGGCGAACGAGCTGCCCGGCTGACCTATGGAGAGCTGGAACAGGGGCTGCATCTGCTGCCTGTCGTACAGCATCGCGCCGTTTACAACGCCGCCGTGGGTGTCGGCAAAGTGCTTCAGGTTCTGGTAGTGGGTGGTTATCACGCCGTATGCGCCACGCTCGCAAAATTGCTTCAGAACGGCCTCGGCTATTGCTCCGCCTATTTGCGGCTCTGTTCCCGTGCCGAACTCGTCGATGAGCAGCAGCGTCGAGTCGTCTGCATGGCGCATCATCTGCTTCATGTTCATCAGGTGGCTGGAGTACGTGCTGAGGTCGTTCTCTATGCTTTGCTCGTCGCCTATGTCGATGAATATGTTGCCAAACACGCCCATGCGCGAGCGTTCGCCTACGGGGACAGACAGTCCGCACTGCAACATGTACTGCACAAGGCCTACCGTCTTCAGGCACACCGACTTTCCACCGGCGTTAGGGCCGGAGATGATGAGTATGCGCTTCTGCTGCGTCAGCATAACGTCGAGCGGCACCACGGCCTTGCCCTGCTTCTCGAGCGAGAGGGCGAGCAAGGGGTGGCAGGCCCTAATCCAGTCGATATGAGGATATGCCTCAACGTCAGGCTCGATGCCCTTGATGAGCCGCGCCAGCTCTGCCTTGGCGCGGATAAGGTCTATTTTTGCAAGAAACTTGTACGAATTGAGTATCGGCGCGACGTAGGGACGCACCTGCTTGGCAAATTCCGTGAGTATGCGTATGATTTCGCGGCGCTCCTCCGACTCCAATTCGCGTATGCGGTTGTTGGCCTCAACCACCTCGGCCGGCTCAACGAAGACGGTCTTGCCGGATGCCGACTCGTCGTGCACGATGCCTCGGATGCGGCGTTTCAGGCCGGGACTGACGGGTATTACCAGCCTGCCGTCGCGCATTGCGGGCGTAACGTCCTTGTCAACCAACCCCTCGCTCTGCGCCGAGCGCAGTATGGAATACAGCGTCTTCGATATTGTGCCCTCGGTGCGCGCCAGCTCGCGGCGTATGTCCGCCAGCGCAGGCGACGCCGTGTCTTTCACCTTGCCGAACTTATCAAGTATCTGGTCGATGCGCTGCACTATCTGCGGAAAAGTCTGCACGCCCTCCGTGAGGCGGTGGAGCGCGGGATAAGGCCATGCCTCCGCCCCGCCCTCTTCGCCGCCGTCGCGGTTAAGATAGGCCACGATGGCGCAAATTGTGTCGAGCGAACGGCGCAGGTCAAACAGCTCCGCCTCGTCGAGATGAGTGCCTTCGAGGCGCAGGCGAGCCACGGCCTCACGCACGTCGAAGAAGTAACGCAGGGGGAAGTCGTCGGCCTCTTCCTGCAAACGGCGGAACTCGCGCACCTGCGCCAGCCACTCGTTTATCACTGCGGCGTCGCCCGATACGGCCACGGCGTCAACCATGTCCTTGCCCAACGTGCTCAGGCAACGCTCGCGCAGCAGCGTGCGCACCTCGTCAAAGCCCAGCTTGCTTTCAAAAGTCTTTGGATAAATCATGCTGCAAAATTACTCATTTTGCGCGTCACTGCAAAACGTCGGGGCAGCCAAATGCGCCTTACGCAAACACAAGGCAAAACTACAGTTTTCCAATTGGCGGCATTTCGCCGTGTAAAAGACCATCTTTTGCCGCATAAAAGGCCGTCTTTCGCAAGCTAAAAGACGGCCTTTTACAACGCATTGGAAATCAATACGTTACAAAGACAGCCGCAGAACATCCCGAAACATGGCGGCAACCGAACGCAGACAAGCCGCGCCGCTTTACTAAATGAAATACGGCACAGATGCAAAAATATCGCAAAAAATTTGGCCGTATGAAAAAATCTGACTACCTTTGCACTCGCTTTTGAACACAAAGCTTGTCTTCCCGACAACAGGAGAGATGGTAGAGTGGTCGATTACAACGGTCTTGAAAACCGTCGTGCTGAGAGGCACCGGGGGTTCGAATCCCTCTCTCTCCGCAAGGAGACATTGATTTTCAATGATTTACGGAATTACAAACGAAACGCCTTGAATTTGCATAATTCAGGGCGTTTTCATTTTTACAAACCAACACCCCCACACAAGAACACAAAAAGAAAATAGAAAAAGGCAAGCAGCCACGGCTCATTACGTCGCCAACAAACAAGAACAACGATTAAAAAGTCCGTCATTTTGGTGGACATTACAAAAAAAATCATTAACTTTGCACTTGTAAACAAGAAAGGCATGATTGTAACTTTCGACAAGGAATATCTGCGTGAACTATACGAAACGGGGAAAGGCGACAAGAAGCACCGCTTCCGCCCAGACATAGTAAAGCGATACCAAAAACGCATAGACACGCTCAAACACGCATTGAACGTTGAAGAGCTGCTTGCCATACACTCATTGAATTATGAGGTGTTGAAAGGCGACAAGGCCGGCATTTCCTCGATAAGAGTAAACGACCAATACCGAATTGAGTTCACCGTGTCAAACCAAGAAGCCGAAACAACAATCTACATCTGCAACATATTGGAATTATCAAACCATTATAAATAATGTGCCATGGTTACGATTAAAGGAACAGACCCCAGAATGATTGCCAACAACCTTGAGCCGTCAGAGCCTACGCATCCGGGCGAGCTGCTTAAAGAAGAAATAGAATACCGGGGCATTTCACAAAAAAAACTGGCGGAAGAAATCGGCATTTCATACAAAGTGCTGAACGACATATTGAATTGCCGCCGCCCTGTCACCACTAACACGGCTTTACTTGTTGAAGCCGCATTGGGCATTCC